>JANRKI010000094.1:0-9155 GCA_033763535.1 Fimbriimonadaceae bacterium | reverse complement strand
CTTCTTTAGCTATCGCACCGTCCACGGCAGCGGCCTCAACACTTCGGACGAGGCGCGTACGACCCTGCTGGTGCAGATGCGAGACCCCTCCGACTGGCCGACGCTGAAGACGCACGAGTCTCGCGGGCAAGGGATGATTCTCCGGGGGATTAATCCGCTGGATGCGCCCACCGGAACGGGAGCGGATCACTAACGCGGGAGGGATTGGTCGGGATGACTGGATTCGAACCAGCGACCTCTGCGTCCCGAACGCAGCGCTCTACCAAGCTGAGCCACATCCCGACAGGATTTCAGAATGTACCCGAATTGCCGGGGCGGGCAGCGTAAACCCGTATTTTTGCCGGGCATCGTCCCCCACCGGAATCAGCGACAATGGACCGATGCTGACGGGTCCGAAACAGTGCCCGAAGTGCGGGTTTGAGTTTGCGCCGGGGACCACCAAATGCGCCCGATGCGGCTACCTGTACGTTGTCGGCGGACCGAAGCCGAAGCGCAAGGCGCGCCGATGGCGAGAACCCGGTAGCACGTCGCCCGTGCTCGGATTCTTCTTTATTGCCGGGTTGGTGGGCTACGGCTACACGGCTCGGCCCTGGCTCAACGACTTTGAGGATATCAAGGCCTTGTTCGGAGTGCCGCGAAAGTTTCGGCTCAACGGCGACTGGGGCATCGCGAAGGTGGTCCACGGTTCGGGACCGTCGGCGGTGGCGACCAACACCACGCAGGGGACCTTTCAGTTCAAACCGAAAGATCAGTTCGGGCTGAATCTCGTCGCGGCCAACGTCCCCATCGAGGCGAAAGGCAAGTATTTCTACAAGCCGAACACGCTGAAGCTCGCCGGGATCCGGGACACGCCCACTGACGCGCTGCCGGAGACGATGCAGTTTAAGCTCACGCGCATCTCCAACACGCGCGTGATCGCATCGTTGCCCAACAAGACCGCGGTGTACTTGCGGAAGCTGGAAGGCAAGGAGCGGATCGCAAACGTGGTCGGATACAAGCTGGCAGGTACCGTGCTGCGACCGCTCACCGGGGCCGAAATCGGGGATCCGGAATGAATCGGCGCGGGCTGACCCTGCTGGAAGTGGTGCTCGTCATGGGCATCATCGTGGTTTTGGCCGGGTTACTGTATCCCACGATCGGACGCGCGATGGCGACGGCGAAGGCCGCCAGTACCATCAGCAATATCCAGCAGCTCTCGAAAGGCGTCGTGCTGTACGCGGCCGATGTCGATGGCCGCATGCTGGCCGCCACCAATTACGGCGTGCCGGCGGCAAATGTCGGGCGCCTCTGGACCTCGAACCTGTCCGGAGTGGTCCGCGACAGCAACGTGTTCTTGGCCACGGGCGTGCCGGGGCGGTTCGCGGAGAAATGGGACGACCGTGGCTGGGCATCCATCGGCATGAACGCGGGTACGAGCGTGAATCCGAAAGGCTGCGCGGCGACGGTCGCGGATGCCACGGGATGCCTCGGGTTTCGAGAGCCCCTGTTGCTCGACGAAGTCGCGCCGAATAGCGTGATCTTCGCCACGACTCCGGCGGGCCCCACGGACAAGCGGTACCGCGGATACGAGTTTGAACCGAACAACGGCGACGGCGACCCGCGCGACCCCGCATCGCCGCCACTCGTTTCAGACGCCGACCTCGTGGCCGCCCTGCCGGAACTTCCGGCCGAACTGTTGCGACCGGTGCTGGGGACGTACGGAAATACCGGGAAAGACGATGGCTTGGCGGTGGTGGGATTTCCGGACGGCCGCGCAAAGGCGTTCACCGTCAATCAGATCCTCTCGCCGAAAGTCGGCCTGATCTGGCGGCTGCACTTGGCACCTCGCACGCGCTAAGTCACGTGGAAAAGTTCCATCACTGGCACCAAAGGTGTGTCCCGTAAAGCCGGGGCTGACGAACTTCGCCGGTTCGGTCTACATTCATTACGTGAACGAAAATTGCGCTGAACAAAGCTACGAAGGGGTCTACGAAATCGTTCACGATACGCCAAGCCGGGGTCTCTCGCATTTTTGCAGCGGGCAGATTCAGCGCGAGTCGGACCTGCCGTCCAACGTGGACGACTTGGTGCGCGAAGGTTCGGTACGGCTGGTTGGCTTCGTTCGACGACAAGCGCGCCTCGCGTAATTGCAATCTGCCGCGAAACCGGCTAGGCTAGACGCGTGGAGAACTTTCTGCTGCCGTGTCTCGCCGGCTTCCTGATCCTCGTCGTGTTCTTGGGGCTCAAGACGATCAATCAGGGCACGATCGGCGTCGTGACGGTATTCGGCAAGTACCGCCGGATTTTGCGACCCGGTCTCAATCTCTTGATCCCGTTCATCGAGATTGTTTACACGCGCATCAGCAGCCAAAACCGATCGGTTGAAATGGAGTTTCAGGCGGTGACCGCCGACCAAGCGAACGTGTACTTCCGCAGCATGTTGCTGTACGCGGTGGAGAACGAGGACGAAGAGACGATCAAGCGCGTCGCGTTCAAGTTCATCGGCGAGCGCGACTTTATGCAGGCACTCACCCGTACGATCGAAGGCACGGTCCGCTCGTTCGTCGCGACGAAAAAGCAGGCCGAGATTTTGGGCCAGCGTCGCGAGATTGTGGAGTACGTGAAGGACCAGATTGACCAGCTGCTGAGCGAGTGGGGCTATCACCTGATGGACCTCCAGATCAACGACATCACCTTTGATCAGGCGATCATGGACTCGATGAGCAAAGTGGTGGCGAGCAACAACCTGAAGGCGGCGGCCGAAAACGAGGGCCAAGCCCTGTTGATCACCAAAACGAAATCCGCCGAAGCCGACGGTACCGCGATCAAAATTGCGGCGGAGGCCGAACGCGAAGCCGCCCGATTGCGCGGTCAGGGCGTGGCGCTGTTCCGCGAGGAAGTGGCGAAAGGGATGACCGAAGCCGCTGAACAACTAAAGCAGGCGAATCTGGACACGAACGTGATCCTGTTCACCATGTGGACGGAAGCGGTCAAGAACTTTGCCGAACTGGGCCGCGGCAACGTGATCTTCTTGGATGGTAGCCCGGACGCGATGCAACGACTGATGGCACAGATGAGCCTGATGTCGAAGGGCGAATCGGGCGAGGTCGCTCCGCCGCCGATGCCGCCGCGCATCTGATTCGGACTTGGGATACTTTGAGCGTGGAATCCTCCCGGTTCATTCGGCGCGTCCGGATTCGGAACTACCGGAGCATCGCGCACTGCGACTTGGAGTTGCCGGCGGTCGCCTTTTTGGTCGGCCCGAACGGCTCGGGCAAAAGTAACTTTCTGGATGCATTCCAGTTTGTGGCGGATGCACTCCGGAACGGTCTCGATTCCGCGCTTCGCGCACGTGGCACGTTGGGCGAAGTGCGACGCCGTTCGATTGGTCACCCTCGGAGTTTCACGATCGAGTTCGATCTCGCCCAGCCCAGTTGGTCCGGCACGTACAGCATCACAATCGGGGCGGCGAGTTCCGGGGGCTATCGGGTGACCCAGGAATTCGCATCAATCAGCAGTCCCGAATTGTTGTTCGATCAAGCGCACTATTCGATCAAGCACGGGAACGTGACTTCGACCTCCGGGCGTTCGGTTCCCGCCATCGCTTCCGATCGCCTCGCGCTGGTGAACTTTGCCGGGGACCCCGGCTTTCGGCCGTTGTACGATGCGCTTTGTCGGATCCAGTGCTACAACTTGAACCCGGCCGTGATGGCGCAGCCGCGCAAGTCCGAGGCGTTTGATAATCTTCTGCATGATGGCTCGAACATCGCCGGTGCAATCCGGAGCCTGCAACGGAATCGAGCAGATTTCGACCAGATAATCGAATACCTGAGCGAAATCGTGCCGGGGGTGGAGTCGGTCAGCCCAAAGCAGGTGGACACGTACGAAACGCTTGAGTTCCGTCAACGACTCACCGCAGACTTGCGAGCTTGGAAGTTCTCGGCAAGTTCGATGTCCGACGGAACGTTACGGGCGCTTGGTGCACTCGTCGCACTTTTTCAATCCGGTAACGAAACGCCCTTGCTGATCGGGCTCGAAGAGCCGGAAGCGGCAGTTCACCCCGCGGCATTAAGCGTCCTACTACGCGCGATTCTTGTGGCCTCCCAGCATCGCCAACTGCTGATCACCAGCCACAGTCCTGATCTTTTGGATGATCAAAGCCTGCCGGTCGGCTCCGTCTTTGTAGCCGACAAACGCCGTGGGGCGACGATCATAGGTCCAGTCGACCGTGCGAGTCAATCGGCAATCAAGCGCGGTGACTTCACGGTTGGAGATCTGCTTCGCCAAGACCAACTTGAGCTCGAGTTAGGCCCGGATCTGGCACCGCTCGATGTCGAATCGACGTGACGTTACGTATCCTGCCGATCGTTGAGGGGCACGGGGAGACCCATGCCGTTGACAAGTTTTTGGCAAAGCTTGGCCGCTTTCTCGGATTTACCATTCATTGTGAAAAACCGATACGCGTACATGCACAGAAATTTATTGACGACGAAGAAGAGTTTGGTCGCTACGTTCGATTGGCATTGGACAAGGCGCATTCAAAGCGGAGCCTTGTGCTCGTACTTCTTGACCTTGACGAAGGCTGCATCAAGCATAGTGCTGAGCTCTTCCAAGATCGACTGCGCCAATTTCGGCAAGACGTAACGGTCGTTGTAGCGTTTGTTCAACCCGAGTTTGAAATCTGGTTTCTGTACGCGCACGCATCAATCGCGGGGCATCGCGCACTTGAACTCAAGGCGACTTACCAGGTTCCGGCTGACTTGCGCGACGCAAAAGGGGAAGTGTCGAGACTCTTCAAGATTCGGTACACGCCAACCATGCATCAGCGAGAGTTCGTTGCACAGATGGACATCGGGGAGGCGGCACGCGAACCGTGCTTGGCTCGGCTGGGTGAGAAACTGAAACGTGCTGCGGGCGACATCACATCTCCGGATGCCACCGGACCCGCAGAAAACTGGAGCCTCCGACGAGATTCGAACCCGTGACCTCTTCTTTACCAAAGAAGTGCTCTGCCCCTGAGCTACGGAGGCGGGACTGGTGGGTAGAGCAGGATTCGAACCTGCGTAGGCTCTCGCCGACAGATTTACAGTCTGTTCCCATTGGCCACTCGGGCATCTACCCACGATGGGAACCAAGAAGATACCGCATTCCCGCGAACTTTGGCGATAATACGTTGTGCCCGCCCTCACCGACCGCCCCCTGTTCGCCGGAAAGCAACGGCTCGACGTCTCGCCTGAGCGATTCGGCTGGCTGCGCGAGAGTCAGGCGGAGCGCGACCGGCCCGACGTGCTGCGTCGACGCATGGAGGAAGAGGGATACCTCTTCATTCGAAACTTCTTCCCCCGAGAGGAGGTGCAACGCGTGCGGCACGAGGTGCTCGTCGAGTTCGCGCGCGAGGGCTGGCTCGATCCGTCGCAGCCGATCGAATCCGGAATTCACCGGGAAGACATCTCAAGCTACTTCCGGCCGGACATGGCGACCAAAACGCGGCGCATGACCGAGCTGCTTTACTCCCCGGAGATCATGCGCTTCTACTCCGACCTGTTTGGCGAGCCCGCGATGCATTACGACTACACGTGGTTCCGCGCCGTGACCCATGGCAACGGCACCATGCCGCACTGCGACGTGGTGTACATGGGGCGCGGAAGTCGGCGGGTGTGTACCGCGTGGGTGCCGTTTGGCGATGTTCCGCTGGAGGTCGGCGGACTGGTCATTGTTGAGGGCTCCCACCGTTGGCGCGAGCTGGACGGCTACCGCAGCCTAGACGTGGATACCGCTTGCGAAAATCTGCCCGGGAAGAGTCAGCCGGAGGCGCACGGCCATGCCGGCTTCGGCGTCTTTGAACCCGAGATCACGGCTGTCGGGGCCCGATTCAGCGCGCGTCTGCTCACTTGCCCGGAGTATCGAATGGGGGACTTGCTGACGTTCCGAATTGATCTGCTGCACGGATCGCTGGACAATCAGACGAATCAGCTCCGCATTTCCTCCGATACGCGGTACCAGCCGGCCAGCGAACCGGCGGACGAGCGGTGGATCGGCGAAACCCCGCCGGGGCACGGCGGGGCGATGGTCAAGCCGATGATTTGCTAACGCTTACTTCGGCAACAGCACGGTGTCGACCACGTGGATCACGCCGTTCTTTTGCATCACGTCGTAGGTGCTGATACTGGCGGTGTTGCCGCTTTCGTCCATCACCACGATGTTCGCGGGGCCGTTCATGGTGAAGGTCAGGGTGCCGCCGGCCAGCGTCTTGGCCGTGGCCTTGCCGCCGCCTCGCGTGATCAGCTGCTTCACGTCGGTGCTGGTCAGTCGTCCCGGCACCACGTGGTACGTCAGGACCTTGGTCAACGTGTCCTTGTTTTCCGGCTTCAGCAGCGTCTCGACGGTCCCGTCCGGAAGCATCTTGAAGGCCGCGTTCGTCGGAGCGAACACCGTGAAGGGGCCTTCGCTCGCGAGGGCGTCGACGAGGCCGGCGGCCTTCACCGCGGCGACCAGGGTGGTGTGGGCCTTCGAGTTCACCGCGTTTTCCACGATGTTTTTGGCCGGGTACATGGCCATTCCGCCGACCATCGGATTGTTGTCCATGCTTTGGGCAAACGCGATGCCGCTTACGACGAGAACAGGCCAGACAGCCAGGTGCATTCGGTTCATGGGTTTCCTTTTGAGGTGACTCAAATCGCACCTCTCCAGTCATGTTCAACGGTTCGGCGCGGTGGCCCGTTCTCACCTGATCTGAACAGCGGATGAACGCTTGGTAATGGAGTCGTTACGGGCGTTTTCGGCCGGTGAGCAGAGAGAGGACCGCCATCACTAGGAACACGATGAACAGCACCTTGGCGATACTCGCGGCGCCCGCCGCCAACCCGCCGAAGCCGAGTACGGCGGCGATGATCGCGATGATGAAGAAGATCGCTGCGTAATGGAGCATGTGTGTAGGACTTCGGCGTTCTTGCGTGGTTCTTCGCAATAAGGCAAAGGTTCTAGCGTGTCCTTGCAAGGGCACGGAACCCGCGCAGTTCCGGGGGTACTTCGGCCCGCAGGTACCCTGTCGGTCACATGGCATTGCTTCAGGTGATCCCGCTGGGTGGAGTGGGTGAGATTGGGAAGAACTGTACGGTCGTTCGGCAAGACGACGATATCGTGATCGTCGACTGCGGACTCAGCTTCCCGAATGAAGAGATGCTGGGGGTGGATATCGTCATCCCCGATTTCAGCTACCTCAAGGAGCATCGCGACAAGATTCGCGGCGTGTTCCTCACCCATGCGCACGAGGACCACGTCGGCGCACTGCCGTACTTTCTCGCGGAGTTCAAGGTTCCGGTCTTTTGTACCGAGTTCACCGCCGCTCTCATCCGCCAAAAGCTTGAGGAGAAGCTGGACCGATCGCGCATCGACCTGCGCATCTTCAAGCATGGCGATGTGATCGAAGCGGGCACACTCGCCGTGGAACCGATTCGCGTCACGCACTCCATCCCCGAGAACGCGGCGATGGCCGTGCGCACCATGCACGGCATTCTCCTGTTCACGGGCGACTTCAAGTTCGATTTCTCCCCGATTGACGGTAAGCCGTCCGACCTCGCCCGCTTCGCCGCGCTGGGGCAAGAGGGCGTGCTCGCCCTGTTTTCCGACAGTACCAACGTCGATCGTCCGGGTTGGGGCCCCAGCGAATCGAGCGTGACGGAAGGGCTTCGCAACGTCTTCAAGCAGGCCGAGGGTCGCGTGCTGCTCACCACGTTCGCCTCTAACATCCACCGGATGCAGCAGGTGTATATGGTCGCGGCTGAGATGGGCCGTAAGGTTGCGGTGGTCGGGCGACGCATGGAGCAAAATCTAGACATCTGCACCCGCCTCGGCTACGTGCGGATTCCGGAAGGGACGCGCATCAAGTTCGACGAGATGCACCGTTACCCCGCCCACGAACTGGCGGTGCTCACCACCGGTAGCCAGGGCGAGCCGATGAGTGCGCTGGTGCAGATGAGCAAGGGCACCTACGGCCGGATGCAGATCCAATCGGGCGATACGCTGATTTACTCCGCGCGACCGATCCCGGGCAACGAATCCGCAATTTGGCGCACGGTGAATCGTCTGTTCGACCAAGGCTGCCACGTGGTTTACGATGCACCGAGCCCGGTCCACGTCTCCGGCCACGCGTACCAGGAAGAGCTCAAGATGATGATCAACCTGACCAAGCCGTTTTATGTGGCCCCGGTACACGGCGAGGCGCGGCACCAACACGAGTACCTGCAAATCGCCCGGCGAATGGGCTACCCCGAACACCGGCTGTTCACCCTGCGCGACGGATTGCCGCTGGAGTTCACCGAAACGACTGCGAACTTCGGCGAACCGGTGGTCTCCGGCCGAGTGCTGGTGGATAGCAGCGGCACGCCGGGAGTCTCCGACGAGGTGCTGCGTGACCGCTACAACGTGGCGAACGAAGGCATTGTCATCCTCACGATTCCGATCGACATGACGAAGGGCGCGCTGGCGGGCGATCCCATCATCTCGGCGCGGGCCTTCGGTGGCAATGAAAAGGCGCTGCAGGTCGCGAGCGACGTGCTTTACGACAAGCTCCGCGACTATAACCGCGACGAGATCCGGGACACGTTCCGAGTGCGGGCCGACGCGGCGGACGTGGTGAAGCGGGTGCTTCAGAAGCGCGCCGGCGTTCGACCGCTGGTCGTGCCGATCGTCGTCGAGGTGTGACGCGCGGGCCGCGTGGGCGTCAGCGTCGCAACCACTGCGCGACCAGCTCCCGATCCGCCGGGTTCGGAACTCGGGACAACACCGTCCGGTCTCGCGCGGCGAGTCGGGCTAATCCGAACACCGCGATGCGGCGGTTGTAGCCGGTCGAGGCCAAGGCAAGGTGGTAGATCGACTCGGCCTGCGGATGACGTGCGGCGTAACCGAGCGCGAAGCCGATCGCCTCGGGCGTGTCGAGGAATGGCAAAATTTCCGGGCCGGTTCCAAAGACCGCGTACCCGAGGGCGACGGCGGATCGGGCAAATCCGGAGCGCTTGGCCATGGTCGCCAGTTCGGCGTGGGCCGCCGGCGTCGCTTGGCGGGCCAAGGCCGCCGCGACGGTCGCGAGCCGATACGTATCGAAATAAGCGATTCCCGAGGCGTGGCGGGCGGGATTCACCGCGTCCGGAATTGACGCGATTTCGGCGAGGGCACGC
>JANRKI010000093.1:0-6444 GCA_033763535.1 Fimbriimonadaceae bacterium | reverse complement strand
GCAGCGCGTCGCGGTCGAAGCGGAGTTGGCGGAGCATCGCGAATTTAGCCGCACGATCCAGGACGAGCTGAAGACAACCCTCGCGCAGCGCGATCGATTGGCGCGAGAGTTGGCGCAATTGGCGGCCGGTCCGGTGGACGACGGGCCCGCCGAGCGCGCGCAGGATTTGGAGCAGCAGCGGGACGCATTGTTGCGCGAACACGCCGGACGGACGGCCGACGCAGAGCAGGCGGATTCTCGGATGCGGGAGGCCGACGCTCGGTGTCAGCACGCCCGTGCGCAGTTGGAATTAGCCCAGCGACGACTGCGGGAAGCGGAGGAAGACGTCCGGATTCGGCAAGATCGCAAGGCAAACATCGGGCCGCTGCGCAACCGGTTGACGGCGGAGATTGCGGCGGACGAGGCGCGGCTGACCGAGAGCGAAGCCGCGATCGCGGCTCTGAGCGCGCGGGTTCAGGAGCTCGCCGAGCAGCGGCAGGCCGTCGCCGAAGCGATGCAAGGTCGGGAAGCTGAACTAGCGACGATGCGCGAGAACGTGCGCGTGCTCTCGGCCGGAAATCAGGCGCAGGAGATCGCGCGGGCACGGGCCGAAAGCAAGCGAGTCAATGCGCGGACACGGCTGTTCGAAGAGTACGGCATCGGCGAATCGGCCGCGCTGGCCCAGGCGGATACGGTCGTGATCCCGGACGATGCGCAGTCGGTGACCAATCGGCTGCGGCGCGAGATCCGCGCGATGGGCGAAGTGAACCTCGGGGCGATCGACGCGTTCGAGCGGCTGTCGGGCCGATTTGCCGAAATGGACGCCCAACGCGCCGACGTGCAAGAAGGCATTGATCAGGTGGAGGAGGCGATTCGGGAGCTGGATCAGCTGACGCGGGACCGGTTCCTGACGACGTTGGCGGCAGCGCAGGTGGAGTTCGCTAAGCTGTTCGAGAAGGTGTTTCCCGGTGGCGAAGGGTCGATCGCGCTCAGCGATCCGGAGCATTTGCTGGACAGCGGGATCGACATCGACGTGCGCTTGCCCGGCAAGCGGAAGCAGCCGCTCCCGCTACTGAGCGGCGGCGAGCGATCGCTCTGCGCCGCGACCTTTTTGTTTGCGTTGCTGCGGGTCAAGCCGTCGCCGTTGGTGGTGCTGGACGAAGTGGACGCGCCGCTGGATGGTCGCAATGTCGAGCGGTTTGCGGCCCTGATTCAGGAGTTCACGTCGCAGACGCAATTCATCGTGATCACGCACAACCCGACCACGATTGAGGCCGCGCCGATGTGGGTGGGGGTCACGATGTCGGAGGGCGTGACGACGCTGGTGCCGGCGAAGCTGCACGATGCCAAGCAGTTTGTGGCCGAGTTTGCGGCGGTAGGCTAACGCCATGCGGCATCGCGTCGGGTTATTGGGGGCAGGCGGAATGGGGCGCGTTCATGCCGCGCAGTACGTGCAGATGCCGGACGTGGACCTGCATTTCTTCGACCGACGACCGGAGCGGGCGGCGGAGTTTGCGGCCCGATTCGGCGCGGTTCAGGCCGAATCGGCCGAAGCGCTGATCGACGCGGTCGAGGTGGTCGACGTCTGCCTCCCGACGGATAAGCATCGCGACTTCGGGATGATGGCGATTGACGCGGGTCGGCACGTGGTGATGGAGAAGCCGATCGCGCGGGACTTGGCGGCGGCGGAAGCCCTGGTTTCGGGGGCCCGCGCAAAGGATGTCAAGTTCATGCCTGCGCAGGTCGTGCGGTTTTTCCCGGAATACCGACTGGCGCACGACGCGGTACAAAGCGGGCAGATCGGACGACCGGCGGCGGTGCGAATGCGGCGTGGCGGACCCGCGCCGAAGGGAAGCAGCAACTGGTTTATGGATCACGCACGGAGCGGTGGCGTGTTGCTGGACCTCGCGATTCACGACTTCGACTGGATCGCGTGGACGTTTGGCCCGGTGCACGGCGTGGAATCCCGCAGCGTTGCGGTGGAGGTGGGAAGCGGGCCGGATTACGCGCTGACCACACTGACCACGGAGTCGGGCGTGGTGGCGCACGTGGAATCCACCTGGATGGACCCTTCCGGATTCCGCACCCATTTTGAGGTGGCCGGGAGCGAGGGTTTGTTGCAATACGACATGCGCGAAACCGCGACCGTGCGCGTGCATCAGGCCGTGACCGAGGCGGGGGACATGCTGAAAGTGCAGAATTCGCCGCGCTTGCCGCACGAGGATCCCTACTTCTTGGAACTGCGTGGATTCCTGGACGCCGTGCGCGACGGTACCGAGCCGCCGGTGACGGGCGAGGAAGGCATCGCGGCGCTGAAGATTGCCCTCGCGGCGATCGAAAGTGCGAAGCGGCGCGAGTACGTCACGGTCGCTTCGATCAGCTCGCCGTAGCCGGCTGGCGCATCGCCTCGCGCAGGCTCATCGGCTCGAGCCCGGCGAGGTTGGCCACGCTCACGAGTTCGCGCACGATTTGCAGTTTTGGATCGAATCGGGCCAGCACTTGCGGACGTGCGGCGACGGTGACGCCACGGTTGCGGGTGGCGTTCTCACGAATCTGGCGTTTGGCGGCATCCGCCCACGTGCGCGCGCTTTGGCCGGCCCGGATCGCGGTTCGCGAAGACCGGACCTCCACCGGAAAGAATCGAATGCCGCCCGGGCTTGCAGGATCTGCGCCCGCCGCGGTCGGGAATGCGGTGGGCGCGACGGTGGCTTGGGCGCTGAGAAACTGGAAGTTGGGCGGAATAACGCCGGCGGCCTCCGCTGGCCAGTACTCCTTTGCCGCGAGCCCGATGACCTCGCACTGCAGCGACGCAATCTCGATTTCGAACGCGGCGTACCGTTCGCGCACGGATTCGGGATGTTTGCACAGCCAATCCAGCGCGTGACCCTCCGACAGGATCGTCTCGATGGTGGCGGGGAACGCTCGCACCACGCGGGTGCTGGTGAAGAAATGAAACTTAAGGCCTTCCGTCCGGGCGTATTCCAGCAGCTTGAGGACGTAGGCAGGCTCTCCGTGTCCGAATTCGGCGGCATCCGGGGCGTCCCACGGGACGTAGTCCAGGTCGAATCGGAAGCAACAGAACATTTGTTGGAGAGTATCCGACCGGGCCAGATTCGGCGTTTTTGCGATTTCGTGTTTCAATAGTGCGATACCGGGCGACGGGGGCGGAACATGACATCGGTTTCCAGAATCAGAAGTAGCGTGGGAGTGTCGGTGGGACTTTTGGCAGGGCGCAAGTTTGCGCTGGTGACGGGCTTTTTAGGCGTTTTGGTCGGCGCGGTAGGGCTTCCGGCACAGGCGCACGCGCAGGTTCGGGACCAAGTTCGGGAGCAAGGGTTATCGCGGCCCGTGGGTCCAACGTTCTTCGCGCAACCGAGCAACCTGAGCGCGCGTTTGGCGCAGGCCCGTTTGCGCCGACCCCTGTTTGCCCAGCGACCGATCACGTCACTGTTTCGCGATTTGAAACTTCCCATTCGCCGTGGAGACCTGAAGGAGATCGTGCCGGGCTACGTGCTGGTTCGGTTCAATCCGATCCGGGCGACCGAACTGGCGCGCGCGACGCCCACTCGCCGCCGCGCTATGGCCCCGCGCGGACTGATGTCGGCGACGTTCCGCAATCAGATTCAACGCACAGGCTGGACGGTGTGGCAGATCGGTAAAGATCAGGACCCGCGGACGGTGGCCCAGCAGCTGATGGAGAGTCGGCAAGTGAGCTACGCGCAGCCGATGAACAAGGTGTATCCGTTACTGCCGGAGCCGAACGACGGGGACTGGACCACCATCGAATCGGGCGAACCGATGATTCCGCTGGGTGATGGCGTCACGTTTCGGCGGCTGTGGTACCTGGACGATATTGACGGCTGGAACGCTTGGAACCTGTTTCCGAACACGTGGTACACGGGCGCGACCCGTCCGCAAAACGTGCCGACGATTGCCGTCATTGATACCGGTGTGGCGACGGACCACCCCGACTACATGAACGCGGGCGCGACCTCCACCGATGTCGGCGACGGCGGTCAGTTTGAGCGCAGCCTTGACGCGCAATTCACGTTTGGCGAAGTGATGCCCGACGGCACGGCCGAGGACGTACTGGGCCACGGCACGCACGTGACCGGCCTTGCTTTGGCCGCGGGGAATAACGGTTCCTTCGATAGTCGCGGCATGATCGGTACGGGGTACGGCTGTAAGGGTATGAACCTGCGCGTGTTTGATGACAGCGGGAACGGGTCGGACGCCGACGCAGCCGGCGCGATTTTTTACGCGGTAGAGAATGGGGCCGACATCATCAACCTAAGCCTCGGCACGGAGAACTACTCCCAGTTGTTTCAAGACGCCGTGACCTACGCTTTTCAGCGCGGGGTCTTGGTCGTCTGCGCGAGTAACGAGGATGGGGCCGGTGGCGGCGATCTCGGGCCGATTTATCCGGCCGCGTGTAGCGGCGCCTTTGCCGTGACAGCAAACGGTCCGGACTTCATCCACGCCAACGACTATTACGCGGGAACGGGAAGCTACCTTGACCTCGCCGCCCCGGGCGGTAACGCGGTGATCGACATTTACGATCCGGAGAACCCGGTCGCGAAGTTGGTTTACATTTGGTCGACGACGATGATGGTCGACAACCCGATTCTGCAAAACCCGGGCGTGGTGGGTTACTACCTCAACTACGGTTATTTGCTGGGTACCAGCATGGCGTGTCCGATTGTGGCGGGGGCGGCCGGCACCTACTACCAGATGCACGATCTGCGGGCGGGGCAGGGATGGTCGAACGTACGCGCCTACCGAAGTTTGCAACGATCGGCGCTAAGCGTTTACGGCGCGCCGAAGGGCTCTTGGGAACCGAACCAAGGCTACGGATGCCTAGACTTCAACAACTTTTTGCAGGACCTCAACAGTCGATCGGCCACGGCCGGCGCGATTGAGGGCATGGTTTACGTCAACGGGATCGCCACCGCGAACGTCCCCGTCCGGGCGCGTCGCGATGGTGGAACCGTTACGTACAATACGACCACGCTTCCGAACGGCACGTACCGGTACGATCAACTTCCGGAAGGCAACTACAACGTGTGGGTGACTACCGCGGGTACCCGTACCAAGCGCGCGGTGGTTGTGACCGGGTCCGATTGTCCGGGTGTTGACTTCCATAACGGGGTGGGGTACGACGATCCGACTCCGCCGGTGATTGCGCGATTTAGCTTTGAAGGATTTGGCCCTGGCAACACGACCAGCCATTTCAAACTATGGGCTCATGACCAGGAGACGGGCATCTACTCGAGCCGGATTCGCATCGGGACCTCTCCGGGCGCGAGCAACATCTTGGCCGATCAGTTGCTGACTCAGAACGGACTTGACGTTTCGATTACGCACCCGGCGATTACCCCGAGCGGCAAGCTGTTTGCCACCGTCACGGTAAACAACGGCATTGACGGCACGTCCACGATGAGTATTCCGTTGCGCGGTACGGAGTGGAACTCGGAGTTTGTCACCCATACGATTCCGCCGACGGTGGCACCGGGCGCAAACTTCGACGTGAGTGTGACGTTCCGAAACAACGGGACCGAACCGTGGTTCCCGGGTCGTCGCAATCCGTTTGCGCTCGCGTATACCGGGACCAGTGCGTCGAACGTTTGGGGCGTAAATCGGCTGAATCTGTCGATGATGGCGTCTTGCCCGGCGGGAGGTTCGATTACGATTCCATTCCGACTGAAGGCACCGACTACGCCGGGTACTTACTCGTTCCGATGGCAATTGCAGCGCGCGACCACGGGCTTTGGCTCGCATACCGCGGCCGCCACCATTACGGTTCAATAGCGCGATGACGATCAGTATCTCGAAGGCGCTGAAGCTGAAGAACCGTCAGGCTCAGCTCGTTCAGCGCCTTCAGACGCAGTTGACCACGCATAACTCGCGTCTCGAAGGGAATCGAGTGGACTTGGATTTGCGCCAAGTTCATACCGATCTTTTGGCGGCAATTGATCGACTGATCGTGATCAAGACGGCGATCTCGAACGCCAACGCGCCCGTCCAATCCCTGATCTACCGGATCGCCGAACTCAAGAGTTTGATTTCGGTACTCCGGCGGGTCGATACGAAGGAGGGTCGCCAGATTGTCGCGTACATGCAAACCGAGCCGCAGGAGTTTGAGGTGACATTTAGCGCTAGCGATATTGAGGCGATGGTGGGGAAGTACGAAGCGGAGATTGATGATCTGCAGGACCAGCTAGACCGCCACAATTCGACCACCCAGATTGAGATTCCTGACCCGATTGCGGGCTAACTCGGAAGGGGGCACGCGCAGTGACGAAGACCGAAACTCGTTCAAAAATGTTTGGACAACACCAGGGTAATGGTAAATCTGATCGCGATCTGACGATGAACGCCGATATGGCATCAATGCTCAGCACTCAAGACCGTTGATTTAACCTTCAAGCCTTAAACCTCTTCTCGGTCTTTCCTGCAACTGCCCCC
>JANRKI010000092.1:0-10517 GCA_033763535.1 Fimbriimonadaceae bacterium | reverse complement strand
ACGACATCGTTGAGTTCGAGGTTGATGCCGAGTTGACTTCGACCACCGATTCCGCGCGCAAGGTGCGACTGCGGGGCACCTACCTCGTAGACTTCCGTCAGGAGTTGTACGGATTACCCAACCCGCGATGAAACCTACTGCCGTTTTAGTACCGTTCGTCACGATGCTCTGCCTGCTTGCCTGCGGGGGTAGCGTAGATCACTCTCTTCCTAAATTGGCGTCGGGTAGTCCGATCGAACGAAATTTAGTGGTGGAAAGCCGCATTCCTGAGCGGCCGGGTGGTGCCGCCACGACGGCATCGATTGTACCGCCGCCAGGTCGCGCATACCCGATCGTTCCGGGTCTAAATCGGTTGGAGACAAGTCAAGCTCATGAGCTCGGTATGGGTATTGACGCGCTTGTCTTTTTCGCTCATGCTCATCCAAACGTCGCATCCCGGAATCGTGGTCACGTCGTTGGGTCTGTTGTTGCGCCGGTCAGTTTAGGTATTGCTTATTTCCCCAGAGGAGGCAATATAGTAGAGAATTTTTCTTCCACCGGGGCGTCCTCTCGCGTCATCGCGATCCGCCAAGCGCCGGTAGAGGATCAGCATGACATCGTTGAGTTCGAGGTTGATGCCGAGCTGACTTCGACCACCGATTCCGCGCGCAAGGTCCGAATCCGGGGCACCTACCTCGTAGACTTCCGTCAGGAGCTGTACGGATTACCCAACCCGCGATGAAACCTACTGCCGTTTAAGTACCGTTCGTCACGATGCTCTGCCTGCTTGCCTGCGGGGGTAGCGTAGATCACTCCCTTCCTAAACTGGCGTCGGGTAGTCCGATTGAGCCAAACTTCACCGTGGAAAGTACTCTTGCCGATCGACCGGGCGGCACGATTACGATGGCGATGAACAAACCGCCGAGCGGTTTTGCCTTCCCGATTTATGGGCCCGATAATCGGCTGACAACTTCGAGGTCATATCAGCTGACGTCCACGTTCCGAGTGGGCTTCAGGTTTGGGCACTTTCATCCGGATGTCTCCGCGCGTAACCGAGGTCATGTTCTCGGTTCGACGGCATTGGTGGGTTTCACAGTCGCTTACGTACCGAGCGGTTCAAACACTGAAATCGAGGAATTCAATTCGGGTGGGGTGCCCGGTCGAGTGTCGGCGATCCGCCAAGCGCCAGTTGAGGATCAGCATGACATCGTTGAGTTCGAGGTTGATACCGAGTTGACTTCTCGCACAGATCCTACGCGCAAAGTCCGACTTCGGGGCACCTACCTCGTAGACTTCCGTGAGAGCCTTTACTAGGGTTTGATCACGCGTTGATGCCCACGGCATCCCGGACTCCGCCCCGAATTGCTCCCCAAGGGTGGCCTTCGTCATCAACGTTGAGCTACCGCGGATTCGGCCAAGGCCCATCGCACCCCTCACCTCGCCGTCTGCCACACTCACCGCATGATCGGGCGACTGCGCGGAACGGTCGAGGGCGTTGACGGGGGCTTGCTACTGGTCGAATGTCACGGGGTCGGGTACGAGGTCGCGGTGCCCGACCCCACGCTCGCGTCCGTCGGCGTGGTCGGGGCCCCCATCACCCTTTTCACCCGCCAAATCGTGCGGGAGGACGCGCATCTGCTGTACGGATTCGCGACATTGACCGAGCGCCGCATCTTTGATTTGCTGACCAGTGTCAGCGGCTGCGGACCGAAGAGCGCGCTGTCTCTGCTGAGCCAGGTCGGGGCCGAGGCCACCGCCCACGCCGTCACCCTGGGCGACACCAAGGCTCTTAGCCGGGCCAATGGCATCGGCACGCGTACCGCCGAGCGGATCATCGTCGAACTCAAGGACAAGATGGCGGTCGAACTCGCCGGGATGCCAAAGGCCGGTCCGCGCCCCTCGACCGCGCCGGAAGAAGCGGCCCCGGATGAACTGGTGGAAGCCCTCATTGCGCTGGGCTACCGACGCGCCGACGCGGAGCAGGCCGCCGGGCGCGCCCGCGACGAAGTCGACGACCTCGACGGGCAGATTCGCAACGCCTTGCAACGGCTGCGCCGGTAGTGCCTGCCCATCAGAATGCGTAGACTTCACCCATGCGCGAGAACGAGCTGAACCCGCAGGTCAAGGCCGAAGAACGGCGGGCCGAACTCAGCCTGCGCCCGCGCCAGCTCGATGAGTTCATCGGACAAGACAAGCTGAAGTCAAACCTTCGCGTCTTTCTGCGGGCGGCGCGCGATCGAAACGAGCCGCTCGATCACGTGTTGCTGTACGGGCCGCCCGGCCTGGGCAAAACCACCCTCGCCCACATCATCGCCATCGAGATGGGCGTGGGGGTCCACGTCACCAGCGGACCGGCCATCGAACGCCCGGGCGATCTGGTCGGCATTCTCACCAATATCGACCCCGGCGCGGTGCTGTTTATCGACGAAATCCACCGCCTGAGCCGCCCGGTCGAAGAGATTCTGTACCCGGCCATGGAAGACGCAAAGGTCGATATCATGATTGGCAAGGGGCCAGCCGCCCGCTCGATCCGGCTGGATGTGCCGCCGTTTACCGTGGTCGGGGCCACCACCCGCCAAGGGCTGCTCACCGGACCGTTGCGCGACCGGTTCGGCATCATCGCGCACTTCCAGTACTACGATCGCGATGCCCTCTTCGAGATCGTGCGTCGTTCGGCCGGCATCCTTGGCTATCCCATTGCGGATGACGGTGCCGACGAGATCGCCCGTCGTAGCCGGGGAACGCCGCGCATCGCGAACCGTCTGCTGCGGCGGGTGCGCGATTTCGCCCAGGTCGGCGGCCGCGACCGCATCGATGCCACGAGCACCGACGAGGCCTGCGCCGCGCTGGAAATCGACGCGCAGGGCCTCGATCGGGTGGACCGCATGCTCCTGCGCGTAGCCATCGAGCGGTACCGCGGCGGGCCGGTCGGACTCGAAACGCTGGCCGCCACCACGGGCGAGGACGCCACCACCATCGAAGACGTGTACGAGCCGTACCTCATCCAGATCGGGCTGCTGACGCGGACGCCGCGCGGACGCGTGGTGACCGACGCCGCGTACAAGCTCCTCGGATTCGCCCCGAATCCCGACCGCGACGCGCTGTTTTAGCAGCGTGCTGGCTTCCCGGCGAACCGAGGCACTCCGACTTAGGCTTCGGCCACGGTAGGCGGGGTTTCGGTCACGCTTCGGTTGCCGAAGGCACTCAGGGCGAGCGCAGCGAGAATGAGGCCCGTACCCACCGCCACGTTAACCGTCACGGTTTCGCCCAAAAACCAAACGCCCAGCAGCGCGGCCAGCGGAGGCTGCATCAGGATAGTGACCACCATTAGCGAGAGCGGCGCGCGTTCGGCCAGCGTGTACCACACGCTAAACGTGATGAGGCCGCTAAAGACCACGAGGTAGCCGATGCACGCCCAGAACGTGAGGCCGGTCCCGCTGATCGAAAACGCGAGCGCCGTCGGAAACAGGACCGGTCCCAGGATCATGAACACCGCCGCGCCGAGAATTTGGAGCCATAGCACGGTGATGCCGGACGTCCGCCGGGCGATGTGGATGCTCCACACCCCGGCGATGCACTCCATAAACACGGCGAGGAGATAAAGCGAATTGCCAAAGGTATGGCCCTGGCTCAGCGAAGGCAGCTGAAAGCCAACGCTGACGAGGTAGGCCCCCACGAAGCCGATCACGATGCTGATCGCCCGCGCCCACCCGATGTGCTCCCGCAGAAAGAAGAAGCTGAGCAACGCAACCCAGATCGGGGCGGTCGTCCCGAGGGCGGTGCCCTCAAAGCTCGAGGTCTTGGTGATCGCGAAGTAGTACAGGGCGTGGCTCGGGCCAAAAAGCAGCAGGCCCAGCACCACGCAGGTCAGGCCATCGCGACGGCCAGGCCACTTTGCGCCGGTCAGCCCGCGAAACCACGGGGTAGCGAGCAGCAGCCCGAGTAGCAGGGCGAGGGTCGTCCAGCGCACGGCTGCGATCGCGAACGTCGAGGCCCCGTCGCGGTGCGCCAAGTTCACGATGAGGTTCACCGGCGACCAGAGCAGGTTCAACCCGGCGAGGATGCCAAACAGGCGACGCGAGTCGATTACTCCAGCCGAAGGAGCGGCATCATGCGCACCTCCGCCTCCACCGGACCCTCGGCGGTGGCGATCCGGACGACTTCGCCCTGAAACGCCGCTTCGTTGCGGATCATCGCCGCGCCGATAAAGCCGAAGTCGGGCGATTCGGCGGCGCTGGTCACGGTGCCGACGTTGTCGTTGCGCAGATGGCCGACGGTTTGGCCGATCGCGAACGGCCGCTCGGACTGCAGCCCGACCCACGTGCGATTGGTATGTCCCCGGCTATGGATGCGGTGGATGACCTCTTGCCCGATGTAACACCCTTTGTTAAAGCTGATCGTTCGCCCGACGTACTGCGTGCCCATCTCCATCGGAATCGTGCGCACGTTCATGTCCTGACCGAACTTCGGGATGCCCGCCTCGATCCGCGCAATCTCGTACGCCTCCGGGCTCGCCGTGGCGAAGGCGTCGCGTAACCGGTTGACGACCTTGCGTTTTACGGTCGGAATCCACAGGTCCCAGCCGCCCGCCACGGTGCGATTGCTGCGCAAGACGAACAAGTCGGCGCCTTCCAGACTCGCGGTGCCGGCGTCGAGGTTCGGCAGCGCGATGAGGTCCAGCAAGCGGGCGGTGGCTTTCGGTCCCTGTACGCTGAACAATCGGTACGCGCTCGAACGCAGGGTCACCTGCACGTCCTCCATGATGATCATCGCGTCCATGCGCGATTGCACCTCGGCCTGGGCGATCTTCGGCACCGCCAGCAGAATCTCGTCATCGAGCGCCCACGCTTCGGCGGGGCTGAGGAAGTGGCCGGTGTTTTGGCAAAACGCAAACGCGCTGGAGTTGCCTCGTTCCAAATGGCGGACGTTCTGAGTCACTTGACCTTGCAACCAGCCCTTGCGATCTTCGCCGGTCAGGCCAAATAGGGCGACATCGCGCAGTTCCAAGAGGGCGCAATCGTCGCGTAGGCGGTCATAATCTGCCACAACCGAGTCGGTCGGGCCGTTGAGCAGTTCGGACATGAGAGGTGCTGGCGGCGTCGGGATACGGGCGAGGCCGAGCAGGTTCCATCCCCGCGCTCCGATCGTTATTATGAATTACGCCTGCACCCGCGAAAGGATTGTCGGATGATCGGTGCGCTCGTACTGGGATTTTTTGGTGGGCTTGCGGCCGGCGCCGCCATCGTGCGCGAGTTTGAAATCGCCGCCGCCCGCGACATCCGCAGTCAGTTGCAGGGCGAATCGCGGCGCGTCAGCGTCCACACCCGCGCCGGAGCCTCAGGAATCTGGGGCGATGTCGGCTCGGTCCGCATCCGGGCCCGCAACTTCACCACCGATGGCTTGCCGCTGTTCGTTGAACCCGAACGCTCGAAGGCGGGGAAGTTGCGCCGTCTGATTCTGGACCTCGAAGACTTTGCCCTCGGACCGGTGACGATCGCGAGGCTTCACGCCGAAATCCCGGACTGTCGATTTGACCGAACCCTGGCCCTCAACCGAAAACGGATGCGGCTCAGCCAGAGCGGCGTCGGCACCGGCTGGGTGGAGATCACCACCGCCGCGCTCGAGTCGTTCACGCTCAAGAAGTTTCCGGAGATTCGGCGATGCGCGATGATGGCGCGGAACAACCGCCTTAACGTGCGCGGGTTCGGCGAATTCCTCGTCATCCAGACCGAGTTCGAAGTCGACGCCGCCCTCGAGGTGCGAAACGGCTCGCAACTGTGGCTGACTGACGCCCGCATCACGTTCGACGGCGTCCTCGCCGACCCGCTCTCGCGCGACGCCGTCCTGCGCACGATGAACCCGATCGTGGACCTTGACCGTGACCTCAAGCTCTTCGGTGCGATTCAAGTCGCCAAGATTTCGCTGGCGAACGACCGCTTGCGGGCGGAAGGGCCCACGCGAATTCCCGTCCGGCCGATCGCCCCCGCGAACTCGGTCGATGCCAAACCGGTTGATCTTGCTATGCCGGAGGGCCGATGACCCCGACGATTCCGCCCGATGTTACGGTGCTGGTGCCCGCGCTCAACGAAGAGGCCACCATCGGCGAGGTGGTGGAGCGGGTCCTCGCGATTCCGTTGCGGGTGCAACTCATCGTGATCAACGACGGCAGCACTGATCGCACGGCGGAGATCCTCGCGCAGTTCGGCGATCGCATCACCGTGCTCACCAACGCCAAGCCCGGCGGCAAAGGCAACGCCATCCGGAAGGCGTTGCCGCACGCGACCGGTCGGGCCACCATCATTCAGGACGCCGACCTCGAGTACTCGCCGGAGGAGATCGCGTCGCTCATCGAGCCGATCCTCGCCGGAACGGCCGAGGTGGTGTACGGAAGCCGGTTTCACGCCGGCCTCCCCGCCGGAATGGCGTTGCCAAACAAGATCGTGAACGTGCTGCTGGCCGCGAGCGTGCGCGTGTTGTACCGGGCGCGCATCACAGACGAGGCGACCTGCTACAAGGCGTTTCGCACCGACATTCTCAAGTCGATGGACCTGCAATGCCAGCGGTTCGAGTTTTGCCCGGAGGTGACCGCGAAGGCAATCCGCCTCGGGCACACGATTCGTGAACGCCCTATACACTACGTCCCGCGCAGCAAGGCGGCGGGCAAGAAGATTCGCTGGACCGACGCGCCGGACGCGTTCTGGACGCTCGCCCGTTACCGATTTTGGCGTCCGACCGGGCCGCGAGATCCGTCTTGAATCCTGCCATGGATTGGGACGCACTCTCCGACATTCGGCGCGAGATCGAAGCGCGAGAGGCGCGCGAACTGTCGCCGTTCGCCGCCCGCGCCGCGGATTCCGTCGGACGCGCGGTGGCCGAATCGCCGGACCCCGTGCGCACCGCGTTCCAACGTGACCGAGACCGTATCTTGCACTCCAAGGCATTTCGACGGCTCAAGCACAAAACGCAGGTGTTCATCGACCCCGCCGGCGATCATTACCGCACCCGGCTGACGCACACGCTCGAAGTCGCGCAGATTGCCCGCACGATCGGACGCGCGCTGCGCCTGAACGAAGACCTGATCGAGGCGATCGCGCTCGGGCACGATCTCGGCCACGCGCCGTTCGGCCACGCGGGCGAATCGGCGCTCGATGCCGCCATTCGCGAACGGGCCGACCCGGAGATCACGGGCTTCCGGCACTTCGAGCAATCCCTGCGCATCGTCGAAACGTTGGAACCGATGAACCTGACCGACGAGGTCCGCCGCGGAATCGACGGCCACAGCAAAGGACGCAACGACCTCACCGCGTACGACGGCGAACCGATGTCGACGCTGGAGGCGGCGGTGGTCCGCATTTCCGATCGGGTGGCGTACCTCAACCACGATATCGACGACGCGCTTCGCAGCGGCATCATCGCCCGCATCCCGCCGGAGTTTGCCGCGCTCGGCGACACCCACTCCGCCCGCGTCAAGACGATGGTCTACGAGGTGATCCGCGAGTCCCGCGGGACCAACGCCATCCGAATCCGCCCCGAGATGCTGGCCACCCTCAATGCGCTGAAAGAGTGGCTGTTCACCGACGTGTATCACGAGTACCCGGTCCGATTTCCGGACATTCGCAAGGCCCAGGCGGCGGTGCGAGAGCTTTTCCTTCACTTCGCCGAAGCCGACACGCTGCCCGCCGGATTCACCGGTGTCCGCGGCGCGGTCGATTACGTGGCGGGCATGACGGACCGCTTCGCGATGGACCAGTGGTGCCAGCTTCGGGTGCCGTCGGTTTGGGATATCCGCTAGCCCGCCGTCGCGTCAACCACGTGGTACGCGTTCGAGAGCTCGATGACGCTCGGATGCCGCCTCACGCCGGAGAGCGCCGCCCGAAAGTCCGATTCGAGCGCGATATCCGACAAGAACACGATCTCGCCGCGACCCGGGCCGAGCGTGCGCATCTCCATCGCGCTGATCGACACGTTCGCTTCGCCGAACAGCAGCGCGAGTTGCCCCAGCACGCGGGGACGGTCTTCCACTTGCATCCGCAGGTAGTGCCGACTGCGCAGCGTTTCCATCGGTTCGGTCGCCATCCCATCGTCGTACGGTAGCGCACTCCCCGGACCGCCGACCGCCAAGTTGCGGCCAACATCAATGAGGTCGCCGACCACTGCGGACGCGGTCGGGTCCGATCCGGCGCCGCGACCGCTGAACATTAGGTCACCTACGAAGTCGCCGTGCAACCAGAGCGCGTTGTAAACGCCCGCGACGCTCGCCAACGGGTGCGCCTTCGGAACCAACGCCGGATGCACGCGCGTTCGGACGCGCTCGGTCTCGCCTGCCGGTCCGGGAACGGCGTCCGCCACGCCCAGCAGCTTGATCCGGTAACCCAACGTATCGGCATACGCCATATCGGCGGCAGTTACGCTGCGAATGCCCACTCGCGAAACCGCCTCCATCGGCACCTGCTTGCCAAACGCGATGCTGGCGAGAATGCTGATCTTGTACGCGGTGTCAAATCCATCCACGTCGTTCGTGGGGTCGGCCTCCGCATACCCGAGGCGCTGCGCGTCGGCCAGGGCATCCGCAAAGTCGGCCCCGGTGTCTTGCATTGCCGTGAGGATGTAGTTGGTGGTGCCGTTCAGAATGCCCATCATCTGCAACACGTCGTTGCCGGCCAACTGGTGCTTCAGCGGTTGCACCAATGGGATGCCGCCGCCCACCGCCGCCTCGTAGTGCAGGTCCAGCTTCGCGGATTTGGCCAGATGCACGAGCCGCGAGCCCTGTTTGGCCATCAACTCCTTATTCGCGGTAACGACGGACTTGCCGGCGCGGATCGCCGCCTCGACGAGTCGCCCCGCCGGCTCAACCCCGCCCATCACCTCCACGATGACCTGAATCGACGGGTCTGCGATCAGCGTGTCCAACTCGGTCGTGAACATCTCGGCGGGCAGATTGCGCGCTTTGTCCGCGTCGCGAATCCCGATGCGCACGATCTCCACCGGAAACCCGACTTTGCGGGTGATCGCCTCGCGATTCTCGGTGAGCATGCGGTACGCGCCCTGTCCTACCGTGCCGTATCCCAACAGTCCGACGCGCAGTGCATCCGGTCGCTCATTCATCCCGCGCCCATTTTGGCGTAACCGCCGCTACGCGGACCGAGCGCCGCCGGCTTCAATCGGCAGAGGGCTGATTCATGAGCGTGCGGAGGTAGTCGCTGATCGCCACGTTGGTTTTGCTCGCGCTGATCTTCCACTGCCGCGACCCCACCGGTTTGTCCACGAAGAACACGATCGGAAACGCGCGCCCGTACGGATCGCGGTACGTCACCAGCATCTGCACGTTCCGCCCTCCGCGCCGGGTGCCGAGCAGCCCGGCCGGCCCGTTGCGCAACAGCACGCGCGTGGAATACACCAGCTGCTGCGCCTCGGTACTCGCGATCGGCTCCTGGAGCACTTCTTGCAACTCCTTGGCATCGTTCCGGCGGATCGCCTCGTGGAACCGCCGGACCGCGCCTTCTGGGCCGTAATCGTGCAGGGCCCCGAAGACGCCCAGGGTCACCGTCGCCAAGACAAGCGCGGGGAGCCAAGCGGTACGTTTCATCGGTCCGACGCCATTATGCGTGGATCGCCACGGCGAGCGTGCCCGACTGGGCCATAATTCAAGACGCATGAATCGTCATGGCCGCATCAATGTGCTCGCCCTCGGCGTGATCGTCGGGCTCGTGCTCCTTTCGGCCCTCTTCCTGTTGAGTCGAGACGGCATCGCTCAGGTCTCGGCCCGATTTATGAACGCGCTGGCGCAAGGGAACACCGAGCAACTCGCCCAACTCACCTACCTCGGCGATCGCAAGCCCGACGAGATCAAGGCAAAGTGGGAGTTCACCGTGAACCAAGCGTCGAAGTACTACCGCTTCAAATGGAAAATCGTGTCCGTTTCGGAAACCGGTCCGGACATGGGTGCGGCGCGGCTCCAGCTCATTCGTAACTCCGATTCGCTCAGCTCGTACGAGGAAAACTTCTCGTTGCCGCTGGTGCGCGTGGACGGAAATTGGAAGGTGGACGTGGCCAATATCAGCCGCGACATGTACCCATCGCTGCCGCGCTACTAACCCCGAAACACCGTGATGCCGCCGCGACCGGAACTCCGCCATTTGCCAAGCGCGGCCGGAATCGCTTAAAGTAATGGGCGTGGATTTCGGCAAAGCCACCACTTCGGTTGGCCTGATCCTGCTCAACGCGTTTTTCGTGGCCGCCGAGTACGCGCTCGTCGGGGCCCGCCGAAACGCGATCGAACTGCTCGCCCAGAAGGGAGATCGCCGCGCCAAACTGCTGCTCGGCGCGCTGGACAACATGGCACCGTACGTCGCCGGCGTGCAGGTCTGCATTACGATGCTCGGCATCGGCATCGGCCTGGTCGCCGAGCCGTTCATCAGCGACCTCATCAAGGCCGGACTCGATCTGTTTCTCGATGCCAAGACGTTGGCGCAGCTGCGCACCCCCGTCTCCATCTTCTCGGTGGCCGTCATCACCTACTTCACGGTGGTCTTTGGCGA
>JANRKI010000091.1:0-49648 GCA_033763535.1 Fimbriimonadaceae bacterium | reverse complement strand
GCCGGCCACCATCATTGGACTCCTTGCCTTCGGCATCATGGTGGGATGGCAGTACATGCCGAAGCAGATCAAGGCGGTGCCCTCGGCGCTGGTCTCGGTCGCGGTCTGTACCGCCATCGCGAGCTTCGGCAATTTGGACCTGGCCCGCGTAAAGCTTTCTGACGGCGGCGACCTCATCAAGCTTCCGATCGTGCCGAGCGACCAGATTCAAGGCGTGATCGTCGGCGGTCTCATCATCGCGCTCGTGGCCAGCGTTGAATCGCTCCTGAGTGCGGTCGCGACCGATCGCCTCCATACCGGTCCGCGCGCCAACCTTGACAAGGAACTCATCGGTCAAGGCATCGCAAACACGGTTTCCGGTGCCCTCGGCGGACTGCCGGTGACCGGAGTTATCGTGCGGAGTTCCGCCAACATCGCGAGCGGTGCTCGCAGCAATCTTTCCGCCACGCTGCACGGCGTCTGGATCGTGGTTTGCGTCGGGGCCCTCAGCACCGCCCTCGAGAAGATTCCGCTCGCGGCTCTCGCCGGACTGCTGTGTTTCGTCGGGACCAAGCTCGTCAACGTCGAACATATCCGCGAATTGGCGAAGCACAAGGAGTTGCCGGTGTACGTCGTCACCGTGCTCGGCGTGGTCGGACTCGACCTGCTGAAGGGCGTTGGACTCGGTCTCGGCCTGGCGATCTTCCTGCTGATCCGCCGCCTCGCCCATCTCGAAATTCGGGTTGATGACAGCCCCGAAGTCCAAACGATCCATCTCGATGGCTCGCTGACGTTCGCGACGGTGCCGAAGCTCAGTCGCGAACTCCAGCGCGTGCGACCGGGGGTTTTGGCCCGCATCGAGATGCACGCCGACTTTATGGACCACGCCGCCTACGAAGCACTCCACTCGTGGGAAGTCGGTCACCTGCGCACGGGTGGCGACGTCGAGGTGATCGAGCATCACCAAGACTGGTACCGCACGGTCAAGGAGGACGGACCGCGCATCATGCGCTCGACCGTCCGAGCAAATGAAAAGCCCATCGCGGTCCTGGCCGGCATGGGACCCGCCAAGGTGAATGAACCATGAGCATCATCTCCCGAACCAAAGATCTCGTCGGCGGCGTGATGGGCTTCTATGCCAATCAGCGCAAGCGCATGCTCCCCATGATGGAAAAGCTGGTCGAAGACGGCCAGCGTCCGCATGCGCTCCTCATCACCTGTGCGGATTCGCGCGTGGTGCCGAGCCTCATCATGGGGTCCGAACCGGGGGACCTGTTTGTTCTGCGCAACATCGGCAACATCGTGCCGCCAAGCTACGTGCGGTCGAACGACAAGAGCGTCGGCGCCGCCATTGAGTACGCCCTTGAAGTGCTGCACGTGCCGAACATCGTCGTGCTCGGCCACTCGGATTGCGGCGCGATGAAGGCACTCCTTACCGGCCAAGACACCGGGCTTCGGCATGTCGACGAATGGCTACGGTTCGCCCGCGCGTCTCGAATGCGGCACATGGAAGACGAGGACTTTAGCCGCGATATGCCCGACCACGACCGGCTTTCGCAGATCAACGTGCTGGAGCAGCTCGAGCACTTGCGCACCTACAGCGTGGTGGCCGAGCGTATCGCCACGATGAGCGTGACGATGCACGCGTGGTGGTTCCAGATGAACGAGTCCCGCGTGTACGCGTTCGATGTGCGCAAGGCGTGCTTCGTGCCGCTGGAAGAGTTGTATCCGGTGCTGGACCCGGAAACGCAGGTCTTGGTCGCCGAGATCGAGCAGAACTTCAAGGCCGAAAGCTGAGCGAACGGCGGAAAAGTAGGCCGACCTGCCTACTTTCCGGGTTCGAGCGTGCGTATTGAGCATACTGACCGCCAAGCCGACTGGCTTCGGCGGTCGGTTGCATTCAGGAGTTCATGTCTTGATTACCCTTGCAACGGCCGCGTGGTTGGCGGCCAGTGCAGCATTGCCCGCTGCGCCTATCGTCCAAGATCGCCCTACGAATCGCCTGCTGCGATTCCCCGACATCCACGGCGAGCGCGTGGTCTTCACGTACGCCGGCGACCTCTGGATCGCGAATACCGAGTCGGGTGTTACCCGTCGGTTGACCAGTTCGCCGGGTGGAGAGGGCAACGCCAAGTTCAGCCCGGACGGCAAGCTCATCGCATTCTCGGCCCAGTACGACGGCGCCAGCGATGTATACGTGATCCCGGTCGGCGGTGGAGAACCCACGCGCCTGACGTTTGATCCTGAGCCGGACAACGTGCTGGACTGGACCCCCGACGGCAAAATCGCGTACGCCAGCACTCACGGCAGCTTTAGCAACCGTCAGGCCCGGCTGTATCACGTCAGCCCGAAGGGTGGACTGCCGATCCCGACCCCGATCCACGAGGTCGGCCAAGCGTCGTACTTCGCCGACGGCAAGCGCGTCGCCTACAACCGCCAGATCTCGAACAACTTCAACTGGCGTCGGTACCGCGGTGGTTCGCAGGGTCGGATCAGCTTCTTTGATCTCGAAAAGGGAACCTACAGCGAACTGCCCGCGAAGCGAGAGCAGAACTACTTCCCGATGGTGATCGGCGGCGACGTGTACTACGTGTCCGACAAGAATCAGGGCACGCTGAACCTGTACCGGTACGACGTCGAGAGCAAGCGCGAGACGCAGATCACGAAGTACGCGGACGCCGACATCAAAAACCCCGGATTCGACCAGAAGTCCATCGTGTGGGAACGCGATGGTCGGCTGTGGCGCTATGAGGTCGGCGGAACGGCCGAGCCCGTCGCCATCGCGCCTGTGCTGAACGCCGAAAACCTGTGGTCGCGGCCGACGATGCGCAACGTGGGCGGAGCGATCACCAGCGCCGCCATCAGCCCGAGCGGAACGCGGGTGCTGACCGAAGCGCGGAGCGACATCTTCTCCGTGCCGGCCAAGAACGGTGACACCCGCAATCTCACCCAATCGCCCGAGAGCCGCGAACGCTTCCCGATCTGGTCGCCCGACGGCAAGTCCGTGGCGTACATCAGCGACAAGAGCGGCGAGTTCGAGGTCTACATGCAGCCTCAACTCGGTGGCGAAGAGACCAAGCTGACGGACGCCAAGTTGCCGATCGCGGCGCTGGAATTTAGCCCCGACAGCAAGTCGATCGCGATCGTGACCCGCAGCTACGCGCTGTACTGGCTGGACATCGCCACCAAGAAGGTGACCCTCGTCGCCAAGCCCGAGTACGGGTTCAGCGGCTACTCGATCAGCCCGGATAGCAAGTGGATCGCGTACGTCGCGGGTCGCCCGAACGGCCTGTCGCAGGTGATGATGTACGAAGTCGCGACTGGCAAGTCGACGCCGGTGACCAGCGGTCGTTACGACGACGGCAGCGTCAGCTTTGACCTGAATGGCAAGTACCTTTACTTGGTTTCCACCCGCACGTTCTCGCCGACGTTCGGAACCTACGAGTTCAGCCTCAAGGTGGAGGACGGTCAACGGGCGTACGTGCTGCCGTTGGCCAAGGACACGCCGAATCCGCTCTTCACCCCGAACGATGAGGAACCTGACGCCACCCCTTCGGCTGGCGGCGGTCCCGGCGGTGCCCCTGGTGGAGCTCCCGGCGGGGCTCCGGCCGGCGCACCGGGTGGACGCGGGGCGGCACCGGCCGGCCCAAACGTCAAGATTGACTTCGAAGGGGCCGAATCGCGGATGATTCCGTTGCCGGTCGCGCCCGGCAGCTACCGAACGGTCGGCGTGAACAACGGTGTTCTGCTGTTCAGCAGCGGCCAAATCCAAAAGTTCGATCTCGGCGCGCGCGAACTCACTCCGCTCGGACCGATCCCCGGCGCAGTGGCGTTTAACAGCCCCCGGACCAAGATGGTTTACTGGGGCGGCGGAGTCGGCGTGGCGGACGTTCGGCCCGGATTCAATCCGGCGGCCGGTCGCGTCGACACGAGCGCAGTTGATTTGCGATGGGACCCCCGGGCGGAATGGCGCCAGATGTACTGGGAGGCCTGGCGATTTATGCGCGACAACTTCTACGATCCCGCGATGCGCGGCGTGGATTGGAACGCCGTTGGCAAGAAGTACGAGGCCTACCTGGAAGACGTGAACCACCGCAGCGACCTGAGCTACGTGCTCGGGCTGATGATCGGCGAACTCGGCACGGGCCACGCGTACGTGCAGGGCGGCGAGTTTGGCGCGGGACCGGCGCCGGTACCGGTTGGTCAACTGGGCTGCGACTACCAGGTCAGCGGCAACTTCGTGCGGATCAGCAAGATTCTGCGCGGCGACAACTTTGAAGAATCGCGGCGGGCTCCGCTGGCCGAACCCGGCATTGATGTTCGTGAGGGCGATTACCTGCTTGCCATCAATGGCAACAAGGTGACCGCGGAGGTCCATCCGGGCACGTTGCTCATGAATCGCGTGGGCCGGTACGTGACGCTAACCGTCAACTCGACGCCAACGCTCGAAGGGGCCCGCAAGGTGCGCGTGCGTCCCGTATCCACCGAATCGAACCTGCGCTACATCGACTTCGTCGAGCAGTGCCGGCAAAAGGTCGAGGCGGCATCGGGCGGACGCATCGGCTACCTGCACATCCCGAACACCGCGTTCGAAGGCGCGGTCGAATTCGTGCGCGGCTTCTACAGCCAAACCGACAAGGACGCCATGATCGTCGACGAGCGTTGGAACGGTGGCGGCTACATTCAGCCGTACTTCGTGGACACGTTGGCGCGCAAGACCCGAATCGGCATTCAGGCGCGCCACAGTGCCGACGGTCCGGATGCTCCCGCGATCGACGGTCCGAAGGTAATGCTGATCAACGGCTACGCGGGCTCGGGAGGAGACTTCTTCCCGTGGATGTTCCGCCAGTCGAAGCTCGGCCCGCTCGTGGGGACGCGCACGTGGGGTGGCCTCGTCGGAATTTCGGCCGGCGCGCCGCTGGTCGATGGCGGTCAGGTGACGGCACCGGAGTTCTCGCTGTACGATCGCGACAAGAACGAGATCATCGCCGAGAACACGGGGATTGACCCGGATATCGAGGTCGATGCCCGTCCGGACCTGTGGGCGAAGGGTCAAGACCCGCAGCTCGAACGGGCGATCGCGATCCTGCTGGAGCAACTCAAGTCCATGCCGCCGAAGAAGCCGCGCACCAAGCTGCCGGACATCGGCGATAAGGGCAAGATCAAGGGCTAAGGGCCCGCCGTTTGGCTCGCCCGCGTTGTCTGGATACAATGCGGGCGATGCCGCATCCGATCGCCATTCTGATGGCTTCGGCGACCCTCGCCTCCGATGGTCGCCCTCCGATTCTCGATCTGTACACTCACCGACCGTACGAGGCCAAAGTGCCGAAGGTCGAGGCCACGCTCGGGTACGAGCTCGGATCGCGGATTTCGACGTACCACGAGCAGGATCGGGTGATCCGAAGCATCGCCGATGCGAGCAAAGATCGGGTGCGCGAGTTTGCGTACGGCAAGAGCGCGCAGGGCCGCCGGCTTCGCGTGTTTGCGATCAGCGCGCCGAAGCACATGAAGCGGCTGGAAGAGATTCGCAAGGCGCACCAATCCATTGCCAATGGGGTGGACCCTGGCCTTACCGATCTTCCCGCGATCGTATGGATCAACCAGTGCATCCACGGCAACGAACCGGCCTCGTTTGAGAGCGGGATGGCGTTGTTCTACAACTTGGCCGCCAGCCGGCACCCGCGCATCGAAAAGATGTTGGAGAACACGGTCGTGATGTTTAACCCGGTCTACAATCCGGATGGGCACGAGCGGTTCGCTGTCTTCTACAATTCCATCGCCCGGAATCAGGGAGCGCCGGGCAGCTACGAATTGCAAGAGCCCAGCGTGGTCCACGGCCGCACGAACCATTACCGGTTCGACATGAATCGGGATCGCGTGGCGTTCAGCCAGGACGAGACCCGGCAAGAGTTCGCCGAATTCCTGCGCTGGCGACCCCAAATCTACACCGACCAGCACGGGCAGGTGAGCACGTACTTCTTCCCGCCGGAATCGCAGTCGATCAATGCGAACGTCGACCGGGCCCGCAACAACAAGTGGACCGAAATCATCGGACGTCACACGGGTAAGAAGTTCGACGAGCTCGGATTCCAGTACTTCATCAAGGAGACGTTCGACTTTTACTTCCCGGGTTACCTCGATGTCTCGACCGGTCTTTCGGGCGCGATCGGCATGACGCACGAGACCGACGGCGGCAAGTATCTGGCGCAAAACCGCGCGGACGGATCGGTCCTCACGTTCCGGCGCGGGGTGGAAAAGCACTTCGTGAGCGCCCTGGCGGTGATCGAGGCCGGCGCGCTGAATCGGCAGCCGCTCCTGCAAAGTTGCCTGGAGTTCAAGAAGAAGGTCGTGTCCGGCACGATGGCGGGCAAGTTCCAGCGGGTCGTGCTCACGGCGCCGGATCCGCGTCCGTTGCTTCGCCTCAAAAAGCAGCTTGCCTTCGGAGGCATCGTGAGCCGGTTTAGCACGGAAGCGTTCACCCAGCCGGACGCGAACGATTACTGGAGCAACCAGCGCGGGAGCAAGCAGTTTCCCGCCGGCGCCCTCGTCATCGACATGAACCAATCGCAGGGCGCGCTCGCCAAGGCGTTGCTCGAGCCGGGCAGCGACTTCGAGAAGGAGTTCATTGAGGCGCAACTGAACAAGCGCAAGACCGCTCCGGAAGGCGAAAACTACCCGGGACCGGATGAGTCGGAGTTCTACGACACGACCGGTTGGGCCCTGCCGTACGCGCACAATTTGGCCGCGTGGTGGTGCGAGTCGCGGGCGGCGGTAAAGACGTCGGACGACGCGCCGAGCTACGAGATCATGCCGGTGGAACCCTCGAGCGTCGGCTATGCGATTCCGTACGTCGACGAAGACGACGCCCGGGCCGTGTTTCACATTCTGGCCGACGGCGTGAAAGGGGCGATCACCAACAAGCCGATGGAACTCGCGCAGGGTCGATTCGAGGCCGGCACGTTCCTCTTCTTGGCCGACCGCAACGAACCCGGTTTCGAGCGGATCATCGCCAAGCACATCGGCCGGTTCGGCGCGTCGGCGTTCGCGCTGACCAGCAGCTATCCGGAAGCCGACCGTAACGGCCCGGGCGGCTACAACGTCGCGTTGCTTCGGGCACCCAAGATCGGTGTGATCTTTGGCAACGGGACCGATCTCGCCGGGGTCAGCGGCACGTGGTACACGCTGGAGCGGGCTCTCGAACTCCCGTTCGACTCCCTGTCTGCGAACGCGCTGAACCGCGACCTCTCCCAGTACACGGTTCTGATTGTTCCGCCGTACGCTAACGTATCGGCATCCGAGCGGTTAAAGGATTGGGTGCGTTCGGGTGGCACGCTCATCACGTTCGAGAGCGTCGGATGGGCACTGGGGAGCAGCGGTTTCGTCTCGCTGGACCGCGCGAAGGGCGACCCGCAATCATTGCCGGGTGCGCTCTTCCGGGCTCAGCTCGATCGCCGGTCGCCGCTGTCGTACGGATACCTGCCGACCAGTTCGGGCCAGTTGGAGATCGCGGTTCCGCTCGCCGGAAGCGGGTTCTACGCCGCGCGCCGCGAAGGCGGGTCGGTGCTGAAGTTTGGGGATGAAAAGACGAAGAAGCTCCTTTCGGGCTGGGTCTGGCCAGACGACACCGAGAAGAACATCGCCAACACGGTCTGGTTGCAGGACGCGAAGTACGGGCAGGGCCACGCCTTCCTGTTCATGCAAGACCCGTGCGAGCGGGCGATGTATCCGGGCCTGCACAAGCTCCTGCTAAACGCGATCTTGCTCGGTCCGGCCCGATAGTTCCGTTCCCGTGATCTCAGTTCGCCTCCGCGAGCGTTTCGCGGAGGTGGAACTCCAGGCGATCGGCGGCTCGCGTCACGTTCCATTCGTTGCGAACGTACGCAATCGCCGATTCGCTCAGCCGGTCGCGCAGCCCCGGTTCGTCCAGCATTCGGAGCACGCCATCGGCGATCGCCTGCGGATGCGGATCGACGAGTAGCCCGTTGATGCCGTCGCGAACCGTTTCGCGTACGCCGCCCTCGGCCACCGCGACCACCGGTAGACCGCACGCATTCGCCTCCAGCGGAACGAGGCCGAACGGTTCCAGCCGGTTGGCGTAAATCATGGCACCCGCGCGGTTCAGGTGCTGAATCACGTCCGCATCGGGAAGCATTCGGATCGGTTGGAAGTCCACCCCGAGCACTCGCGCGCGCTCCGACACCGTCGCGAGATAGACCTCGTCGACCATGTTGGCACTCCATACCAGCCGCGGACGACGGTCGGCCGGAATCCGGCCGAGCGCTTCCACCGCCAGTAGCGCGTTCTTGGCCGGCCCCAGAGTGCCGAGCCCGAAGACGTACCGCTCTCGCGGCGTACGCGCGGGCAAGAAACGGTCGGCGTTGATGCCGAGGTAGCAGACGTGGGCCGACACGCCGAACGCACGGAGAATCGATTCTCGGCTGAAGAAACTGTTGCACAGCACCCGGTCGTAGGCCTTCGCGTTCGCGAGCTCTTCGGTCGCCCGTCGACGTGCCTGCGGTAAGTCGAACCGGTCGCGAATCTTGGCTTTCAGGCTCGCGTCGCGGGGCGGATACACGAGGGCCAGCTTCGGCATCGGCTCGTACAAGGCGCGGAAGGGGTCTTGCAAGTACAGTGCACGGGGCCGATCGGTGACGTACCGACCGATAAAGGGCGTGTGGAAATACATGCAGTTATTGGCGAATAGCAGATCGCACGTACTGCCCATGATCTGGCGGGCGCATGCTTCGGAATGCGCCCGGAGCGCCGGTACGAGCCGAGCCACGTGAGTGATGTGCCCCATGATCCCGGGTTTCAGCGCGAAATCGAGCGGGACCACGTGTACCGGACCGAACGGCGCGAGGTCCAACTCCGGATCGGGCGGCAACGGCGGCTGCCAAATCTCGACGGCGTGCCCGCGATCCACGAGCCCTTTCGCGTGGTCGTACAGCGCGCGCTTGGCCCCGCCGAACGGCAGGTTGTGCCAAACCGCGACGCGCAGGCTAGACATCAAACCATTCCCCGACGGTCTTGGTTTCGCCCGTGATCACGTGTACCAACCGGGCGTCGCGCATCGCCCGTCGCCGTTCGGTCATGGAGGTGAGGTAGGTGTTCTCGAAGTTCGGCCCGCGCGATTCTCGGTACCGAGTCTCGCGGTATTCGTCAGCAATGCGGGCGGGCGGAAGCGAACCGAGGACGTCGTTTCGAACGAAGAACGCGTTGTGCTGACCGGTGGTGCCGACGAAGGTGTATCCCTTGGCTTCCGCAAGTAACCCCAATGCCGCCAAACCGACCCCGTAGCAGAGGTTGCTGGAGTGATACGCGGTGCGCTGAAAATCTGGCTGGTACGGCACCGTCAACGGTAACTCGGGGCCGAAGTTGGGTTGAAACTCGCACACGACGATACGGGGTGAGATCACCTCCAACGCCTTCCAGATCCAGTACTCATTCCCGTCGATATCCATGCTCAGCAGGCCGATGTCGCCTGCGTACGGACTCAGCAATGTGTTAATGTTTTCGGCGGTAATCATCGACGAAACGTAGTCGATGGTGTGCCATCCGCGCAGTCCCGATTGCTCTAGGAATCTCGGCGCGTCATCCACCATGTCGAGGATGATCCCGCGCCAATCGTTGGTCTCCAGCAGGTAGCGCGTGTTGGACTGCCGGTAATCCTCGACGCCGAATTCGATGAACATGTCGTTCTCGATCGGTACGTGATGCACGAGGTATTGGATGATCCCGTCCTCGCCGAACTGGCTGTAGACGGAGTACCCGAAATCGCGTAGCCGACGTCGGCGGGCGAAGCCGAGCTGCCCGTGCTGGATGATGCCGCTTTGCACGCGGACCTCCTCGCGCAGGGTGGCGACTTCCGCCCGAAGCTGCCGAAGCTCGCTGACGGTTTCGGCGGCGAGGAACTGCCGGACGCGCTTGAGGAATGTTTTCATGGTTTTGCGGGGGTCACGGCGACCCGATCACGGGAAATCTCGAGGTGCACCGCCTCGCCGTCGATGATGGCGTAGCGGACGGTGATGCGCTTCCAGGCATCCGGCAGGCGAGGGCGCAGGCTCAGGGTCGCCCCGCTCTTGAGGCGTCGCTTCCACTTCGCATCCGCCGGCGGCTTCACGCCTGGGGGGTCCAGCCGCAGTCCGGCGAATCCGTACAGCACCGCCTGGAGGCTTCCGCCGACCCCGGTCATGAACACGGTCCGGTCTGACGTGCGCTTCTCGCTGAACAGCCCGAGGGCATGCCCGGTGAACGGTTGCCAAGAATCTTGCCAGTACCGGTACGCCTCCGCGGCATCGCCGTGGCGGGCCGCGATGAGGGCATGGACCGAATCGGTCATCGCCGGTCCGTTCCGGGTGACCTTCGGCGCGAATCGCTTCAGCATCGCGGACGCTTGCGCTTCGGCGGGTGCGTACTGCAAGGGGTAAATCGCGAGCACCGCTGCCGCCTGCTTGTAACCCTTCACCGCGTCGCCGTCGTACGTCAGAAACGACGACTGGTCCTTCGGCAGCTTGAACGCCTCCCCGGTCAGCCACTGCGCCAGCACGTTCGTGTACAGGTCGTTATCGCCGGTGTGGTGCTCGTCTGGCGACATCGTGCCCTTGATCTCGCGTCCGGTCGGCCCGGGTACCGAGCGCGCACGATAGAACTCCGCCGCCGCCTTCCGCATCGGTTCGACTTTTGCGGCGTGTAGTACGCCCAACCATTCCAACTGGGTGAGGCCCCACGCCACGCTCCCGGTGATATGGTCCTCGAACTTGCTCGGGCCCGGCACGGTCTCGCGACCGGACACGCTGCTCTCCCACGGAAACTTCGCGCCGCCCGGCTGCGGACGACCTTCCGAGACGGGCTGGGTCCCGGTCGGACGTCCGGCCTTGAGCCAGTCTGCGTAGTTGCGTTGCGCCTGGGGAAACCGGTCCAGGCGGTATTGCGCCATCGCCCGCGCGGCATCGCCGGACATCAGGGCAATCACCGGCTGCATCCAGATGTCGGCATCCCAAAAGATGTGACCGCCGTAAAGGTCCGAACTCAGCCCCATCGGCGCGATGGATCCGAGCCCGCTCCGCGGAATCGCCATCTGCAGCGAGGCGATCATCGAGCGAATCGCGGCCTGATCCTCCGTGGGACCGTCAATCGCGATATCGAACGCCGACTGGCGCATCGCGGCGGTCCCAAAATTCTCGCTCTCCGCCACGACCCGCTCGAAGTGGGCGGGCGCGCCGCGCTTGGTCAAGGCGGCCGATTCGGCAAACCCCGTGCCGTTGCGGCTGGCCCCCGATTTGTCCGCGCCGTCCGGGGAGAGAGCGACGTATAGATTCGGGGTCAGGTTGGAATCGCCCTGCGTATCCAGTTGAAAGGGGTAACCCGTTCCGTAGCTCGCGGAGCCCTGAATGCGGGGCGATTCGTGCCGAAATCGCACCTCGGTCGGCGTGGCGGAGTCTGACTCGACCCAGACGTGTTCCAACAGCACCTCGTCGCGGGCACTGAGTTCCCGTCGCACGCGCAGGTTTACGCCGTCGACGGTTTGTCCCCACGAGGTGCGTAGGGTGAGGTTCTCAAACTCAAACGCCTGCTCGTAATCGCGGCCCGCGCGCGGCGAGAGCTCCGTCTTTCCCACCCGAAACGTGCCGCCGAACGGGTTCGGTTGCGGGATGATTTTCTCTTCGCCCGTCGCGACGTAGTGGCGGCGGCTGAAAAACGGCAGGTCGGCCCCATCGCGGGTTCCCGATCCGTCTCGCGCGATCCGCGCGCCGAAGATGCCGTTCGAGATAAACGCCGGCGTCGGGGCGTCGTGGTCTCGCAGCACGTAGGCCGTTGCGGTGGCTTCGTTTTTGGTCGGTGGGGCCTTCGGGGCCATGGTGGCGTCGGGATTGGGCGGCGGGGATTGGCACCCGACTCCCAAGAGCGCGACGGCCCCCAAGAATGACGCGGTGCCGAGCGTGGCGTACGTCCTCGCCGCGAACGCTTTCCGAACGGGAACACCCATGGTCAGCAAGTATGATAGACGCCGCATATGGTGGAATCGGAAACAACGGCGTATCCTCCCCAACCGCAAATCAACCCGTGGCGGCTCGTGCCGAGCCTCTACTTTATGGAGGGGTTACCGTTGTTCGTCGTGCAGACCATCAGCGCGACGATGTTCATCAGCATGGGCGTCGGCAACGCCGAGATGGCGCTTTGGACGAGCCTCATCACCTGGCCGTGGGTCGTCAAGATGCTATGGGGTCCGTTGGTGGACCATACCGAGACGAAGCGCGGCTGGATCAAGGTCACGCAGGCCCTGATCGCCGCGTTGATTGTGGTCGCCGCGCTGGCCGTGACCACGCCGATCTTTTTTCCGCTGTGCCTCAGCATCTTTTTGATGCTCGCGTTCCTCAGCGCGACCCACGACATCGCGGCCGATGGCTTCTACCTGTTGGCGGTGCCGGAGAATCAGCAGGCGAACTTCACGGGCGTTCGCAGCACGGCTTACCGGTTGTCGAACATCTTCGGCAACGGGGTGATCGTGAAGATCGCGGGCGCGATGACGGACTTCCGGATCGCGGCGGCCATCAGTTGGATGACGGCCCTGCTTTGCGCGGCAGGCGTCTACGGACTCGGCTCGTTCTATCACCGAGTCTCGCTCCCGGTGATCCCAGCCGACCCGCGTCAGGCGCCGTTGAACCTTGGGCGGATCGCGATGCGATTCGGCCAGGTGCTCCTGATGCTCGCGAGCCTGCTGATCGGGCTGCAACTGCTCATCGTGACGTTCAACCTGATCATCGGCAAGGCAGTGGAGCCGGTGTTCTGGTTCATCGCGGGCAGTCGCGCCGATCAACTCGCGTGGGAAGGGCCGCTGGGGATCGCCATCGTGGTGGCGAGCGTGTATTCCACCCGCGACCTCTTCCGCGGCGTGGGCATGACGGACGTGGCTCGCGAGTACTTTGGCCAACGTCGCATCGCCGCGATCCTCGCGTTCATCCTGTTTTATCGGTTCGGCGAGAGCATGATCGGCAAGATGACGGGGCCGTTCCTGCTGGATTCGCCGGCAAAGGGCGGATTGGGCATCAGCTTGTCCCAGTTTGCGGACCTCAGTGGCGTCCTCGGAGTCATCGCCTTGCTTACGGGAGGCATCGTCGGTGGGCTCATGATTGGGAGCTACGGCATCAAGCGTTGCATCTGGCCGATGGTGCTGGCGTTGAATTTTCCGAACCTGCTGTACGTGTGGGCGGCGTTCGCGAAGCCGGGATACCTCGGCGCGGGTGCCGTCATCGCGGTCGATCAGTTCGGCTACGGTTTCGGCTTTACCGCCTACATGGTGTATCTCATGTTCCTCGCGCAGGGCAGCCCGAACGCGACCTCGCATTACGCCATCAGCACCGGCCTGATGGCACTGGGCGCGATGCTAGCGGGCGCAGTCAGCGGAAAGGTGCAGGAGTACTTCGCCACGACATACGGAGCGCTCGGGTACGCGTACTTCTTCGTCGCCGTCTTGGTGCTGGCGGTGCCGGGCATCCTGACGCTGTTCTTCATCCCGATGGATAAGGAAGACATGCGCACCGCGCCGGTCGATCTCGACTAGCGGTCGTCTTCGTCGAAGGCGAGTTCGGGCATGGTGACCTGTTCGGCATTCCGCGACGCCTGCCGGTGCCGATCGATCACCACGAGCGCGTCTTGCGCGGCCATCTGCTCGGCCTCTTTCTTCGAGCGGCCCGATCCCTCGCCAATCACTTGGTCGTGAATGAGCGCTTGCACCGTAAACCGCCGGTCGTGCGCGTGCCCGGCTTCGGAGAGCACTCGGTATCCCGGTTGCGTGCGCCAAATCGACTGCGCCTGTTCTTGGAGCTTGGACTTGTAGTCGTCCGGGTTGACGTCCCCCGACCGGATGCGGAAGATGGCGTCGTGGAGCTGCTCGAGCACGAACCAGCGCGCGACCTCGAGTCCGTTCTCGAGATAGACCGCGCCGATGACGGCCTCGAACACGTCGGCCAAGATCGACGGGCGTTTGCGTCCCCCCGTGACCTCTTCGCTGGCACTGAGGATGATGTGCTCGTCCAGCCCCAGTTTCAGGGCGACCACGGCCAGTGGGGCCTCCTGCACGATGGAGCTCTTCGCTTTGCTCAGCATGCCCTGGTCCCAGTCGGGGTGATGCTCGTACAGGTACTGCGCGACCACCATCCCCAGCACCGAGTCGCCGAAGAACTCGAGCCGTTCGTAGCTGTCATGCACCGCGTCCTTCACGCCGGATCGGTGGCACATGGCCAACCGAAAGAGCGACTCGCTCTGCAGTGGGATGGCCTTCGGAATCATGGTGCGGTAGAGGAGAGACGGTCGACGGTGGCGTTATTGGAGCGCAGGAAGAATCTCGGCGAGTCGATCCATCCCGCGGGCGATCGTCTCGGAGTCGGTAGCGTAGCTGAAACGGAGGTGGCCCGGTGCTTCGAACACATGGCCCGGAATGGCCGCGATCTTGGCGTCGTGCATCAATCGAAGCGCCAGGGCCGCGTCGTCACCGCCAAGAAACGCCGAGAAATCCGGCAGGACGTAAAAAGCCCCGCGCGGTGCGCGGACCGAAACGCCCGGGATCGCATTGAGCCGTGCCACGATCAGATCGCGGCGGGCCTCAAACGTCGAACGCATGGCTTCGACGGCGGCAGAATCCATCTCGTACGCCGCAATCGCCCCAACCTGGGCGAATGACGTCGGATTCGACGTGACCTGATCTTGAAAGTGGCTCATCGCCGTCGCCACCGGCGCGGGGGCGTAGGCAAACCCGATGCGCCAACCGGTCATCGAGTACGTCTTCGCGACTCCGCCGACCGTAATCGTGCGTGCGGCCACGTCGGCACTCAGGGCGGCGATCGATTCGGTCTCGACTCCGTAAATCAGTCGTTCGTAGATTTCGTCGCTGACGATCCACAGGTCATGTCGCAGGGCGAGCGCGGCGATCTCCTTGAGCACGGCCCGCGGATAGACCGCCCCGCTCGGGTTGCTGGGCGAGTTGATCACGATCATCCGCGTACGCGACGTGATGCGCTCGCGGATCGCGTCCGCCGCCGGAATGAAGTCGGCGGCCGCGTCCGTGGGCACCACGATCGGAACGCCGCCCGCCAGGCGCACTTGTTCGGCATAGGTCATCCAGTACGGGGCGATCAGCAGCACCTCGTCGCCGGGGTTCAGCAACACCTGCATCGTGTTGTACAGCGAGTGCTTCGCGCCGCAGCTCACGATCACCTGCTCGGCGGTGGCGGGCAATCGATTTTCACGGATGAGCTTGTCCGCGATCGCCTGGCGCAATTTCGGCATACCGGCACTCGGCGTGTACTTCGTGACGCCGCGACGAATCGCGTCGATGGCCGCCTCGCAGATCGGTTCTGGAGTATTGAAATCGGGTTCACCGGCGGCGAAGCTCAGGACGTCTTCGCCTTGCGCGCGCAGAGAGTTGGCGAGCGCCGTGATCTGGAGCGTGGGAGACGGTCGCAACGCAAGAGCGCGGTCCGCAAGTCGCAACGTTGGCACGAGGGCTGGAGTATATCTGCCGTCCGATGATGGAAGAGGTTTCGGCCCAAACGTTATACTTTTGGTTGTGCCGATCGCGTCCGAAACCCCTCGCATCGGCGCGCGTCATCAACTGACGCGTCTCGGAATCGGGGCCGGCGTCGTGATCCCGGCACTCATGCTGCTGTACGTCAAGGTCGGCAGTCACGGCGATCACGCGTGGTCCGACATCTTCGCGCATCTGCGGCACGGGCCGTACGGCGACCACTGGCTGACCAATGTCATCTGGATGGTCCGGCTTCCGCGGCTGGCGGTCGTGATGCTGGTCGGCTGGATCCTCGGTGCGGTTGGTTGCGCGTTTCAGGCGGTGTTTCGGAACGCGCTCGCCGAGCCGTACATCGTCGGCGTTTCCAGCGGGGCGGCGACCGGCGGGGCGCTGGCCCTGGTGGCCGGCGTCAGCGCGTTGCACTCCGGGGTCGGCGTGCTGATGGCCGGATTTGTGGGCGGACTCACCTCGCTGGCCCTCGTGTACCGACTCGGTCGCGCCGGGGGCCGCTCCGCGCGCGTCTCCGTGAGCCAACTGCTCCTCGCCGGAGTCACCGTCTCGGCCCTGCTCAGCGCATTACTGAGCTTTATCCTCATGCTCGCCGGGCACGACACCAACCGCGTCCTCGGGTTCTTGCTGGGCCACACCAGCGACGCGAGTTGGCCGAAGGCCGCGATCTTGGCCCCGGTCGCGCTCGTTGGTACGGTGTTGCTGGTCCGATCCTCTCGGCAGTTGGCGGTGCTTTCGCTTGGCGATGCGGTCGCCACGAGCCTGGGCCTCGATCCGCGTCGCGTGGTGCTGCACGTACTCCTGATCGGCACCGCCATGACGAGCGCCGCGGTCGGGGCGGTGGGCATCGTTGGTTTCGTCGGCCTCGTCGCTCCGCATTTGGCTCGTCTCGCGTTCGGTTTGGACTGGCGGGTCAACCTGCCCGCCGCCGCCGCCATCGGAAGCGGCCTGATGGTCGTCGCCGACCTCATCGCCCAGCGCGGCCTGGCCGAAATGGCCCAACGCCCGGGCATGGAAGTGAACGTCGGCATCGTGGCGGCACTCATCGGGGCCCCGTCGTTGCTGGTGCTGTTGCGAAATACCGCCCATCACGAGCGCGTACAGTGATCCATGACCTCCGGACCGAAGGCCGTTCACGGCGGTGCCTTCTTCGATGCGATTGGCATCACATTTGATGACCTGAACCGGCGGCACGATGTCGTCAGCGCGGACGTGCTCGACGCGTGGTACCCGCCGACGCCGCTGGCGATCGACGCGGTTCGGACGCATCTCGAATGGCTGATGCAGACGAGTCCGCCGACCCACGCGGACGGACTGCGCCAGGTCGTGGCCGAGGCGCGCGGATTGGACCCCGCCGACATCGTGCTGGGGGCGGGCACGTCCGCGCTGATGTTTCAGGCGTTCCCGATGTTGGTGCCGGGCGGTTCGCGAGTCGTCGTGCTCGACCCGGCGTATGGCGAATACCCGCACCTCATCGAAACCGTCCTCGGGGCCACCGCCGACCGCTTCGAATTGGACCTTGATGCCGGGTTTACGGCCTCGGCCGAAGCCCTCGCCGAACGGGCTCGCGGCGCGCGCGGCGTGGTCATCGTCAATCCGAACAGTCCGACCGGCACGACGTTGACCCGGGCGGCCCTGCGTCACGTGCTTGCCGCATTGCCGGAAGACGGATTCCTGTGGCTTGACGAAACCTATGTGGATTACGTTGACGCGCGTACGGAGACTTCGACGTTGACCATGGAGCCGGACGTCGCCCGCGATCCCCGGCTGATCGTCGCGAAGTCGATGTCCAAGTTCTATGCCCTCTCCGGCGTGCGGGTCGGGTACTTGGCGACCCGGCATCCGATTCGGGCCGAACTCGACCGGCGGTCGCCGCCGTGGAACATCGGTCTGATCGGCCAGGTGGCGGCGACGGCGGCCCTCCGCGACTCGGCCTACTACCGAGCCCGCGCCGACGAAACCGCCGTGCTTCGGGCGGAGCTCAGCGAGGCTTTGGCCGCGACGGACGGCATCGAAGTCGTGCCGTCGGTGACCAACTACGTGATGGCCCGTTTGCCGCGCCCGGTCGCCGCCGATTTGGCCGCGTTCACGGCGTCGCGCGGGGTCTTCATCCGAAACTGCGATTCGCTGAGTCCGCGGATGCGGGGGCATTACATTCGGGTGGCGGTGAAGCCGCGCGAACAGAACGTGCGCATCATCGACGCCATCCGCGCCGGATTGCTGATTTAATCGTGCGGCCACGCGGCGAGTGAGGAATACGGGCTCCGCGCTCGCCGACCACGCGCTGGCCAAGGCCGTCGCGAAGACCAAGTAGCGCGTAGTAGCCGTCATGTTTCCCCTCTTCGCCATGCTGTGGCAATCGGACGCCAAGATCGTGGACCTCAAGGACGGCTACGTGCGGGTCGAGACCGCCAGCTACAGCCTTGAGGTACCGAAGGGTTGGGAAGTCAGCCGCGAGACGAGCTTCGGCCAGCGCGAGTTTGAAGGGAGTACGGGCCGCATGAGCGCGATGACCGCCAACGCGGGGGCGAAACCGGATTGGGATCGCCTGTACCAAACGAGCTTGTACTTCATCATGCGCGAGAAGAAGGGCAAGGCGACGCCCTACAAGCTCGGCAAGACCGACACCGGGTTCAACACGTGCAGCTTCTCAATCCTCGACGACAGCGGATTCGCGGAGCGGCGGTACGTGCTGTTGCACAACCCGGCGGGACCGCTACTCGCACTCAGCGTAAAGATTCCGGACCGAAAGCGCGAAAAGGAACTCGCCGCGAGCTTCGACCGGATGATCAAATCGGCGAAATTCGGCCGCAGCTGACCGGGCCGCGGCAATTCGGTCCGTTCAACCAAGGAACGGACGAACGGCCATTGTCGGCTGGGTCGCCGGGGCTCGATCGTGAGGCGCGCCCTTACGAAAGCCGGTATCATTTCAAAGAGTTTTGAAACCTCATGGACCAGTCACGGATCCGTAACTTTTGCATCATTGCCCACATCGATCACGGCAAGTCCACTCTCGCGGACCGACTGATTGAGCGTTGCGGCGCGATCCGAGGCGCGGCGCAGGAACAGATGCTCGATAGCATGGACATCGAGCGCGAGCGGGGCATCACGATCAAGATGGCGGCCGTGCGACTGCTGTACACGGCGCGCGACGGAGAGACCTACCAACTCAACCTCATTGATACTCCCGGCCACGTGGACTTTACGTACGAAGTCAGCCGGGCTTTGGCCGCTTGCGAAGGCGCGTTGCTCGTCGTGGACGCCAGCCAGGGAGTGGAAGCGCAAACGATCGCGAATGCAGGCATGGCGATGAACCAGAACTTGGAGATCATTCCGGTGATCAACAAGATCGACCTGCCGCACGCCGACGTCGAGCGCGCCAAGGAGGAGATCGAAAGTGCCGTCGCGATTGACGCCACCGACGCGATCCCGTGCTCGGCCAAAGCGGGCATCGGCATCGACGACATTCTGGAGGCTATCGTGGAGCGGATTCCCGCCCCGGCGGGCAATCCGACCGCCCCGTTGCGCGCCCTGATTTACGACAGTCACTTCGACGCGTACCAAGGCGCGGTCGCGTACGTGCGGATCAAGGACGGCGCGGTCAAGAAGGGCGACCGCATCATGATGATGGCGACCGGCGGCAAGTTCGATATCGATTCCACCGGCCACTTCGGCCCCGGGCTACGCGTCAACGATGGCCTTGCGTGCGGCGAAGTGGGATTTATTACCGCCGCCATGAAGAGCATTGGCGATGCTCGGGTGGGCGATACGGTCACGCTGGCCGAACGTCCGGCCGAGGACGGTTTGGCGGGCTACCGACAGGCCCTCAGCATGGTCTTCTGCGGGCTGTATCCCAGCGACGGCGACCAGTACGAGGACCTGCGCGACGCGATCGACAAGCTGAAACTGAACGACGCCGCGCTCCAGTTCGAACCCGAAACGTCGGCGGCGCTCGGCTTTGGGTTCCGATGCGGGTTCCTTGGGCTCCTCCACATGGAGATCGCGCGGGAACGACTGGAGCGCGAGTTCGGGCTGGATTTGATCCTCACCGCGCCGTCGGTGGACTATCGCGTCACGATGAAAAGCGAGGAGGTGTTACAGATCAGCAACCCCGCCGAGTGGCCGGACCCGAACCTGATTCTGAGCGTGGAAGAGCCGACGGTCAAGGCGACGGTCATGGTGCCGAACGAGTACGTCGGCGCGGTCATGACGTTGTGTCAAGAGCGGCGCGGCGTTTATGTGAAGACTGATTTTCCCACCCCGCAGCGGCAGATTCTGCACTACGTGTTGCCGCTGGGCGAAATCCTGCTGGACTTCTTCGACAAGCTGAAGTCGGCGACGCGGGGTTACGCCTCGTTCGATTACGAGCTGAGCGACTACCTCATGTCCTCGCTGGTGAAGGTGGATATTCTGCTGAACGGAGACCCCGTTGACGCGCTTTCCTTCATCGTTCACCGGGACTTCGCCTACAACCGCGGTCGCGCGATGGTGGAGCGCCTCAAGGAAGTTGTTCCGCGCCAGCAGTACGAGGTGCGCGTCCAGGCGGCAATCGGCGCGAAGGTCATTGCGGCGGACAGCATCAAGCCGTTCCGCAAGAACGTCATCGCCAAGTGCTACGGCGGGGATATCACGCGAAAGCGAAAACTCCTCGAGAAGCAGAAGGAAGGGAAGAAGCGGATGAAGCAGATCGGTTCGATCGAACTGCCGCAAGAGGCCTTCCTCAGCGTCCTGAAGGTCGCCGAATAACGGCGACTTTCAACGGCGCGGCTTGCGGGTCGCGGGCCGATCAGGAGGTGATGGCGGTGCCCAGCACTTCGATCTTGATTTCGATCGGTTCGAACCCTTCGATTCGGCAGGTGGCGGCAATCTGATCCACCAGGCCCTGGCTCGGATCGTGTCGGTGGACGACGCGCGAGGATTGGTTGACGATCACCGCGCTCGACCACACTTCGGAGTCCAGCGGTTCGCACGCCACGTACCCGTCGGCGATCCCGACGTGCAGCACGAGTCGCAGTTCTTGAAGGGTCTCCAAGATTCGGTACACGCTGACGACGTCGATTTTGCCGCCGGTGCGTCGAATGCGTTCGTGGATGGCGTAGGCACTCAGCGCGACCTCCGCGGTCGCCAGGGCGCGGATCACCTGAACGCGGGGCATGGTGATGCGATAGCCGCTCGCGCGGAGTTCGTCGAGGGCTCGAATTTCGTATGCGCTCGGCGGAACGGCCGCCAAGTCGGGGGATGGCTCGTGGCTTTTCTTCATGATGGAAGCGAAGTCAATGAATGGAAACCGAGCCCAAGGCGTCATCGCACCAGGGTGAAGCGCGAGCGCCGGAGCCCACGCTTCCGTTACCCATTGGGACCGGATTTGTTCGAAGATGTTCCCTTTTGAACCTGTTCGAACTTGGGCAAGGTACCAGACCGACCTCACCGTACACGGTGTTTTAATGCAATGCTTTTGCTGGCCGAGGACGTTTTGAGTCTAAAATTTTCTGCGTGTCACTGAAAAGCGTTTCACTTATTCCGACGATGTGTTATTCTCATCCGAGTTCAAACGGAACGCTCTCCGCCGGATGCGACGGAAGAGAGAAGGCGCAATGAAGTTTTACAACCTTAAAACCCGATCCCATGTTGAAATCGCCGACGCCGATGTCAAGAAGAAGCAGATGAAGCGACAGACGAAGTCGGGCGAGCAAATCCGGTACGCATTCGTGGCCAACCACGAGGGAACGCCCCTCCACAAGTTCGTCAAGAAGGAAGACTTCGACGCGCTCGACGTCGCGGAAGTCGAGTAACGCCGGCACCTTGGCCCCCGGGACCGGGGGCCTTTGTCCTCTCGGTCCCGCGCGCACTGAACCGACGCACCGTCCCTGCGTTCAACTCCTCCAATGGCGTTAGAAACGGATCGCGAAAAATGTGCCCACCTCCTCCGCCGCTTTGGTCTTGGCGCGAGCGAGGCAGAGCTTGACTTCTACTTGGTGGATGGCTTCAACGGGGCGATTGACCGCCTCGTCGAGTACGAGAGCCGTCCGGAAGGGTTTGATTCTCAGCCGTGGCAGATGGTCGGCCAGAAAGACAAGCCGGTACCAACTCAGTTTATGCCCGGCTGGTGGGTCGCCCGGTTGCTCGTCACCCAACGCCCGCTCCAAGAAAAACTGACGCTGTTTTGGCACGACCACTTTGCCACCAGCGGCGAGAAAGTTAAGAATTCGTACGCGTTGTTGCAGCAAAATAACACGTTGCGCGAGCACGCAAAGGGCAACTTCCGGGTGATGCTGAAGCAGATCAGCCGAGACCCCGCGATGCTGAACTGGCTGGACAACAAGGACAACGTCAAGGGCAAACCGAACGAAAACTTTGCCCGCGAGGTGATGGAGCTGTTCACCCTCGGGATCGGGCACTACACCGAGCGGGACATCCAAGAGGCATCGCGCGCGTTCACCGGCTGGACCGGCCTGCCTCCGCGCTACAAGGCGTACGAGCCGGGCGAAACGCCGCGCGGTTCCTTCATCATTCGACCCCGCTTGCACGACGCGGGCAGCAAGACGATCTTCGGCAAGACCGGCAACTTCGGTGGCGACGACGTGCTGGACATGCTGTGCGACATGAACCAGACGTCGCTCTACATTACGTCGAAGCTCCTCAACTGGTTCGTGTATCCGAACCCGGAGCCCGCGTACGTGGAACGCATGGCGAAGGTGTTCCGAGATTCGCAGTTGGATATCGAAACGCTCATTAAGGCGATCATGCGGTCGAGCGAGTTCTACTCGCCGAAGGCGTACCGTACGGTGGTCAAGAGCCCGGTGGACTACGTGATCCCGACGTTCCGGCAGATGGGCATCGGTCAGATCGTGGCGGATGCGCTACAAGACGAAGGCCTCGGACGCCGGTACCTGGAGCGCGTGCGAGACGCAACGACCTCCATGAAGAACATGGGGCAGTACCTGTTCTTCCCGCCCGACGTCGCCGGTTGGGACGGCGGCACGGCCTGGATCACCACCGCAACGATGACGGAGCGGATCGGCTGGGCCGACCGAATTTTCGGCGTCAAGAACGGCCGTCGCACGGGCGCATCGATTCCGTGGGAAGGGCTCTTCGCGGATGATCCCAGCCCGCGCGGGGTGGTCGATCGGCTCAGCAGCATCCTGGATGCGCCGGTCTCCCCGGATCGCCGCAAAATCGCCGAAGAAGCGGCGGGCAAAGCGCTGGGCAACGGGCTCACCCCGCAAAACGCGTCGATGGTGGGCGCCGCGGTCGCTCGCATGCTCTTCGCCACGCCGGAATTCCAGTTCTGCTAGACCGAACTCCGCCGGACCGGGTCAGTGCGCGTGATGGTGCGCGTGCCGACCCAGTCCGGCGGCGGTGAGTGACTGCACCTGGTCCATGTTCATTCCCGGTTGCGCCATCAACCGCTCGACATCCTCGGCGCGTCGCGGAGCCTTTGCGCTCAGATTGACCGGGTCGCCCGACGTCACCAAAATGTCGTCTTCGATCCGGATGCCGATGTTCCACCACTTGCGGTCACACGGACTGCCGGCCTTGATGTAGATGCCTGGCTCCACCGTGAGCACCATGTTCGGTTGAAACTCGGAGTAGCCGTGCGAATCGTGGACGTCCAGCCCCAAGTAGTGGCTGGTGCCGTGCATGAAGTACCGGCGGGCCTCCGATGCGTTCTTGATGATGCCGAGCTTGACCAGGCCCTCTCCCACCACCCGTTGCGCCGCCGCGTTGGTCGCCCCAAACGGCTTTCCGACCCGGCACTCGGCGATCCCGGCGTCCTGAGCCTTCAGCACGATGTCGTACAGGGCGCGTTGCTCGGCCGAAAACTTGCCGTTGACCGGGAAGCTCCGGGTCACATCCGCCGTGTAGCCGTGGTACTCGCCCCCGGCATCAATGCAGATGATGTCGCCGGGTTCGGCCCGACGTCGGTTCGTGTTGTAGTGCAGGATGCACGAGTTGAGCCCAGAGCCGATGATGCTGGGATAGCCGGTGTACTCGCACCCCCGCTTGCGGATGTTGAACTCGAACACGGCGTCCAATTCGTACTCGCGCATGGTGGGCGTACAGGTCTTCATCATCGCGATGTGCCCCTCGACCGAGGCGTCGATGGCACGCCGCAGCAACCGAATCTCGTCGGCCGACTTGATCGTACGCATCATGCCGACGTGCCGCCCGAGATCGCTTGGCCGCTCGGAACCCGCCTCGGCAAACGTCCGGTACGCGGGCATCATGCGAGCGAGCGCACCGGTGGGGATGCGACCTCCGAGCGGTGCGTACCGCGTGGTGGCGCGAATCCCCTCTAATGCCTTGGCAAACGACGCGTTGCTCATCGCGTGATCCAGCTTCAGGTGGCGCTGGGCAAAGGCCGATCCCATGCGGTAACCCACCCACGTCGCGATCTGCGCATTGGATTCCTCGACGAACAGGATCTCGCGCACCCGCTTCCCGTCCACCTCGATCGGATCCTTGGCCAGCAGCAGCGCGGCGTTTGGCTCGTTCAGCCCGGTGAGGTACAGAAAGTTGCTGTCTTGTCGAAACTGAAAGTCGACGTCGTTGTTTCGATTCTGCTCGGGGTTGGCAAAGAACACGGCCACGCTGCCCGGGGCCATCTTGCTGCGCAAGGTCTCGCGTCGCTGGGCATGCTCGGCCGCCGGAATAAAGTCCGTTTCGAAAATCGGATAGTCCTGGCTCGGTCCATACGCGGCCAGAAGGGCAATCGACGCGACGATCATCCCGCTACTATAGCGGGAAAATCGCGCGAACCGAGCCTGTGACCCTGCCGGGCCTATCCCGGAGGCCAGCTCAGCGGGCGACCGGCCAGCAGGTGCATGTGCAGATGCGGCACCGTTTGCCCGGCATGTTCGCCTTGATTGATCACGAGCCGGTAGCCGTCACGAAGGTCAAGCTGTTCGGCGATGCGGCGGGCGGCGTTGAGCAAATGCTGATGATCGCCGGTTTCCGGCACGTCGGCCACCCCGCTGATCTCGGCGCGCGGCACCAGCAACAGATGCACCGGGGCCTTCGGGTCAATATCGCGAAACGCGACCACGTGATCGTCCTCGTACACGATCTCGGCGGGAATCTCGCGTTGGATGATCCGCGTGAACAGGGTCGGCATGCGCAGAGGATACGGCACAATGAGGGCCGCGATGCATCCAGAAACCGTGTGGGAATCTTCGGATCTGCGGTCGCGCCTCATCCGGGCGGCACTGATGCCGCTCAGCGGGCTGTATGCATTCGGCTGGTGGTGCTATCTCACGTGGTACCGGCTGGGGTTCAAGCGGGCCCAGACCGCGCATCGACGCACCATTGTGGTGGGCAATCTCGTCGCCGGCGGAGCGGGGAAGACCCCCTTCACGATCGCCCTCGTCCAGACGCTCGGCGAGTTGGGCGAATCGGTCGCGATCAGCACGAGCGGGTACGGCGGTCCGAAAAGTCGTGGCGCGCACCTGGCCCCCGATGGTCCGCTGCGGGCCGATGAATGGGGCGACGAGCCCGCCATGCTCCGTACGTTGCTCCCCGACGTGCCGATCATCGTGGGGCGCGGACGCCTCGCGGCCAGTCAACTCGCGCTCCGCCACTTCCCGGATCGTGTGCTGGTGATGGACGACGGCTTTCAGCATCTGCCGGTCGTCAAGCAACTCAGCATCGTGCTCGACCCGCCCCGCCGGAATCGGCACTGCCTGCCCGCCGGGCCGTACCGAGAGCCGCGGCGATACCTGCGGCGCGCAGACCTGGTCATTCCCGATCGATGGCAGGTGGAACCGGTGCTTCCGACCCTGGAACTCGCCGCCGAGACCTACGCGGTGATCTGCGCGATCGGCCAACCTGAGCGATTTCTCGCTTCGGTACGGCAGGCATTGCCGCACGCGCGTGCGGTGACGGTTCGCGTGCGGCCCGACCACGATTCGCTGCAGGACGGTAACCTCTTCGACGGCATTCCGCCAGAAGTGCCGATCTTGGTGACGGCCAAAGACGACGTCAAGCTTCGTTTGCGTCCGGACCTTGGCGAGCGTCGAATTGTGGTCGTGCCGCACGCCATTCGGGTGACGCCCGAGGCGGAATGGCGCGACTGGCTCCGACGGCAACTCCATGAAAAGCTACCGAAGACCACTCCTTAACAAGCTCGCGGGTGGGCTCTTCGTCGGGGCGCGACGGTGGTTCGAGTCGGTTTCGCTGGAAAAGGCCGAACGCCGCGGCAGCGCGCTCGCCCTCTTCATGATGCGCCTCGATCGCAAGCATCGCGAGCAAACGATCGCGAACGTCGGTCTTGCGTTTCCGGAGCTGGGGGAGTCCGAGCGGTTGGCCCTCGCCAAACGGACCTACGCGCATTTCGGAGTGGTCGCCGCGGACTTTCTGCGATCCGGTGTGCGGACGATCGATGACGTGCTCGCAAACACGAGCATCGAAGGCATCGAGCACTTTCACGAGGCGGTCGCCCGCGACCGTGGGATCATCGCGCTGACGGCCCACTTCGGCAACTGGGAGCGGTTCGCCCATTACTGCACCGCGCTGGGGCACGGCATCACGGTCGTCGCCCGCAGTGCCGACGATGAAAGTTTGGAGAGCCGCGTAATGGCGCTGCGGGCTCAGACCGGCATGCGCGTGCTGGCCCGGGGCAACGCCGCAAAGGCCTTGCTGGGTGAGTTGCGTAAGCGCGCGATCGTCGGCATCTTGCCTGACCAGAACTCCGAGGAGTGCTTTGTGCCGTTCTTTGGGCATCCCTGCGGTACGGTGCTCGGTCCCGGCGTTTTGCATCAGCGCACGGGCGCGGCGTTGCTCCCGGCGTTTTGTGCGCGGGTCGGCGTCGGCAAGTACCACGTGATTCTGCGCCCGCTGCTGGACCCCGACAATCGCGTGCAGAACCCGGAAGAGATCGCCGCCGCGACCAACGCCGTGTTAGAATCGGTGATACGAGAGTATCCGGAGCAGTATTTGTGGCTCCATGACCGCTGGCGCAGTGCGAAACGTCGCGGTCTGATATCGCTCGGACCGAAATGAACGCAACCCGCCCTCGTATTCTCGTCGTCCGATTCAGCGCAATCGGCGACTGCGTGATGGCAGCGTGGGCCGCAACCGCGATTCGGCAAAAGTATCCCGACGCATTCTTGGCGTGGGCCGTCGAGGGCCGGTGCGCGCCGGTGATTGATCGGCACCGCCTCGTGACGCAGCGCATTGAGTTTCCGCGCGATCGGTGGCGCCAATCCCGCTGGACTCCGGCCACGTGGCGCGAGCAGCTCCTCAAGCACACCAACCTGCGCAAGCTGCGGTTCGACTGGGGGGTGGATCTTCAAGGCCACAGCAAGACGGCCATCTGCCTGCGGATCGCCCGTCCGAAGCGACGCCTAGCCGCCGCCGCGACCGACGCGTTTTCGCGCTCCCTCAACCCGCAAGCGGGCCCGCGTCCGGAAGGACTCCACGACGTCGAGTGGCAAAACCGGGTGATCAACCAGATTGAACCGTTCGAACTGCCGGTCAGGCCGTGGTTGCCGGAAGTCGGGGGAGAGTCCGATCCGCGACGGGTCACCATCGCCGTATCCGCCGGGCAGGCCGACAAGGCCTATCCGATCGCCCAGTGGGAGCAGGTCGCCGCGCGGTTGATCGCCGACGGTTGGCACGTGACGTTCGTTGGCGGCAAACACGACCCGCACCCAAATGTCGCGGGGGCCGATGACCAAGTGGGCGAGCTTCGGCTTAAGGACACGATGCGACTGATTCAATCTTCGGCCCTGCACCTGGCTGCCGATACCGGCACAGGTCACATGGCGGCGGGGCTCGGCGTTCCGGTCATCTCCGTGTTTGGGCCCACCGATCCGCAACGCTACCGTCCCTACAGCGATCGTGGCGTAGTGCTGCGAGCACCCTCGCGGGTTACGGCCGACGTCACCGCGGACGAAGTGCTGGCCGCGGTCGCACAGCACGCGGCGATCGCGCGATGAAACGTTTTCTGATCGCCCGGCTGTCGGCGTTGGGAGACGTTGCGTGCACGTTACCAGCCGCAAACTATCTCAAATCGGTGTTTCCCGATTGTGAGATCACGTGGGCGGTCGACCCGCGATTCGCCGCGGTCCCGCGGGCGTGCCGGGCGGTCGATCATGTAATCACCGTAAAGCCATCGCTGACAAAATGGCCCCGGATCGAAGCTCCGCCGGAAGGTTTTGACGCTGCGTTCGATTTGCAAGGGCTCCTCAAGAGTGCGTTGTGCGTCGGTCGCGCGCGGGCCAAGGTCAAGCTCGGTTATCACTGGCAGCGCGAAGGGGCGATGCTGTTTTCGGCCCGGGTGATGCCCGATCCGAGTAGCCACCACATCGTGGACCAGTACGTCGATGTGGTTCGGGCGTACGCCGCGACGCTCGATCTGAGCGAGGAGCCGCCGACGGCCTTTGGCTTGGTGCCCGCCGAGGCCGACATCTTGTCCGTGCGGCAGAAGCTGAAGGCAATCGGCGTGTCGGGACGGTTTGCGGTGATGAACGGTGGCGCGGGGTGGGTGAGCAAACGTTGGCCGACCGGTCACTTTGGTGCCCTGATTCGCGGCGTGCGCGAACTCGGGCTGAGCACCGTCCTGCTGGGCGGGCCGAGCCCAGACGATCGCGCGGTCGCCGATGAGATTCGGACGCGGGCGGGTGACTGCTTCAGCCTCGTTGGCGAAACCAGCGTCGGCGAGTTGATCGCGCTGATTCGCCTGAGTTCCGTGCACGTCGGCGGCGATACGGGAAGCACGCACTTGGCGGCCGCGATGGAGATTCCGGCGGTGGGACTGTATTCGATCACGCGCCCGCAACGCAGCTGCCCCTACGGACAGATCGACCGGTGCTTGTACGCACCAACCGGGCTCGCGGACATTACCCCGGAGGCCGTGCTCGCGCAGGTGGCCCGGGCGGTCACGCCATCTCGCGACGATATTCCAGCGCACTGAGTAAGGTCGCGGAGTCGGCGTAATCGAGTTCGCCCCCGACCGCCATGCCTTGCGCGAGGCGGGTCACGCGGATACCGGACGGTTTGATCAGCCGGGCCAGGTACAAGGCGGTGGCCTCGCCCTCAATCGTCGGGTTGGTGGCGACGATGATCTCGCCCACTTCGGAATGCTGGAGGCGCGCGATGAGTTCGCGCACCCGAATCTGGTCCGGTCCGACGCCGGCCATCGGGTCCATCACCCCATGCAACACGTGGTACAGCCCGCGGTACTCATTCAGCCGTTCGAACGCGGCGACGTCCTTCGCCTCGGCGACGACGCACAGAACGGTTCGATCGCGGCGGCCATCCGCGCAGATTTCGCACCGCTCAGATTCCGCGAAGTTCTGGCAGGACTGGCAAAACCCCAGGCGCTCTTTCGCATTGCGGAGCGCGTCGGCAAGCCGAAATACGTCCTGATCGGACTGGCGCAAGAGGTGAAATGCAAGCCGTTGCGCGGATTTCGGCCCGACGCCGGGCAGCTTCTCCAGTTCGGCGATGAGTTCGGCGAGCGCCTTCGGGAACAGCACCGTGGGCGCGGCCTTCCGTTAGCGGGTGATCCCGGGGATATCCGGCAGGTTCGGCAGGATGCCCTGAACCTTGCTGTTGCGAAGTTCCGTCGCGCGCTCGAAACCGGCGCGAACGACGCCCACGATGAGATCTTCCAGCGCGTCCACCTCTTCCGGGTCCACCGCGGCCGGGTCAATCTTGATGGCGAGGAGCGAGCCGGTGCCGTCGAAGGTCGCCTTGATTGGGGCCTGGTCAATCTCGATGCGCTCGGCGGCGAGCTTGGCTTCGAGGTTTTGGGCCTCGGCCATGGCATCTTGGACCTGCTTCATCATGCCGCCCAGATCTTGGGGGACAAAATTCTTCGGCAATTTCATGGTTCGTTCGTCTCCGGCGGGTCAGTCAGCACTTCACGCGCGTACTTGGCCAATTCTTCGCCTTCGAGCTCCAATTCTACCGCTTCGGGGGCGTCGTGCCGTCGCTCGACTTGGCCCTGTCGGAACTCCACGACCATCGGTCGCCCGGCCACTTTGCTCACCTGATCGCTCACGTACTTCCGGCGTTCGGACTTCTCCATGAACCAGGTGTAGTGCAGCTTCAGCGGCAGTTCGAGCGTGAGGGTGTCTCCGGTGAGGCCCGCGGCGCGCGCGTCGAGCAACCGGGCGCGCATCGGCACTTGGGTCGGAAGCGCGGCCAGGGCCTTACTCCAAAGTTCGGTCGCGGCGGGGGAATCGGCGGCCGGCGCAATCGGCACTTGAACGCGCTTTGCGGCGGTGTCGACGGCGGCGGGAGTGGCGGGACGATTACCACCGATGACGCGTGAGGTTTCCGGCCGCGGGGTGGGCGGAGCGGAGGCCGCCGGAGCGGTCGCGACCGGAGCCGATGCGGCGACCGTCCGGCCCTGGGCCAATCGGACCAACTCGCTCTCGAACCAGAGCCGGGGCAATGAGATGCCGCGCAAGACCTTGTGCGCCTCCGAAAAAGCGCCGCGCAGTTCGAGCAATCCATCGCGCCCGAGCCGAGTGGCCACGTCGTGCATGGCGGCCTCGCGCGTCGGGTCGTGCCCGACGTCCACCTGAAAGCTCGCGCGAGTCAGTTCGGCCAGGCGGTGCAGGATCGATTCGAGAATCGCGACCGGATCGCGGCCGCGCCGGATCAGTTCGTCGTACTCCGCCAGCACCTCGGTGACTTTGCGTTGCTGAATCGCGAGCAGAAGGCGGTCGGTGACCTCTTCTGGCACCAAGCCGAGTTGCTCGTAGATGGATTCGAGCGTGATCGGACCATCGCTGGCGATCATCGCTTGCTCCAGCAGGGTGAGGGCATCGCGGTAACCGCCGTCGGCCATGCGGGCGATCGCGGCGACGGCAGCAGGCTCGATGGTGAGCGACTCTTGGCCGGCGACAAACTCGATGCGGTGGGTGAGATCGGCCAGCGATGCGCGGCGAAACTCGAACTTTTGGCATCGCGATCGAATCGTGGGTGGGACCTTGTTGTACTCGGTGGTGGCGAGGATGAAGACCACGTGGGGCGGTGGCTCTTCAAGCGTTTTCAGCAGGGCGTCGAAGGCACTGCTCGATAGGTCGTGGACTTCGTCGATGATGAAGACCTTGTAGCGCGCCATCATCGGCTGGTACTCCACCGTTTCGATGATCTTTTGGCGCACGGCATCGACGCCGGTATCGCTCGCCGCGTCCATCTCGATGACGTCCACGCAGTTGCCCTCGGCAATCATGCGGCAGATCGGGTCGTCGTCACTCGGTTCCGCCGTGGGACCGTTCTCGGCGCATAGGGCCTTCGCCAACAGCCGCGCGGTCGACGTTTTCCCGGTTCCGCGTGGACCGGTGAACAGGTAAGCGTGGGCGATCCGGCCCGACGCGACCGCGCTTTGGAGAGTCCGAACGATGGAGTCTTGCCCGACGAGATCGCCGAAAGTCTGACTGCGATACTTGCGGTAGAGCGAGACGGTCGGCATGGGGCTCAGGAAGCATCGTTGGACGCGTCGCTCGCGTCAAACCGGGAATGATGCGTCGCACGGAGAATCGACTTACCGTTGCTACCTTCCGATCCTGGCGGGGTTCGCCGACCTGCCGCCGCGCAGTTCCCGGTGCGAAGATGCTACCCGGACCGCGCCGGGACCGTTGGGCATTTCTGACGGCAAGTGATGGAACGCCGGCGGCGAGCGCACATTTATCGCAAAGTGAAGCGTAGAACGCACCGAGGAAGAGGAGACAGAACAGCTTGGAAATTAACGCTATCGCCCCCCGTGCCAACGACATGATCGCCGAGGTCGAGCGCGTCATTGTCGGCAAACGCGAAACGGTCACCCAGGCCGTCCTGACCATGCTCTGCGGAGGTCACCTCCTGCTGGAAGACATTCCCGGCGTCGGTAAGACGACGCTCGCCAAAAGTCTGGCCCGCACGATTGGCGGTATCTTCCGCCGGGTTCAATTCACCCCCGATCTGTTGCCGAGCGACGTGACCGGCAGCAGCATTTTCAACCAAAAGACGGCCGAGTTCGAGTTTCGCCCGGGCCCCATCTTCGGAAACGTGGTGCTGGCCGACGAGATCAATCGCGCCACGCCGAAGACGCAAAGCTCTCTCCTTGAGGCGATGGAGGAACACCAGGTCTCTATTGATGGCGAGCCGCGCATGTTGCCGACCCCGTTCTTCGTGATCGCCACCCAGAACAACCTCGAGATGACCGGCACCTACCCGCTGCCCGAAGCGCAGCTGGACCGTTTCTTCGCCCGGCTGTCCATCGGTTACCCCGACCGCCAAAGCGAGGTCGCGGTGCTCGACGCCCAACAAAGGTTGCACCCGGTAGATTCGGTGCAAGCGATCGTCTCGCTTGAAGAGTTGCTGGAGATGCAGGCGGCCGTCCGCACGGTTTACGTGAGTCCGCGCATCCAAGAGTATGTGGTCGACGTGGTACGCGCCACCCGCGAGAGCAACCAACTCGTGATGGGTGCGTCGCCGCGTGGCTCGCTCCACCTGATGCGCGCTGCGCAAGCTTCGGCGGCCATGGATGGTCGCACGCAGGTCGCCCCGGAAGACGTAAAACGACTCGCGAATGCCGTCCTCGGGCACCGAATCATCACGCGGGCAGAGATGCGTTCGCAAGGCATGGGTTCCGATGCGGTGATGGCGCGGATTCTAGATGTCGTGCCCGCCCCGGTTCCGATCGGCTAAATCGAGATCGTCCATGCGCTCTATTGCTGGCTTCGCTCTCACCATGGCGTCCGTCTTTCTGGCGGTCGTGGCGGTCCTCATTCAGGCTCCCTCGCTGTTCTACATGGGGACGGCCCTCTTCGCCCTCATCGGCGGCTGCAACCTCCAGGCGTGGCTCGCAGTACGCGGTCTGCGGTTTGAGCGGTTGGCCCCGGCGGCGGTGCGTGTCGGGGACATGGTCACGGTCGAAGTCTCGCTCTGGAGCGAGCACCGATTGCGACGACCGTTGGTAACGGTGGAGGACAATCTGCCCCCGAAGTTGCGCCTTCGCGATCTGAGCCCGAGTCTGCCCGTCGCCCCGAGTTACGACATGCCGGTGGAAACGCAGTACCAGTTTCGCGCCATGCGACGCGGTCGGTACCGATGGAGCGATCTCGTCGTGGTGGGGACCGATGCGCTTGGCCTTGTGATCAAGCGTAAGACGTACCGAACGGAACCGACCGAGATCACGATCTTGCCGCGCCCGATTCCGGTGGCGCTGGAACTGCCCGTCGCCGCCGGTTGGGGCATCAGCGAAGCCGAGAGCGGGCAAACTCGCGGCGCCGGGATCGAACCGCGAGGGATCCGTGAGTACTCCAGCGGCGACTCCCTGCGCCACGTCCACTGGCGATCAACCGCCCGTACGGGGCGACTCCTGGTGAAGGAATTTGAGGCCGGGACGCACGCCAGCGCCGCATTCGTGGTCCAGCGTACGAACGGTTCGGACCTTTTCGGCAAAACGAAGCAGGGCGAACCGCCGGCGCTGGGGAGCCTCGATCTGATGTGCGGTCACCTGCTGTACCTGGCCGAAATGTTTGTGCAGCAAGGCGCACGCGTCGAGCTTCCGGGGCTGGAGACGCATCCCAGCCACCTCATTCCGGCGGAGCGGATGGCCGAGATCAGCGAGGTCTTGGCGACCGTGCAGGCCGATTCGGACGCGCTGCTTTCGGGGCAACTGGCGGCGATTGACGGTGCGTTGCCGCCCGGAAGCGTGGTGTTTGTGCTCATGACGCTGGCCGATCCCGCGCTACCCGGGGTCATTTCGCGGGTGGCCACGCGGGGGACGACGGTCGTGCCGCTCATCTATCCGGCGGAAGCGTTTGATGTGCGCGCGGCCGGTCAGAGTGCGGCCACGACGGACTTTTTGCGCGACCTGCGGACCGTGGGCACCCAACCGGTGCTGATGTCGACGGAGGCGGGAAGCCTTGGCTAAGACCGCGAGCCCCGAGTCGCGCGACCGTAGTCGCATCAATACGCTCGACTTCTTCCTCATGAGCGTCGGAAGTGCGCTCGCCGCGTATTCGGCGGGGATGTCGATCAATCAGCCGGAGATCGGCTGGTTCTTCGTGCGGTTGATCGCGCTTGGGACGGTGTTCAGCTTCTTCATTCGGCGATTTCTGTCGGAGACGATCGTCATCAAAGGCGACGGCCTGCTCTACGTGGTCGTCGGATTGGTGACCGTCACGCAAACGATCAGCCTAAACGCGTTACTGCCGGGCGACCCGTTCCCGCGGCAACTGCTCGCCGCGAGTTGGCTCGGTTGGATGCTCGCGCTCGGCAGCTTCATCACCTGGCGCGACGGCACGTTGCTGTTCCAGGCGGTCCCGGCGGTCGCGCTGTTCGGACTGGTGGGATGCTACGACACGTTCCGCGACGTGACGTTCGCCTTTTTCGGCTACCTGTTGTGCCTGTCGACGCTGTTCGCAAGGGCGCACGGCCGCGACATGTTGCGGCTGGTCGTGGCGAGCGGCTACGTGACGCGGGCGGACCAACGCAGTCGCGGCAAAACGATTGAGGTTCGCCAAGACCAGGCGCTGTACGAGCGGCTCCGGATCGGTCCGTGGCGATGGGTTGCCGGTCCCGAGTGGGCATTGCTGAGCGCGATGACGGTCGTCGGCCTGAGCGTGCTGGGCGCACCCGTCATTCAGGGCACGGTGCAGACCGTGGCGGCCGGTGTGCGCGTGCCGGTGGACGTCCAAGTACGCCCCACGCCGAATCAGGCTCCGGGCGCGGCGACCACGCTGAACAATGTTCGGGTCGGAAACGGCCCGAACACCGGGCTCACGGATCAACCGTTGTACGAGTACACGTCAGAAGGTGGCAACGGTTACCTGCGGACCGGGACCTACTCCACCTACACCGGTGAGGGCTGGCGGCGAGAAGAGCAGTCAGACGGCAATCCGTTGCAGTACATCATTGACCAGGTTTCGTACCGGTTTAGCGTCCGAAAGTTGGTGCCAACCGTCACCATTCCGGCCCCGGCCGAGACGTATCGTTGGAAGGATTCATTCCAGATTCGGCGCAACAACGATGGTACGTTCGCGTCGGAAACGCCCGGCCAGCTCGGTGAAATTGAGGGCGAGGCGGTGGCCCCGCGCACGCTGGCGGAGTTCCGGCGGAGCCTCGCGAAGGAGTACGCCGGGTCAAACTGGCTGGACACTAGCAGCATCCATCCCGAGATCTTCCGGTTTACGTTGAATGCGATCAAAGGGGCAAAGAGCGACCGCGAAAAGGCCGAGCGGATCAAATCGGCGATCACCGCGCGGGTGAAGTACAACCTCAAGGCCCGGGCCGTACCGCAGGGGGCCGACCCCGCGCGGTTCTTTCTGTTCGAGAGCCGCGAAGGGTACTGCGACCTGTTTGCCACCGCCATGACGGTCGCCGCGCGCGCGGCGGGATTGCCCGCGCGATATGTACAAGGGTATCTGCCCAATCCGCAGAATATCGACGGCGCGGGTCGGCAAATGGTGCTCTCGAAGGACTATCACGCGTGGTGCGAAATCCTGTTCGAAGATGTCGGGTGGGTGGTGTACGACGCGACGGAAGGTGCGGAGTCCGTCCCCGGCGGCGAACGCGGGGGAGCCACCTCGACGCTGCCGCTTTGGGAGCAACCGTGGTTTCGGAACGCCGTCAACACCGCGCTGGTCGCCTTCGCGGTGCTTGCATTCGGCGTCCTCATCCTGATCCGGTACCGGGCCATGTCCGCCGTGCGCCGGAAGTCCGAACTGGAGAAACTGACGCTGGAGTACGTGCGGCTGCTCGAAAAAACGATCGGCCAGCGTCGGCGGGCGTCCCAAACGTTGCGGGAGTTTGTTGCGCTCGGCGCGGCCAAACTCGGTCCGGAACGGGCCAACGCCGAGGGCTTGGCCGTGCAATTGACGGACTGGCTCTACGGACCGGCCGAGCCGACGATGGATGAAGTGAAGCTCCTTCGCCAGCAAATGCTCAGCCTCCGCCAGCGAATGCGCCAAAATCGGGCATGAGCGAGATTGAGAAGGCCGCCAAATCCTCGCTTGTGCTGCTGGCCGGAAACGAGCCCGCGTTGCAACTGAAGTTCCTGGACGACCTCCTCGCTCGGGTCGGCGTGTCGCGGCAAGACTTCGACGTGGAGAGCGTCGACGCCAACGCGGTCGGCCCGCGCGACTGGGTGGGATCAGCGGCAACGATCCCGTTCATGGCCGAACGGCGGGTGGTCGTCGTTCGCCACCTGCTGCGGCGCGATCCGAAAGACGCCGACGGCTCCGGGCTGGATCGACTCCCGGCCTCGGCCCTTATGATCCTCGTTGCGGATGACGAAAACATGGAGGACCAAACGATGGCGACGCGGCTGCGTAACTGGACCGCCGCGGTCAAGGCCGCGAAAGGGTTTCAGTACGACTCTACGCTGGCCGGAGATAAGGCGCGGTCCGAACTCCGGAAGATCGCGGAGGCCGGCGGCGTCCCGATGTCCGGGCCTGCGTGCGATCTGTTGCTGGAGATGTCGGGGGGAAAGTTCTCGCGTGCCGCCGAAGAGTTGGACAAACTCGTGCTGTTTTGCCGTGGCAAAAAGGCGATTCAGGAGAGCGATGTGCGCGAAATCGTGGTGCCGTCACGCGAGTGGAACGTCTTCGCGATGATCGACGGGCTGATCCACAACCAAGTTTCGGCGGCCGTCGGCCAGTTACGCATCATGGTGGGCAACAAACGCAAGGCGGACGCGGCGACCTTTGGGCAGGTGCTCCCGCAGACGGGTCGTGCCCTGCGACTCCTGTGGCAAGCGCGGGTGTGCATTGAGGCCGGGGTCAGCCCGGGCTCGGCCACCGAAGCGGTGCGGCAGGCGTTCCCGACCCGGCCGAATCTCGCGAATGAGAAGGAGTTTGTCCAGCGCAAGATGATGTCCGCCGCCCAGCGCGTGACGCTGCCCAAGCTGGCCGAATGCTTCCAGATTTACGCCGATACGGATTCTCGGCTGAAGGGGGCGCTGGCGGCGTACGACAAGCACGACACCCTCGAATTGATGTTGCTGGAGATGGCCCACGCCCTCCACCGGGTGAAAACGGCATGAGCCGAACGCCGCTGCCGCAGGTGTTGGCGGCGCGCGCGCGCGATCTCATCCGAAGCCACGTGTACCGCGCGGGCGATCGCATGCCCTCCGTGCGCGAGTTCAGCCGCATGCACGGGGTCGCCGTCAGCACGGGAGTGGAGGCGTACCGGATTCTGGAGGCGGAGGGGCTGTTGCAGGCCCGGCCGAAGTCGGGCTACTACGTCCGGTTGCGCCAGGCCTCCAGCGAACCGATCGCGACCGAACCGGTTTCGATTCCGGCGCACTACACGCGGGCGGAAGTGTTGACGGCGATGGAGCGGAATCGCGGCTTGCTCCACGCGATGGCTTTCGCCACGCCGAACCCGGCCCTTCTGCCGACGCGCCGCCTCGCGTACATCACCTCTCGCATCTTGCGTGATCGTCCCGAGGAGGCGATGAACTACTCGCATCCGGCCGGGCTGAGGGAGCTTCGGGAGCACATCGCCCAGCGGATGGTGCTGGCGGGCGTTGCCGTATCGCCCGACGACCTCGTGCTGACGAACGGCTGCCAGGAAGCGATGGCGCTGGCGTTGCGCGCGACGTGCGAACCGGGATCCACCGTGCTTGTGGAATCGCCCTGCTTTTACGGCGTGCTTCAGCTGATGCAGGTGCTGGGCTACCGATGCGTCCCGCTGAAAACGGACCCGCACCTCGGCCTGAGTCTGGAGTGGACCGAGGCTACGCTCCGTCGGCTGAAGGAGGATGGCGAGCGGGTGCGCGCGCTCGTCGTCGTGCCGAACTTCCATAACCCGCTCGGGTCGCAAATGCCCGATACGCGCAAAGCGCAGCTGGTGGAACTGGCGGCGCGCTACAACCTGATCCTGATCGAGGACGACGCGTACGGCGAACTGGCCTTTAGCGATCATCGCCCGCGGCTGATTCGGGCGTTTGATCCCGAGGGTGCGGTGCTGTCATGCGGCAGTTTTTCGAAGACGCTCGCGCCCGGGTTTCGGGTCGGGTGGGTGGCGGCGGGCCGCTGGCGCACGGCGATCGAACAGTTGAAACTCGCCCTCAGCCTGTGCAACCCGTCGATGACGCACCTCGCGCTGGCCGATTATCTCGACTCGGGATTCTACGACGGTCTGCTTCGCAAGTCTCGACGCGTGTATCGGGAGCACACCCACCTCATGCGCCAACATATCCTCACGCATTTTCCGGTGGGAACTCGGGTGAGTACGCCGGCAGGAGGGTTTGTGCTGTGGGTGCAACTTCCGGCGGGATTCGACTCGGTGGCGGCGTACAACGAGGCGGTTCAGGCCGGCATCGGGTTTACGCCCGGCACGCTGTTTAGCACGGATGATACGTACCGCAACTGCCTGCGGCTCAGCGCGGCGACCTGGAACGAGACGGTCGCAGCGGCGGTGCGCCGCCTGGGACACTTGGTGGCATCCCAGACGGCAGCGAGTCGAAACTAGGCTTCGTCGGAAGCGGGCTCGGCTGGCTTCGGAGCCTCTACCGGCGCGTTCGGATCGAACACGGTGACGGTGATGAGCGCATCCACTTCTCGGTGGAGGTCGAGTTCAACGGCGAAATCACCGAGTCGACGAATCGGCTCGACGAGGGCGACCTGCTTGCGCTCCAGCGTCACGCCGAGCTGCTTTTGGATCGCGTCCGTCACGTCTTGGGCGGTAACGGCGCCGTACAGCTTGCCTTGTTGCGCCCCGACTTGACCCGGGATGCGGATCACGCTCCCGTCAATCCGAGTCTTGAGTGCTTCGGCGTCCGTCTTCAATCCGGCGAGCTTGACCGCCAATCGTTCGTTCCGCTTGTTCAGCGCTTCGATTTGCTTCTTATCGGCGAGGATGGCGAAGCCGCGCGGGAAGAGGTAGTTGCGAGCGAATCCGTCGGCCACGTTCACGACGGTCCCTTCTTTGCCGACTTTCGGCACGGTTTGCTTGAGGATAACTTTCATGTCCTTGTATCGTCAGGATTGGCGGGGCATGCCCCACCACGCATTGGGCTGACGCGCCCTATCTGCGGATGCCAATGCCGATGACCGGACTGTTCTTGCGGAAGATCCGCTCCATCCCGAGCCATCCGTAGAGACCGTTCCCGAACTCGTACCGCATCCGCGCGTCGTACCGAGGATCGTTCAGGTCCCAGATATCGTTGCGCAAGAAGAGCCTTGGCGTAAGCTGATAATCTACCCCAGCCGAGGCCTTAGATGCAAAAATACCGTACCGGTAGCTGAGATTTGAGTTCACCGGGACGCCGTACTGGACGGTCAAGCGATTTGATTCGAAGGCATCCCAGACCCCGAGGTCAAGGGTGGCGTTCTTCAGCTGAAACCGTGCGTTGACATCGGTGCGGTACCGGCCCGGTTCGGTCTCCCGAATGAGGTCCATGCTCGTCACCACCGACGGAAGGCTCGCGCCCTTGCCGGAAGGAATCACCCGGTCCACCTTGTCGAGCAGTCCCTTCAGTCGGTTCTCGATCTCCACCGCGCCATCCAGCACCAGCTTCGTACGCTCGGTGAGGTCGATGACGTTTTCGCTGATCTTGACGCCGTTCTTGGTGATCGCCTCGGTGTTGGTCGCGATCCCCTTGCCGGTCTCGGTCATTTCCGTCACGTTCTCGGCGATTTTCTTGCCGTTATCCGTGATTTCATTCACGTTTCGGAGTGATGCCTTGATGTTGGCGTCGGCCACCAGCGCGTTCATGTTGCCCACCAGCGCGTCGGCCTTTTTGCTGGTGGCCAGCAGTTCGCGCAGGATCGCCTTGGTATCGCGCTGAAGGCTGCCCTCGTCTAGCATGGCGACCACCTTGCCGGTGATCTTCTGGACATCGCCGATGGCTGCGGTTCCGCGGGCCAGCGCGAGGCCGATCGACCGCTCATTCCGGGTGAGTAACCGGTCCATGTCCCCGGCCAACTTGCCGAACGACGCGATGGTGGTCGTACTGGTGGCGATGAGCTTGCGGGCGTCGCGCTGCAACGACTGGTCTTCGAGTAGCTTACGGGTGGCGGCGAGCGTGGCGTTCAGCTCGGAAAATGTCGTCTTCGCGTCGGGGAGCAGGTCGTCGAGCGCTCCGGCCTTCCGCCCCGGCAACGTGTCTTCGGCGGCGTAGTAAGCGGTGGATTCGGCGACGGGCGGCTGGAGTTCAAGCGCGCTGTCCCCGAGGCCGATCAACGGCGTCGGGACGACCGCCACCGTACCGCGCGGAATTTTGATCGTTGGGTCCAGCGCCAGGGTGGCGCGGGCGCGTGTGGCACTCACCAGCCGGATGTCCTGCACCTGGCCGATCTTGACCCCGGCCAACAGGATGCGCGTACCGGCTTGCATTCCGGCCACGTCGTCAAACTCGGCGTAGTACCGCACCGTCGGCGGGGCGAACAGCGACTTCCCGAGCACCGCGTAGGCACCCACGATGAGGCCACCAAACACCACCACCAGACCGCCGACCCGAACCGCGTTCTGCATCTTCCCGTAAGGTTAGCACCGCCCGCGCGGTTACGCCGGATTTTTGGGGCTTTTCGGCGTGCGGTCCAGCCGTCGCTGCCGGTCTTCGCGATCCTTGCGCACCCACCGGACGAAGAAGAAGGCCCCGACCGCCACGACCGACAGCATGGCGGTGGCGATGACGCCAATCAGGCGCGGCAGTTCGTCTTGGGTCGGCACGACGTTAGTTTACGAGCCGGAACTTGATCTCTTTGCCATCGTGCTTGATGACGTAGCGGAGTTTCCGGTCGAACATCAGCTTCGATTCCACGCGAATGAGCACTTGCAGCAGCATCTTTCCGCCGACTTGAATCGGTTCGGTCGATTGCAACGAGACCCGCTTGTACCGATCCACCACGTTGCCGCTGTCACTAATTTCCCCGTCTCCGCTAAAGATGAGCTGAAGTCGGTACTTGCCCTCAGGAACGGTAAATCGGATGATGTCGTCCGTCAGCCGGACGTCGGCGACCTGGTCCTCTTCGGCAAGCACTTGCAGGCGCCGGTAGCGCAGCCGCGAGCCGTCAATGTTCAGGTTGATCTTGATTTCGGCGTCGCCCTCTTCGCCGGTTCCGGTGCCAAATTCGATCTCCTCGCTGCCGGTGAGGATGAAGTACGGGGTTTGCCGCGCGTCGAGGTTGTCGTCCCGAAACTTTTTGGCGACGTACTGGGTAAGGGCACCGGCAGTGACCGGCTTGCCTTCCGCCGCCGCCCGGCCTTCCACGCCGCGGATGATGTGATAGGTGAAGAGTCCGTGCCCGAGCCGAGCGTCCTCGATGGACGTCTGGCCTTCGCGGCAGCTGGTGATGACGGCGGCGCCGCGAACGCGGGTGGAGATCGCGCTAAGGGCTTGCATCATCGTGTCCGACATCTGCTCGGTGTCCTGAATATCGGCCTTCTTGATGACCAAGGCCTTGTCGGTGGAGTTGCGGCAGGCATCAATCATGAAGACCTTTCGCTCGCTCGCCAGCCGACTGGAAAGGCTGATGAGGTCCGTCACGGGCAGATTCGTGCGGTTGAGGTCTGCGCTGTCGGCTTCCGGCGTGGCCAAGTACGCCGCGCCTTGCCGCGTGAACCCGTGACCGGAGAAGTAGAACATGAACAGATCGGCGGAGGTCATGGTGGCGGCCAATCCGCGAATCCGCTTCCGGATGTTCTCGGCGGAGGGGTAGTTGACGCTGTTGCGGTTGGCGTTGGTGGTCATCTTCAGGACCGTCCAACCCTGCTTTTCCAGAGCATCGGCCAGCATGTTGACGTCATTCAGGGCGTAGCGGAGGTCTGACCAGTCGTCACCTTCGTACTCGTTGACGCCGACAAGCAACGCGATCTTTTCGCCTGCCGTAACGGATGATAGAGCCGGGAGCATCCGCGGGCTTGCCGAGGCAATCCCCGCCATCAACAGCAGGGCTACCGCCATTACCAGCCGGGCGATCGGCAAAGGAAAACGGATCACTCTCTCCATCCCGATCTTTCTAACGCGCCTTTCTGCTCCCGGGTACGCACGAAATGACTTTGAAATGAATGTCGCCAAAAACTGCTAAAAATGCGGGGGAGGTGAATTGGAATGGAGGAGCGGTTAGCGGAAGTTTGGCAAAGCGTCTGGACGATGCTGGCGGCGGGCCGGGACTCGCGCCGGCATCCGTTCCATACGCCTGCGCTCGCGACCATCGCGGCGCAAGGTTTTCCGGAGGTGCGCACCGTCATCCTGCGCTACGTGGACCCGGAATCCGGGGAGATTGGGGCGCAGGCCGATGCCCGAAGCGAAAAGATCGGCTCGATTCTCGCGGAGCCGAGGGTCGAGTGGCACTTCTATTCGCCGGATGAGAAGCGGCAGGTTCGGGCGCGCGGCGTTTGCCACCTTCATCAGCAAGATGACCTTGCCCGTGCAGCGTGGCAAAAGGTCGCCGCGCTCAGCCGGCGCTGCTACCTCTCCACGATCGCACCCGGCGAACGCACCGACGACTGGACGCCCGGGTTCGATGCGGAATGGGCAAACCGGGAACCCACGTGGGAAGAGTCGGAGGCCGGGTTCGCGCATTTCGTGGTGATCCGAACCCGGTTGCACTGGGTGGATGTGCTCGACCTTGAATTCACGGGGCACCGCCGTAGCCAGTTTGAACGTCGCGACAACGTGTGGCATGGGTTCTACGCCGCCCCGTAGCACCAACGATGCCCGACTATCGAAACGCCCCGGGCTACAAGCACCCGAGGGTTAGAACCGATAATTGAGGCCGATTCCGTAGCTCGTGATCAGCGCGACGTTGCGGGTGCGGTCGTTGTCCGCCCCGCCATCCACCACGCGGCCCCCGATGCGCAGGTCGAGGTTCCGGGCGACCGGCGTTTCCAAAAAGAGGCCGAGGTCCAGCGCACGTCCTTGGGTTGCGACCAGGCCATCGAAGTCAAATGCCAACGCGAATCGCTCGCTGAATCGGTAGCGACCGCCGATATGGAGCAACGGCACGAGCCCGAAGTTTGAAAATCGTCGGCGGAGGTTGCCCTGCCGCAGGCCGACCACCGCATCGCGCGCCTTCAGCGTGTAGCCGAACGTAAGTTCGGCCCGAGGGTCCCGCACTCGCCAGCGGCCGAAGTAGGTAAGGCGATAGGAATTGAACTCGTACTCGGCATCGGTGTCGACTCCCGGGGCAAACACCGCGCCGTCGAACGACGTGGGTTCAGAGAGTCGACCGCGGCCGGTGGCGCGATACGGGGCGATGACCGCCCGCCAGCCCGTGCTGGCCGTCGCCGCGTACCGAAGGGTGAGACGTCCGCCAAACTGCGTGCCGCCCGCGAGGCGATCGAACGGCACGTTTGTGCCATTGCCGGGTACCCGAACGTCGTTCAGCGACTGGGAGATCCACGCCGGCTCGAGATGAAGCTCAAATCGCGTGCGGTCGCCGGGATTCGGCACCGCCGCGAGGCGTGATGGCGCGGTGGGCGGCGGCAGGACGGGCAGCGAAGGAAGCTTCGCAATCCAGATCGGCATACCGAACAAACGTCGCCGATCCGGGGTTGGTTAGCGGCACTTAGTTCGGCGAGATCCACTCGCGCATGTCGTTGGTGCCGAGCCGGTAATAGCTCGGCTCGTGCGTTTCTTGAATCTGCGCGCGGAGAATCGGCAGGAGTTCCTCCACTCGTTCCAGAGTGTCGGTCGTCTCCAGCAAACGCTGCTTCTGCACGTTTTCCATGCTCAGCAGGTTGGCGATCGTGAATGAAAGCGTCACAGGGTCGGGCGGAAACACGACCTTGACCGCAAACTCTTGCCGCTCGAATAGGCGCTGAACGAGGATTTCGAACTCGGCCCGGGCTTCGAGCATGAGTTGTTCGGCGCGGAGTGAGTCGGCGATGTCGTGCTCGTACACCGGTTCGACAAATCCGACGAGGTAGCTCTTGGAGTCGTCGAGGCGACGGATGCGGAACCGGCGTTCGCCGCGGACGTAAATGTCCATGCGCCCGTCGTCGTACGTGTGCACGTCCATGATGCGCACGGCGGTCCCGACCATGTACGGGTCAGCGTAGTCATCCAGCTCCGATCCCGACCGGATCAGCACAATGCCAAACGGTCGGTCGTCCTGAATGCACATCCGGACCATCTCGCGGTACCGATCCTCGAACACGTGGAGCTGGACGGAGGCGTAAGGAAACAGCACCGTATTGAGCGGAAACAGCGGTAGTTCTTCCAGCTCCGTTGCCATTTCGATTTTAGTATATCGTGGCTCGCGTTCCCGAACTCCGGCGCCCGAACTTGCGTCAGAGGGAGAGGTAAAGTTTCGGCTGAGGCCAGTGTTTGCATGATGGAAGGTATTCAGGACGGGAATCCGGCAGGACTGCTGAAGAAGATTGAGGAGCTTCAGCGCAAGGTCAACGAACTCGAAACGGATCGCAATCTGCCCGCCACGCGCGCCGTAGAGTCCGAGTTCGCGCCGATCAGCGAAGCGGACATGGCGTTGCGCCGCCTCGTGCAGCGCATTGCAATGATTCTGCAGGCCGAAAAGATCGTGATCATGTTCTTCGATCGCGAATCGGGCGAACTGATGGCGATTCCGCCCGCGATCGGCGTAGACGATCAGCACCTGAAGGTATTTCGCGTCCGGGCCAGCACCGGTCTCTCCGGCCAAGTGTTCCGCGATTCCGAGTCGGTGATTTTCCACGACGCGATGCACGACCCGCGCACGCAGATGGACCCGTTCGCGCTGTTGCACGTCCACAACGGCGTTACCGTTCCGCTCGTCATCGAGAAGCGCGATGAGCAGAACCGCGTGACCGAACGCAATACGATCGGCGTCCTCCACGCCTTCAACAAGCGCGATCAAGAGGAGTTCAACGATGAAGACGTGCGCCTGCTGGAACGCATGGCGAAGAACGTCGGCAGCATCATCGCCAACATCCAGCTGTACAAGGAGGTCGTTGAGCAGAAGGAAGAGCTGGCCCAAACGTTCGAATCGCTCAGCGCCGGCCTCATGCTGGTCTCGCCCGAAGGTCGGCTCAGCCAGCTCAACTCCTCCGCCCGCGCCGTCTTCCAACTGACGGCCGACGCGATCGGAAAGAGCGCGCGCGACCAGTTGCGCAACGACGATCTCTGGGCCGTCATCAACGACGCCAGCCGCGGCATCGAGAACACGAAGCGCGACATTACGGTGATGATCGGCGGCTCCGAGCGCATCTACGAAGTGCAGGCGGCTCAGGTGCGGGGCGAAGAGAACAAGGACCTCGGCGTGGTGGCGATTCTCAACGACATCACGGACATGAAGAACATCGATCGCATGAAGAGCAGCTTCGTGGCGATGGCTTCGCACGAACTCCGCACGCCGCTTACCGCGATCAAGGGCTTCAGTAGCACGTTGCTGGATGGCGTCGACGACGACTTGTACGGCAAGGAAGAGCAGAAGGAGTTCCTCGGCATCGTCGTTTCGGAATGTGATCGGTTGCGACGACTCATCGACGACCTGCTCAACACGTCACGTATCGAAGCCGGAGAATCCCTCAAGCCGAACTACTCGGAATTTGAACTGATGCCGTTGCTCGAGAAGGTCGTCCGGGTGCAGCAACAATCCACCACCAAGCACGCGGTCTCGCTCAAGGTGCGCGGCGAATTGCCGAAGACGATCGTGGGAGACGAGGACAAGTTCGATCAGATCCTGACGAACCTGCTCAACAACGCGATCAAGTATTCGCCAAACGGCGGCGACGTTTACGTGCACGCCACATTGGATGGCGACCACGTGCTGTTCGGCGTGCAAGACCACGGACTCGGGATTCCGAAGGATCACCTCGCCAAGGTGTTCGAGAAGTTCCACCGCGTCAACAACGAGGACAACCGCAAGATTTACGGGACGGGTCTCGGCCTGTTCTTGGTGAAGCACCTCGTGGAGCAGGTCCACATGGGCAAGATTTGGGCGGATTCCGAAGTGGGCAAGGGCTCGACGTTCCTGTTCCGCATGCCGGCGCGCATCGATATCGAAGAAGCGAAGCGCGCGAACGAATAGTTCGCGCGCTTCCATCCGTCCGGTTGCGCCCGGCCCGGACCCTTTATCGCCCCTTCGCGGGAGGTCCGAACTGCGTGCGCGTCGGGCCAAGCACCGCGCCCGAAATCCAAGCCGTTCCCTGGTTGCCGGCGGTCCAGTTGACCGTCAAGCTTTGGCCGGGGCCGCTCGCGCGATAGTGAAGCGTCGCGACGCCGCGGAAGTTCGTTGGCAGACCCTTCGCTCCGAAGGTGAATTCTCGCGGAGAATCGGACAGCCGGGCCGTGAGCCGGGCCGGAGCCGTGCGCGAACCCACCGCGATGTGGAGCGTTCTCATCGTGGTATCCGCCGCCACTCGAAAAGTGATGCCCTGGTTGGTTCCGGTCGCGGCGAGCCCGCTGGTGGTGGCCGTGCCGCCGGGGAACGTGACAGTTCGGCCGGTCGCGAACTCGGACAGGTTCGATTCGCCGAGCAGGTCCGGTTGCGAAATCATCGGCGTGACGTCGGTTCGGCGGGCGTTGATGACGAATTCGGCCCAGTCGAAGTTGCGTGCCCGCCGCCAATCCACCGCGCCATCGGCGACGGAGAGTCCGCCGGTCACGGTGCCGGTATCGGCCGAGTTCGGCCCTGTGAGCCGGTAGATCGTGCCGGAGTGATCGTCGGAGATCAGCACGTCGCCGCTGGCGTGCGGCACGACGTCCACCGGACGGCCCCACACGTCGCCGCTCGAGTTCCGGAAGCCGGTGACGAAGGCGGCCTCGCTTTGCGGCATCCCGGTTTCGGAATGCCACGGGAAATAGCCGACAAGATAACCGCTGGGATCACTCCGATTCCAGCTACCGTGGTAAGCGATTGCCGCCCCAGCGCGCCATGCCGACGGAACCGCCGACCCCTGGAAGAACGAGACGCCCAGCGGCGCGCTGTGCGCCAAGATGCCCTTGCTGTACGGCGTAAAGTCGCCGGCCGGACGAGTCGCCCAACTCGGATTGTTGTCGTAATCCGGAGCCAGGGGCGGGTAGGTCAGCCGATTGCGCGAGTTCGGGATCGGGTTGGCGTACGGCCATCCGTAATCTCGCCCGGCGAGCACGCGGGTGAATCCGTCCGGCGGATTGTTGTCGACGTAGTCCTGATGCACCTCGCCGTACCAACCGGATTCGTCTTGAAAGGGGTAAGGCGTGTTGTCGCGGGCGTTGTTGGTGACCCACAGGTCGGAGGTGCCGGGCAAGAAGGCCAGACCTTCGGCGTTCCGAATGCCGCGCGCGATCAGCGTGCCGCTACCACCGGTTGATTCGTAGCGGTACACGGCGCATCGGACGGGGTTGCTGGTGGCGTCGCCCACCCACGCGTTGCTCGCGCTGGCGATGGACACGTAGATTCGGTGGTTGGCGTCCACCGCGATGTTTTTGAGCACGTGCCCGTAAGCTCCGCCCAGTTCGGGCAGGGACTCATCCGGCAAGTTACTGATCACCGTCGTCAGCGGGCCCGAAGCGGTGTTGCCAGTGGCGTAGTTGCACCGCACGATCCGGTTCGACTCCGAAATGTAGATCACGTCCTGGTTGTTGATCCGGTCGAGCACCATGTCGTGCGGAAACCGGAGGTTCTGGGCGAACGTGAATACGAGCGGGTCCAGGTTCGGCCGTGGGCGCACCAGCTGAATCCGTCCGGATCCCGGGATCGACACCAAGATGTCGCCATTCGGCAGCGCGAGCAGAAACCGGGCGCCGTTGATCCGCGCCAACACGGACACGCTGGTGCCGGGCGGAACGCGTAAGGTGCGGGTGGAATCGAACGGCCACCACCGCATGCTCGACGGCACTTGCACCGTCGTCTCCTGAAGTTGCCAGAAATTCACGTCGGCCTTCGGCGCCGCGAGGCACGCGGTGAGCAGGACCGAACCGATGCCGAGACGTCCGAGGGTGGCCGGGAACTGTCGCATGGCGGAACCTCATTGTACGACCGTTCCGCTGCGGCAAACGTTGAGATTACGGGCCCGCGACGGGAAAAAGTCGGAGGACGGCGACATCGTGCGCGGCGACCGGGACCGCGATCGATCCGCGGTGCGTGCCGAGCGGCTGGCCCGCGATCACATCGGTGACGCGGTACGGCTGATCGGGTCGCAGGCCGAGCGTCTCCCAGGCCACGCTGAGAAACTTTCGGTCGCGCTCGGTGAGGTTGAAGATGCCGATCGCGAGCGAGCCGTCGGCCATCGGCTTGCGGTAGACCGGCAAGTCCGCCCAATCCCAGAGGTCTTCGGCGGGGGCGATCCGGCGGGCCGACACGCCGAGCGGGTCCTGATTGATCTCCAGCAAGCCGGCGTGGCCGAGCAAGGCGATGTCGCCCGCGGTCGCCTGCCGGAGGTCGCATCCGATCATGAGCGGGGACGCCTGCAAGCACCACTGGGCAAAGTGAACGCGGTACTCGGCGTCGGTGCAGTGGTCCTGACCGACGTTGCCGCCCCCTCGAATCCCAACCACCAGCATATCGAGGTCATTCCAACCGTTCGGACCGCCGTACGCGGCCCAATCGGCGACGTTGCGGAATCCGATGCGCAGGATGCTCTCCCAGCCGTCGCCGATATCGCCGGTGGTGCGCCAGAGGTGGCAGCCGGCCGCACGACCCCACTTCCACGGTTGTTGAATCCCCCACTCGCAGGCCGAAAACACGATCTCGCGGCCGCTCTCACGCAGGGCTTGCCCCATGCGATGGTAAAGCATCGGGCCGTCGACGCCGGGGGGCACGTTGCAAAAGTCAACCTTGAGGAAGTCCACGCCCCAGCCGGCAAACGTGCGGGCATCCTCCCACTCGTGACCGTAGCTGGCCACGCGATCGGCGCAGGTGTGAGTTCCGGCGCAAGTGTAGATGCCGAACTGCAGCCCCATCGCGTGGATGTCCTGCGCGAGCGGACCGATGCCGCGCGGGAACTTGTCCGGATCGGCCTGCAACTCGCCGCCGGTGGTTCGGGTGTCGGCCTGCCACACGTCGTCGATGACCACGTATAGGTAACCCGATTCGCGCAGTCCGGTGCGGACCAGGGCCTCGGCGGCTTCCAAGACGACGGTTTCGTTGACGTCGGCCCCGAAGGTATTCCAACTGTTCCAGCCGAGGGGAGGACGTGCGGCGAGCATGTTGGGCATCGTATCGCAACAGGTTCTGAACAAGTCACCTACGGCTGGCTCAGTTCTTGCAAGCCCCGCACGAGCGCCTGGAAACTCGGTGATTCATTCCGGCCGGGGTCCGCCAGTTGGCCGATCTTGCGGGCGCGGGTGACCTTGACGCGATCCTTGATGAGTTGCTCCAAGAGTTGCGACGCATTCGTCAACCGATCTGGGTTCCGAAACTTTGCTTTGCGAGATGAAATTGCAGTTCCGTAAGCGGCCTGGATCGCGTCAAGATCGCCGAGCAACCAAGACTCGAGGTGTTGTATGACGATTCGCACCTTCACCCGGCGATGGTACGGAATGCACATCGCCAGCAATCGCTCCTTCAGGGCGCGACAGTCTCCGCCATCGTTGTCGCGAAGGATGATAAATCGGACTTCTGTGGCATCGCCTTCCGACCAAGCCTTCAACTTGATCGGGATCGAACGCTCAAGGTCCGACTTCCCCTCGTGCGGCACAATTTGGATCGGGCAGTTGACGTTAAGCTTCGGCAAGAGCTCCAGAAGAAAGACGCGCATCGACTCTTCCTCGGCCAAGATCACCAGCTTGATCACTGCGGGTCAATGCCTCCGAAGATGCCTTGCTTCCAAAGTGCGCCCAGCGGGTCGCCCGCTTTTTCCAGGGTACGAATGTTTGGGTCATCGCTCGCACGCTTGATGGTCGTGACGCCATGTCGTTTCTCCAGCCAGAACAGCTCCTCCACTTTGAGCGCGTTCACGAAGTCCGGTGAGTGCGTAGAGATCAACACCTGGCTGCCGCGGTCGGCGTAGTCGCGGAACTCTTCTGCGAGTTGGGGAAGCAGCGTCGGATACAACTGGTTTTCCGGTTCTTCGATCGCCAGCAACGGGTGTGGGTTAGGGTCATTGAGTAAGACCAAGTACGCGAACATCCGGAGGGTGCCGTCGGAAACGAACCGCGAGATGAACGGATCTTTGAACGCACCATCCGAGAAGCGTAGAACGATGCGACCGTCCTCGGTCTGCGTTGCCTGGACATTTGTAATGCCTGGCACGCGTTCCTTCATCCGATCAAGAATCTTTTGGAACCTGTCCTGGTGGTTCTGGAACAGGTACTGGGTCACG
>JANRKI010000090.1:0-30843 GCA_033763535.1 Fimbriimonadaceae bacterium | reverse complement strand
TGTGCGATTTGGCAAACTCATATCGCGACATGCGGACATTTACGGTGCCCGGTTGCTAAGGGGAAGTCTCATTCCGCTACTGCTCGCAGTATCGGTCGTTACATGCGCGGAAACGTATGAGGTGGAGATCGAATCCCACCTCAAACGGCCATTCGTCCCGAACGATGAGGTCATCCGACAGTTGGCAGACCAGTTGTATGGGACGCTTACGGATAGTGAGCGAGTGGACAAAGTGCGGATGCTCAAGCGATCGTACGCTGAATCTGGAACCAAGCGGACTCTCAAGTATCGACTTTCCATCGAAGGAAACGCACTGATGAGTTCTACTTTGCAGTCTCAAGGCAAGGTGCTGCCAGACGAGCGGGTCATGATCCGCGATGGGCTTGCCTTCGTGAGGGTAGCTCAAAAGGGACAGACGGGTATCGTCTACGATCTGCGGGAGTACCCGGAAATCGTGCGTGGCTTGGTCGTGCCGTATCTCGCCGTCATGATCGCGAACAGTCGGACAAGTATCCCGAAGTTCTTGACAAATGCTCAATCCGACGGAGTGCGCACCGAAGTTCGGATCGTGTCAAGCAACGGAAGATTACAAGGTCAGCTTGTGAGTGATGCAAGCGGTTCACCAAAGGTCGGTACCACGTTCGATCTGATCGAGGCGGATGCGTCGCGGGCTACGATTCGCATCGAACCTCAGGGCCTGCACAAAGGCGGCAATTTGAAGTTCCGAATTGCTCGTATCCGTCGGCTGAACGGAAACAGTGCGCCGCTGGAGATTCCATTCGAGAAGGGGAAGTGGGTTGCGGATCGTCGGGCGGTGCCGGACGGGGGGCCGGTCCGGCGTTATCTTTGGACGGGCGAGTTACCGCCGGCACCGTCCCGGCCAATGATTCCGCCCGGCAATGTGGTGACGATTTTGGCGGGCGCAAGTGTGGCGGTTGGGATCGGCGTACTTGCGTGGCGTCGGCGGAGATCGGCGTAGCGAGGTTCATCGCGCTACGGTGCGACGCGGATGGTGCGCACCGGGGAAGCGGCCGGGAACGGGTGAAGGGTCGGAGTACGTCGGCGGAGCCGGTACGAGAAGTTGTAGTTGCCCGGGGTAGACGGGGCGACGATGGCGAACCGCAGCGCGATGGACTCGCCCACTTCGACCGCGCGGGGCAGCCGAACTTTGGGGGCCGACCAGCGATCGAGGGGTGCGGTATCGGCCACCAGTTCCACGGTTTCGGGGGTCCATCGCACGGTGCCGGTGTTGCGGAATGTCAGCGTGACCTCGTGCCGCTGGCCGGGCGGAAGGCGGCTGGGGACGGACTGGCTGACGGCTTCGGCCCGCAAGGTTTGGCGCACGGTGACGCTGAGCGGGGCGTTCGGCTCGCCGAAAAAGTCCTCGCCGAGACGGCGCATCTGCCATTGGAACGGATAGGTGCCCTCGGCGATGGGGGCAACGAAGTTGAGGGTGAAGATCGCGATTTGGTTGGGGCCGGTGGCGGGTGCGGCGACGGCATCAGTGCGGAATTGATCGGCCGGCAGGTTGCGGGAGGTGAGCCGGAAATCTGGCGACCAGGTCTCGCTGCCAAGGTTCCGGAATTCGAGCCGGGCGGACGCGATCTCGCCCGGCTCGAGCTGCAGCGGGACAGTTTGGGAGAGGAATCGGGCGTCGCGGGTAAAGCGCACGTTGATGGGCGTGGGCGGTGATGGCGTGCCGATGAGCCCGGCGGGGGGCGGGTTCACGAGGCGGATTTGCCACTGGAAGTTGCGGACACCGGGCTGGGGATCGGCGACGACCGGGAATTCGAATCGGAAGCGTTCGCCGTGGACAACGCGCGTTCCGGCCGGGAGGCGCACGGGGGCGTCGGTCCAGGCGTGGCCGGTGGAGGGATTGATGCTGACGAGCTCGACGTTTCGGTCGGTCCAGTCGGCGGCACCGATGTTGCGCATCTCGACCGCAACAGAGTACGTGTATCCGCCGATCATTGGGGTGGGCACTTGTTGGCTGACGAACTGCCCGTCGTGCTCTTCATCGGTGATCGCAATGGAGGTTCGCGCACTGCCGTAGGCATCGGTTCGGCCCTCGATGGCGGTGGGGCCGACGGGCGCGGTCGCGTGGGAATTGGCGGTGAAAGTGACTTGGCGCTCACCGGCGGGGATCGTGACGGTAGCCGGAAGTTGCAGCCGTTCGGCGTTGCCCGCGAGGCGGACGACGATGGGCCGGTTGGATGCATAGCCGATGTCGGCGATGAACTGGACGGGTTCGCTGCGTCGGACGGCGGTGCGGACGTTGCGAAGCGCGAGTTGGCGCGGGGTGGCGGTGGGCTGAACGTTGAGCGTGGTGCGGACGGGGGCGAGTCCGGGGGTGGAGGCCTCGATGGTCACGGGGCCGAGACGGGCACCTTCGGCGACCCGGACCGGGACGGTGACGTTGACTTGTCCTTTCGGCACGGTGACGGAGGCCGGAAGCGACAGGAAGTTGCGATTGGTCGTAAGGGTCACGAGGGAGTCCACGCTGCGGGGGAGTCCGACGCTGACGGTGAGGTCGACGGTGGATTCTTGGCGAGGTTCGGGGGTGGCGGGGGTGACGCTGAGTCGGGGAGTGATTTGATAGGGAGTGACCCAGATGCTTTGATTCGTTGTGTAGGCGAACAACTCCCGGTCGTTGGCGCCGACGTGGTGCCGGAACGGCTTCCCGTCCGGAAGGAGATGGTCGCCTTGTAGGATAACTGGTGGCGAGTCGGGCGATGGCGGAAGATAGTCAATCGTGGAGTAACGCGAGTCCTGGTAGCCGTACGTACAAGTCAAAAAACTTGCGAAATAACTCGTGTAGTTGTAATCGTTGTTGCTTCCAGCAATCCACCGGCTCGTGCCAAATTTTCCATCGTTAAGACTGGTGTAGAATGGCGCGAAGTGCGCGTAGGAAAAAGCGTCGTACACGATGCCATGGGATTCTGCACCGAAAATTCGATCGGTGTAGGTTGTCACGAACGCGGAGACGGGTTTCCACTCCCCATCTACCGATCGATACGCCCGCAAGACGCTTATCATCCCAAAATCTGGTCCCAAAAAACCCTCAAACGTGCTGGAGAGAAAGATCTGGTTACCATTTGTCGCGATCGCCGATACGGGAAACACGTAGACTTGGTCATTCGGTAAGGGGACCGCACGTTCATTCGTGATTCCGGTATCACTTAAGTCGTACGTAAAGAGGCGAGAGTTGCCGTTCGTTCCGGAATGCGAAGGCCGTGCGAAAAAGGAGATCACCAGCACGTTTCGCTTAAAGGATATCTCTGACATGCGACCGTACGAGTCCGGCGGCGAGAACGTAAAGAGTTTACGAGGACCGGTGACTTCCGCGCGGTAGACGGTGAATAGTTTGCGATTTCCTTCGTCTTCGTAAGTGATGATTCGCTGTCCGTCAAAATGGGTTTCGAATCGGTTGGTGGGTTTCTTTGGCTTAAAGGTCGAATGCAAAGTCCAGACCCCGTCTTTACGCACGTAATATGCCGCTTCAATGGCCTGCGGATTACGCTCGAAGCCACGCAAGACTCCGACCGTGCCGCTATCGCGCCATTCGGGTTCCGGCTGTAGATACGGCCCAGCGGGCAAGGGGAGTTGCTGGGCGCGGGTCCATTCCGGGTCGATGGTGACGGGGTAGACGGCGTGGTGGGCGTCGACCTGAATGTCGAATGCGCCATCGCGGGCGACGAGGCGGGCAGCAAGTTCGCGTTTGCGGGCATCCCAGACCTTGAGGCCGGAGTAGATGAGCGAACCGCCGTCGGCGTGGATTTCGATCGCGGTGTCGTTGAGGTTGCGGACTCGGTGTGCGCCTTGCAATTGCACCCTAACCCAGAGCGTGCCGTCGGCGGTGGGCAGACGGCGTTCGACGCGGAGCCAGTGGTGGACGCGACCGGGTTTCGCGTCGAACCACTCGGTCACATCGGGACGGGTGAAGGTGTGGCGGGACGGGTTAACTTCGGGGCGGGGCGCGTCGAGGAACTGAGTGACGTTGCCCATGCCGACGAGCGAGGTTCGGGCGCGCAGGGGGGTGGGGCCGAGGGTGATGCTGAGTTCGGCGCGGGCATTGGTGGTGGCGGGGAATCCGACCGATTCCGCGAAGATGTTCGGCGCGCTTTGGGCGGTCGGGGTGCTTTGGGCGGAGGCGACCCATGTCAGGAGGAGCAAGATCGCCAAGCTCCAGAAGTGTCGAAATCGTCCCCAACCGCTCATGGAGTAAGTGTAAACCGTACGGGCGGGTTTGGGGTGCGATCGTCAGAAAATTGTGGTGAAAACGTTTGGTCCCGGTAGACTGCAGGTCTCTACCGATTTTCTGATGGCAACCACACGTAGCGGGCGCGGCAAATTACGCGTCCGGAAGAAAGATTCTCCTGCGTCGAGCACGGGCCGTTCGGGGCCGCTCCGCAAAGAGATCATCGTCAATGTTTCGAACCGCGAGACGCGCATTGCGCTTTTGGAAGAGGGGAACCTCATGGAGTACCGCGTGGAGCGGGAAGAGCGCGTCGTCGGTTCGATCTTTAAGGGCGTGGTACAGAACGTGCTGCCGGGGATGGATGCGGCGTTTGTCGACATCGGCCTGGAGCGCAACGCCTACTTGAGCATCGCGGACATTTTGCCGGAGGATACGGGTCAGGACAACAGTCCGGCGAGTATGCGGCGGAATGAACTGCGGCGGCGCAAGATCAAGGACTTGCTGCAGCCGGGTCAGCAGATCATGGTGCAGGTCATCAAGGGTCCGCGCGGTACGAAGGGCGCCCGGGTGAGTACGCGGATCGCGTTGCCGGGTCGATCGGTGGTGTTGATGCCGGAGGGGAACTCGGTCGGGGTTAGCCGCAAGATTGAGGAGCGGGCCGAGCGAGACCGCTTGCGCAAGATTGGCGACCGGATTCGGCCGGAAGGCTTCGGGCTGATTATGCGGACGGAGTGCGACGGCCGGACGGAGACCGAGCTTCGGCAAGACGTCGGCTACCTGATGTCGCTGTGGAGCGACGTGCTGAAGAACGGGAAGCGGATGCGGGCGCCGGCGTGCGTTCACAAGGACCAGTCGCTGTTGTTCCGCACGGTGCGCGAGCTGTTCGGGGAGGATATCGACCGGATGGTGCTGGACGATCCGGATGAGTACGAGAAGGTTCACCTCATCGCCGCGAAGGTGGCGCCGCAGCTGACGGAGAAGATTCACCTCTTCGACAAAGACGCGCCGATCTTCGACTTTTACGGGATCGAGAAGGAGCTGGAGCGGATCATGCAGCACAGGGTTCCGCTTCGTTCCGGCGGCTACCTGGTGGTGGATGAAATGGAGGCGTTGACCGCGATTGACGTGAACACCGGGAAACACGTCGGGAACACGTCGCTGAGCGACACGATTCTGAAGAGCAACTTGGAGGCGGCGGACGAGATTTTGCGTCAGCTGCGGTTGCGCGACATGGGCGGCATCATCGTGTGCGATTTCATCGATATGGAGGATGAATCGGACAAGAAGCGGGTGCTTGACTACTTCACCAAAGGTTTGGAGCGGGATCGGGCGCGGACGCGCGTTGGCCGGGTGTCGTCGCTGGGCCTCGTGGAGCTGACGCGAAAGCGCACGGGCGAAAGCGTGACTCAGGAGATCACCGAGATCTGTCCGATGTGTCTGGGCGTGGGTCGGATCGCGAGCAAGGACACGGTCAGCCTGTGGATTGAGCGCGACATGTGGCGCAAGATGCAGGAGCCGGGCAACGCGTTCTTGGTGGAATGTCACCCGTCGGTCGTCGAAGCGCTGATCGGGCTGGACGGCGAGAACGTGGAGGAACTGGAGCACGAAATGCGCCGCGGCATTTACATCCGCGCGAACTTCGACATGGAGTACGAGGAGTACGACATCCGGTCGGGGACGATCGAGGAGTTTGATCGGGAGTTGATGGGCTACCGGCGCGCGCAGGTGCTGGAAGCGAACGTTCGGCGCAGCGCGTTTGAGAACGTGCCGAAGGTCGTCGGTTGGACCGACAACGGCTTCTACATTGAGCTGATCGATGCGAACGAGTACATCGGCGGTCGGGCGAAGATCATGTTGCAGGACATTCGCCGAAGCTACGCGGTGGCCGACGTCATCATGCCCGGTCGATAAACCGGGCATTCGGTCGCGGGACCGTCGCGAACGGGCGGATTGACGCGGTAGAAGAGGGCGTGGATCCGCGTCGCGAAAAACTGGTTGCGTTCTTTTTGGTCGTCGGCGTAGCGGGGTCAATTCTGTCGTTGATCGCGCTGTACATGTTTGCGGCGGGCGGCGTTTTTCGGGGGACGTACACGCGGGAGCCGGTGACAAACCGGATTCAGGATGCGGGGACGTTAAACCTGGTGCCGCTGACCGGGTTTGTGCTGTTCCTGTGCCTCTGCATGGTGGCGGGCAGTCTGCTGTACGGGATTTACTACCAGAAGACGGCGAACATGCGGCCGCGAAAAGTGGTGGAGTTTGCCCGGGTGGTGGGGCGCTACGGCATCACGCGGGAAGGGGTTCAGATCAGCGAGGCGTGGGAGTTTGAGGAGGCGTTGCTGCCCAAGTACTACGTTCGGATGGTGACCGAGCAGGGGCGATCGTTTGAGTACGAATGTCCTCCGGAGGTTTTTTGGGCATGCGGCGAGGGGATGTGGGGCGAAGCGGAGTTGCAGGGGCGGTGGGTAGGTCGGTTTACGCCGTACATCGGGACGCCGCCCGCCGCGTAGGGCGTCTATAATTCGTACGTCATGCAGGACGCCGCTTCGATCTGGAAAGAGACGTTGCCGACGGTGCTCCACGGGGTGACCGGTCGGGGCGTCTGGGCGGCTCTCAACGCGACGGTGCCGATCACGCTGGAAGATGGCACGTTGGTGCTGGGGGTTCCGCAGACGGATGTTGAATTGGCGGGTCACTTGCGGATGCAGGCGACGCAGCGGCTGATCGAGGTGACCTCGAGCAAGGTCGCGGGTACGGCGTTGCGGGTTCGGGTGATCGACGGGACGAGTCCGGAAGATTACGAGCGGGCGAAGCGTCGGGACGCCGAGCGTCGGCGATTGCAAGACGCCGAGATGACGAAGTTGCGCGCCGAGATGGAGGCGCGCAATAGCTGGGATTCGGTTTACGATCAGCTGAGCCGTCGGTACGCGGCGATAACGAACAAATCTTTGCCGCAGAACCGGGCGCGATTTTACGAGGAGGCGGTCGGGCTGGTGGCGCAGGCGCGGATGGAGAACTCTCAGCACGACGAGCTGGGCGAGCGGACGTTTGCGCGGTGCCTGGAGCGGATTGCCCAGTACGCGGATATCGGCTCGACGATCGTGGCGTTGGACGTGTTGCGGAAGACGGGCGAGCTTTAACTCGGCATGCCCACCGCCGTCATCCTCGGATCGGGCACCAGCAACGGCGTTCCGATGCTAGGTCGGACGTACCCGCCGGAGTTTTTGGCGAATCCGAAGAATCACCGGACGCGGTCGTCGCTGCTGTTGCGCGGTCCGGAAGGGAATGTGCTGGTGGACTGCACTCCGGAACTTCGGTTGCAGCTGACGGGGCAGCGGGTGTCGTCGCTGGAGGCGGTGATTGTGACGCACACCCACGCGGACCACGTGATGGGCATGGATGATTTGCGGCCGTTGTGTCCGCCGGGCGGGCTGGACGTGTACGCCTTGCCGGAGTATCACGCGGATATCCGGCGGATTTTTCCGTATGCGTTCGGCGAGGTGGCGGGGACGCTGTGGGTGCCGCGGTTCAACCTGATTTCGGCACCGGAGCGGATTGCGGTGGCGGGGCTGGAGATGGAGACGTTTACCGTGACGCACGGGCGGGTGCCGTGCCTGGCCTTGCGATGCGGCGGGTTGGCGTACATTACGGACGTCTCCGAGATTCCGGAGTCGGCGTTTGACCGGTTGCGGGACTTATCCGTGCTGGTGCTTGACGCGACCCGTTTCGAGCCGCATCCGAGTCATTTTCACCGAGACCGAGCGTTGGAGATTTCGGCGCGGATCGCGGCGGAGCGCACGTACTTTACGCACCTGAGCCATGACTACGATCATGATATTGCGGAGCGCGATTTTCCGCCGCATATTCGGCTTGCGTACGATGGTTTGGAGATTTCTTTCTGAAACCTAGGAATTTTGCCCGATAAACTGGTATTTTTTCGTGGTCCGGGTCGTATTTTTGGCAGGATGTGAGTTACGATTTTCGTAGTGAATTGAACGGACTCGGTCTGACGAAGGTTGGAAGGTGCCATCCTCGTACCCCGCATTGGTGTTATGTCGCTCGATAAAGATCAGTTAAAGAAGGCGTGGACGGACTACCACGTGTACGGCAACATGGAGTCGCGCTCGGCTCTGGTGCAGCATTACGCGTACTTGGTGAAGATCACGGTCGGTCGGCTGGTGTCGGGCAACGTGGGTTCGCTGACTCAGGACGACTTTTTGAGCGCGGGCGTCTTGGCGTTGATCAAGAGCGTGGATCACTTTGATCCGACTCGGAATACGAAATTTGAGACCTACGCGATCACGATGATTCGGGTCGCGATCTTGGAACTCATTCGGAACGAGGACTGGGTTCCGCGGAGCACGCGTGACAAATTGAAGCTGATTGAGCGGACGGAAAGTCTGCTCACCACCGAGCTTCAGCGGGCGCCGACTGGGATGGAACTGGCCGAGGCGGCGGGGGTATCGCCGGAGGAATTGGCGCAGTTGCAGGCGATTCAGTACCGAAGTCACGTCTCCAGCCTGGATGACTTGGTGCCGAACGACGCGGACGACAGCACGACCTTTACCGAACTGGTGGAGGACGAAAACGCCAACACGCGCGGCTTTATTGAAGGGCGGGAGTTGCGAGACGTGCTGGCACAATGCATCGACTTGCTGAACGAGCGCGAGCGGAAGGTCGTGGAGCTTCATTATTACGACGCGATGACCTTTAGCGAAATTGCGAAGGTGCTGGGCGTCAGCGAATCGCGGGCGTACCAGTTGCACACGCAAGCGGTGGGTCGATTGCGCACGATGTTCCGGAATCAGTTGGCCGTCCCGGTTTAGCGTGATTGTCGGAGGCGGTGGGCACGTGCGGTGCAGGCCGGATGTTGTAACCTTATGGGCCGAGCGCAGGCATAGTGGTGCCTACGGCCTTGGGGAGAAGACATCGGAGTGATGAAGCGAATTCTGACTTGGTTGCCAGTCGTTGGTTTGATGGTCGTAGGTTGCGGCGGAGGCGGTTCTGGCAGTGCCCCGGTGGCGATCGTGAACAACGATCCGGTGACGTCGGAGGAGTTCAACGCTTACCTCGCCCGCAAGCGTACGGTGACCGTGATGGGTCCGCAAGGTCCGATTGACCTGCAGGTGACGGGTTCGCTGGGGCTGCAAGCGTTGCGCGACATGGTGAACCGCAAGTTGCTGTTGCAGATCGCGAAGGATCAGGGCGTGGCGCCGACCGAAGACGCGGTCAAGAAAGAGATCGATTTTCAGCAGAAGCGGGACCCGCAGTTCGTCAAGAAGTTGACCGGCGCGGGCATGTCGCTGGAGCAGATCAACCAAGACCTGAAGGTGGACCTGGCGCGGTTTAACCTGGTGACCAAGGGCATCACGGTGACCCCGGCCGACGTGGACAAGTACATCAAGGACAATCCGCAGGAGTTCGTGACTCCGGCGCAGGTGGAGCTGTACTTCATCCAGGTATCGAGCGATAAGGCGAAGACGGAAGTGGATACGGCGCTGAAGCAAGGCACGACCTTCCCGATTGCGGCGAGCCGTTACAGCGAGGCGCCGGGCGCGCGGACTTCTCAGGGTCGGTTCCCGATTACGCTGGTGAGCGAGCTTCCGCCGGCGCTGGCGAGGATCGTGAACGATGCCAAGGTCGGGTCTCCGACCAACTGGGTGAAGGACGGCCAGAACTGGCTGCGCTTCTTTGTTCAGAACAAGCAGCAAGAGAAGAAGATCAGCATCGACGAAACGATTAAGGAAGCGGTGCGTCGGCGCATCGCCGAGATGCGGGGCGGTCAGGCGAACGACCTGACGAAATCGCTGCAGGAACGGCTGAAGAGCGCGACGGTGGAAGTGAAGACTCCGTCGCTGGTGGAAGGCTGGAAGCAGACGATGGAATCGCTGAAGGCTTCCGAAGGTCAAGCGGGCGCGGGCAACACTCCGTAGTTCGGTCGGTTCCGGCCGGTTTTTTCGCCCGGCCGGGTCGAATTGTGTTGTAGGATAGGTGGCATGGCACGGATGTTGCGTGATTCCACCCGTGGGTTATCGCGCAGGCGGCGCATTTGGCGACCGGTTTCGGCGCGGTGGATCGGGCCCTCATCCCCAACCCCTTCTCTCTCAGAAGGGCGAAGGGGCTCCGGAGTGCGGCGGCGTCATCATGGCTTGCTAGAAGTAACGCAAGTGATTGAGGGCGCGTCGATCGTACAATTACCCGGTGGAAATGAACGGGGTAAGGGAATCTTCGGACAAAGAATGTTTCCGCAGCCAATATGACCGAAGCGATTGCCGTATTCTCTTTGTTTGGAGGCTATCTACTGCTGAGCCTAGTTGAGCTTTGGGTGGTTGGCTACATTAGACGGAGCCAGTGTAAGTACTACTTCTTGAGTGCTTTATTGTGTGGATTTGGCGTATGGGGGATTCTGCCGTTAAGCTTTGCCAAGCGCGGATATATTCCAAATGTTTTACTGGTAGTAGCGTCATGTTCATTGGTAACGGTAGGAGTTGTTCTCTGGGTCATGATGCTCTATTGGTGGCACGAGAAACACCTTGTTCGCACAAAAATTGATGAACCATATCGAAACGAATAATCCCGGCTGACGTGCTCAGTGCCGAAAACTGGAGCGTTTTGCAAGACGTACTTTCGTAACGGAGGAACAGAAAGAAGCAGAATTTCAGCCGGTAGCAGATCGGGAATGTTCTTCAGGAGGCCGCTCCAAGAGCGATCTTTTACAGGCAATCATCCCACTGATTGCATTTCCCTTTCCAATTCAGAAGATGCGCAGCTGCAACGTAGAATGTATTCTACAAGCTGTCCCCCGATGTACGGCAAGGCTATCGACTGATCCAGCGCTCGGAAGTGACTATGAATCATGGGATGAAACCGACGCAAGACATCGGGCCTAACCATTTGATCGAGCTGTCCCCAACTGCTCTGGCCATCGCGGACATGTATCAGCGACGGTCCCTCTTCGAACTCCATGACGCATGGGACGATCTCAAGGCCGGGACCACGAAACTGACCTTTGATGATCTTTGCGCCTTATTCGAGTTGATCCCAGACACCTATGCGCGTACTGAGATCGTGGACCTGATGGGGCGAAGTTCTGACCAACGGGCTACGGCGGTACTTCGTCAATACCTTCAGCGGCGTATCGTGCCACTCGTGCGATATATCGTGATACTCAACTTGATCGATCAAGGAGTCTCAGACTGGAAACCGAAACGGAAATCCCAATTGGAGTCTGAGTTCTATCAGTCTTTAATCGCATTTGAACGGTACGTTCGGGGAGAGACGACGTTAGAGGCATTGCACACGCTGGCGCGATCGCAGTTTTCGGGTCCACGGAGTCATTGGGAATGGTTAACGGTTTACGGTACGTTGGATGAATCTCAATCTTGATGCAGAACTGTCGGTAAACTGCCATTGAGAGCTACGGATTAGCCGCCAACCCTGAGTTCGGTCCATCGTCCAGACTTCATTTGAGCCAGAAGAACATGATCACCTTCCGATGAAGCGCCGAACCAAAGCCGGTAAAGGCCCTAATCCCCCGTCGGTTCGTTCCATACCTCCGGCAAGTGGAGCGACCATGCCGTAAACGCGTCCCACTCCTGCCGAACCTCAGGCAACAGCCGAAACTGCAGGTACTGCCCGCGCTCGCCGTAGAGCGGACTCCCGACCTTAAGCCGATAGTCGTATTGGTCCGGGTCGTCAAACTGCAAATCGCGGCGAACCGCCCCGGTTTCCCGATACTGCGCCGACGCCAAGAACGTTCGTTCTCGGTGGTTGCGCTTGCCAGAACCGACCCTACGCGGATGCGCGAACCGCGTTGACGAGGTCGACGACGTGTTCTTTACTCATTTCGTCGGTCGCCACGTACTGCTCGAGGGCGGCTTCCATATCGTCAAAATCCGGTGAGTTCCAGACTCCGAACGGCGGGTGGCCGGAGTCGAGTTTGACGAGGTTCAGGCGGAGGCGTTCATCGGCGCCATGCCGCAGTCCATTGCGAATGAGGTCGGGGATCGACGTATAGATCCCGAGTACGCGAGAGGTGCCATCCGATAGCACCGTCTCCGATACCCAGTAAAGCCTTCGAAACATCTTTGGTTCTCCGCTCGGCTAGGTTGCCGACCCCCATAGGATACCGAAATCAGGCATCCCAGACAAACGGCTCGGCGTCGGTCAAGATTCGGCCTTCGGTTTCGACGGCGCGGAGGAGGTATTCGGGCAGCGTGAAGCACGCGTGGTGGAACCGGCCGGTGTAGTAGCGGGGGTTCACGCCGCGTTCGGCATGGCGTCGGTTGATCTCGTCGGCGGTGAGGGCCATGGGGTCGTGGAGCTTGCTGGCGAGCACGAATCCCCAGGGCTGGAAGAAGGTACTGACGATGCCGTAATAGCCGTAAACGTACGGGAACACGTCGCTCATGTTGGACAACGTTTTGATGCAACTGGCCATACAGGCGGGGTAGTTCTCGTTTGCGCTGCCGGCTTGCATGGCAAAAACGCCGTCCTCGCTCATCGCATCGGCGGCGATTTGGAAGTATTCGCGGGTGAAGAGGAACTGGCCGGGGCCGTCCTCGTGCGGGTTCGGGAGGTCGCTGAGGATGACGTCGAAATTGGCGCCGCGGTGTTGTTGCAGCCATCCGCGGGCATCGGTGTGCAGCAGGGTGGTGCGGGGGTCATCGAACGCGCCCTGATGCCATTCGGGCATATGCACCTTCACCATGTCGACGAGCTCTTCGTCGATGTCGACCATGACGGCTTCTTTCACGGTGTTGTGCGCCAGGGCCTCGCGCAGGGTGGCGCCCTCGCCTCCGCCGCACACGACGACGCGCTGCGGGTTCGGGTGGAGGGTCATGGCGGGCTGGCTCATGCACTCGTGAAAGATGTACTCGTCGAGGATGGACGTTTGGATGTTGTAGTCGAGGAAGAGGGATTTACCGAACCGCGGGACTTCGCAGATTTGGTAGGTCTGGAATTTGGTCTTGCCCTCCAGGAGCATTTTTTCGACTCGGTACTGCCAGATGGCCGCCGACGTGTGCGTTTCGTTGATGAAGATACCGGTCGCGTCGCTGTGTGACATAGGACGGGAGATTATGGCAGGTTGGAGGCTAGGGCGCGGCGGATTCGAACCGGAACGGCAAGATGAAGTGGCCGAAACTGAGCTGGTTCGGTTGACCGGTAAAGGATGCGCTCCGCCTGTAATCGCCGAGGGCGGCATCGAAGGTTACGCTGGCGCCGTCGGAGGCACGAACGAATTGGGCGGGACTGTAACGATCGCCGGGCTGGATGAAGTAGCTTCCGTTGTAGTTTGGCCGAACCGGATCGCTGTTGACAGGTTGGTATGGTGTGCGCAACCAGGTGTTCGTGGCGATGATCCGTCGCCAGACTGCGGTGTCGTTGCTGGCATAACGCGCGAAGAACTGCACCTTGCCGTCGCCCGAGACTTGACCGAGTTGCCACGTACCGGACCGAAGTTCCACGGGAACATCGATTCGTCGGGGCGGTGTACCGTCGAGCGTCAGTTCCCACAAGTGATCAAATGAGGAAGAGACGTAACTCAAACGCTGGGCGAAGATGACCGGTTGGTGCGGATGGGCAACGGTTCGGACGTACGAGTACTGAAATGATCCGGGAACGGAAATGGTTCCGTTGGTTCCCGCTACGGTGTCGTACCAGCGAATCTGGTCGCTCGGTAAAACGGCGTGAACGTAACGGCCGTCATGTCCCATGTAGGTGTCGTACGTAGGAATTCGCGTCGCCTGGCCGTCGACGATGAGGGTTGAACTGCTGCCGGACGACGTGAGGACGACGCGGCCATCGTTCGAAACGCTTCGCGCGTAGAGGATTCGAGTATCGAGCATCCGGAACGTGCGAGAGGGGAGATGAACAAGGTAAGTCCCGCGCGCGAGATTCGGCGGTAGTTCGGGGGCGCGCAAATTGTTGAATTGTCCTGCGAAGTATTCGCCCGACGGAGATAACGCACCAGATGGTTCGGACGTGGTCTGTCCCGGAACGCGAGCATTTTCGAGATAGCTAAACTTGCTCGCGGCGAGGTCGTACCGGATTGCGTTTGCCTCTACGGTACCGGCCACGAAGCGACCGTTGTTCGAGACGCGACCGGAGAACGCGATGGGCCCACTGCGAGCATTTTGCCGGACGATACCGGTTTCGATATCGGCAATATCGTGTCCATCGGGATACGCGATTAAAGCGAATCGTCCGTTATCCGAAACGTGAATTGATCGTGCCGTTCGATAGAGATTATTGAGATTGAGCCGGCTGATTGCAAGCGTGAGCGTATCCAGCCGGAAGAGGTCGAAGTCGGGGTCGTAGTCGCCCGCCGTCATCGGCTGATTGGTCAGGAATGTGATGAAGCGGCCCTCGTCGCTGATGCTGACGGGATATGCGCCTTCGCCGGGATTCAGGCTTAGGATGGCACGGGCCGGGCCGGTGGTGGAGCCGTGCACCAGGTAATTTCGAGTGCCGAAACTCGTTGTGATCGTTTCAAGCCGCAAGCAGTGCACGAGGTCAGGGCTGTAGACGGGTCTGGTGGTACCGGTGTCGGAGGGTAAGCCGACGGTCGAGAACGCCACAGCGGACGCCGTGCGGAAGTCGTAACGCCGGATTCCATCGGTGGCGCTGGAGCCATCGGCAGAAAGCCGAGTGATTTGCAAGGGCGCGGTCTCGATTGTGTTCCCATTCATCAAGAGGCGCTGCGGTCCGAATGCGACGGCGTTTCCGTCCGCGGACAGCGTGGTGCGGACTGGGTTCGGGACCAAGATCGGGCGGCCGACGGCATCGCGATTTCCGTGGCGCAGCACGTTTTCGGTGTGGTCGAAGACGTGCACGTCGTTTGTGCTCGGGATGTCGGATTCTCGAAAACCGGTGCGGGTGCTGGTGAAGAGGGTATAGCGGCCGTTGGCCGAGATGTCTACGCCGGTACCGGTGCCGGGAGTCAGGGTTCCGAGGGGAGCGGTGAGGACGTATCGCGGGTTGCCGAAACGGACCGTGAGTTGCGCGGTCGCGCTGGCGGTGGTGGCGATGAGGATGGCGACGGCCGTCGTGACGCGCATAGGAATAGGCTAGCACCTGAGCGCATAAATGTAAAGCACGACGGGCGCGATTCCAACCGCAGGAATCGCGCCCGATGGGGGAGGGGATGCCGGATTACTTGTCGCCGCTTTCGTCGGCCTTGACGTCCGCGGAGCGTTTGTTTTCCGGGCTCTTGTAGTCGTTGGCCGCGCCGCCGTCACCGCACCCGGTGGCCGCGAAGATCGCGGCCACGAGGGCGAGGGCAAGCGCGAGGTCGCGCGCCTTCATTACTGGGCGAAGTTGCACGCGGCCGACGGGTTGGCCGGGCACGGCGTGGTGATCGCGGTTTGGAACCATCGCGCGATGTCTCCGCAGGCCATCGTCGGCGGTTCCGGCGTGGTGTTGAGTTGCGAGGTGGTGCCGTCTTCATCCGCGATGGTTTCGAACGGGTTGGCGCAGTGCGTGTTGATCTCGATGTTGCGCGGGATGATGAAGCGGTTGTTGAACGCGCCCGGGAGAACGCCGCCGCGAACGGCTTGCGCCTTCGCGTGACCGTCCACGTAGACGTAGTTGAACGAGCCGCCGTAGCGCAGGCCGGCGTTGGTGAAGCCGTTGTAGGTATCGGCCGAGAATCCGATGCCGATGGTGGCGCGCGGCGTATCGTAGGTGTCGCCGAACGCGAACGTGTTGGCCACGTTTTCGACGCTGGTGGCCGACTTACCGCGGTTCACGTTGCCGAATCCGCCGCCCGGTCGCGGGACCGCAACTTGTCGCTCCAGCAGTCCGCCGCCGCGCCAGCCGAACGGGCCCCAGTTGTAGCCGTAGGCCGAGAGCTTGGTGGCGCCGTACACGCCGCGTCGCACATTGTTGTTGTCGGCGACTTCGCGTTCGCTCGAGTAGATGAGGTTGATCGACTTGAAGTAGGGGAACAGCGGCATCCACCACTCGTTGCTGCAACCTTGGATGTTGGTCGGCGGGGTGCAGTTGGCCGGATCGTTGGTGCCGAAGATCGACGGCGTGACGTCGTCGTTATCGCCCAGATACATTTGGAACGCGGTGCCGAGTTGCTTGACGTTTGACAGCGACGAGACTTTCTTCGCCGCGAGCTTCGCCTGCGCGAACACCGGGAACAGGATGGCAGCGAGAATCGCGATGATCGCGATCACGACGAGGAGTTCAATGAGAGTAAATGCCTTCCGCATGAGACCATTCGCACTTTGCCCGGGGTTGTGTTAAGAGCGGGTTAAGATTCGTCGCGATTTGTGTTAAGAACCGAACAAACGCAATTTTTCGAGCATCTTCACCGGGTTAGGCGGACGATTCCGGGGCGATTCCACTCACGGGCCTGGGTGGTGAGCTGAAGGGTGAGGTTGCCGACGACGGTGGCTTCGGCGGGGCCGACGGAGATCGGCCGTCCGGTGGCGTGGGCGAGCGCGTTCCGCAACGCCTCGGAACGCGAGCCGCCTCCGCCAACCCGGATGCGCGTGATGGGACGCCCGAGGACGTCGGCAAAGGTTTGCGGAAGTTCGGCGAGGGCGTCTACGAGGCTATGCAACGCGATGGCGGCCCACTCGGCGGGGGTCGGGTCGTGCGAGAGTTGCGCGCGGCAGGCGGCGAGCATCGATTCGGGGCTAAAGAGATCGGGGTGGTCCAGGTTCAGCCGCGCTTTGGGCACGGCGAGCTCGCTCGCACGGGCGATCCACGTCGGGACGTCGGTGGGAACGCCGAGCTCGGCGTGGAGGCGGTTGATGACCCAGAAACCGGGGACATTTTTGAGGAGCCGGACGCGGCCATCGGCACAGCGTTCGTTGGTTAGATTGGCGATGCGGGCGGCATCGGATACGAGCGGGCGATCAATCACCACTCCGGCGAGGGACCAGGTGCCGAGATTGAGGAAAAGGGTCGCATCGTCGAGCGGTTCGAGGCCAAGCACGGCGGAGGCGGTGTCGTGGCTGGCGACGGTGCACCAGCGGACACCGCGGGCGACGTAGCTTCCCAAAAGGCCGGGGCGCATCGGCTCCAGATCGAACACGGGCCAATCGATGAGGGCGAATGCCTCGGGTGACCACTGATCATCGAGCCCGAGGAGTTGCGTGGTGGAGGCCTCGGTCAGTTCGGCGTGAGGTTCGCGGGTGAGGAGGTAGCCGATGAGGTCGGGCAGGAGCAGGGTGTAGCGCGCGCGGTGCGGCAGCGTCGGGTCTTCGGCGGCGCGGGCGGCAAGCTGATAGATCGTGTTGAAGGGCTGGTGCTGGATGCCGGTGAGGGCGTAGAGGTCGTCGCGGTGGGCGGAGAAGCGTTCGAAAGCGCGTTCGTGACTCGGATCGCGGTAGCAGACCGGGCTTTGGATCAGTTCGCCGTTCGGATCGATGAATCCGTGATCGACGCCCCAGGCGTCCACGCCGACGGTGGATCGTTCGAAGTGGGCCTCGGCGTAGTCGATCGCTTCGCGGGTGAGGGCCACGAGGGCGTCGAGGTCCCAAACGAGGCGACCCCGATCCTCGCGCGGGGCGTGGGGAACCTGACGGATCATCTCGAAGCGGAGTTCGCCTTCGTGGACGAATCCGGCGGCGAACCGGGCGGAGGTGGCCCCGAGATCGACGGCGACGGCACCGGTGGGTTGCTTCATTTCAAGAATCGGTTGAGGGTGACTTTGATTTCGGCGAGGCGCTCGTCCTTGGTGTGGAATCCGTGGGCGTCGGCCTCTCCGTACACGCAGTCCTCAATGTGGGTGGAGAGCATCAGGAGTCCGAATTGGTCGAGGGCGGCGCGCAGGGCGGCGACTTGGGTGAGGATATCGACGCAGTAACGCTCTTCATCGAGCATTTTTTGGATCCCTTGCACTTGGCCCGCGATGCGAGCGAGCCTGCGGCGGGCGTCTTCGTGAGTTTCCGGCGGCATTTCCGTCATTGTAGGCGCATCGCGGGCACCCGTCGGCGAGAAAGTGTCGTATAGTAGGGAATCCAGTACCCCCTAGGGGGATGCGGTGGACTCATGCAGAAACGATTTCGAGCATTCACGTTGATAGAGCTTCTCGTGGTGATTGCGATCATCGCGATTTTGGCGGCGATTCTGTTCCCCGTTTTTGCGCAGGCGAAGGCGGCGGCGAAGAAGTCGCAGGACCTGTCGAATTTTCGGCAACTCGCCACGGCGATCGTACTGTACGCGGGCGACAACGATGACGTGTCGCTTTCGGCCGATCACGAAGCGGGGGTGGATTGGTACGAGTCGCTGTATCCGTACGTGAAGAATCGCGATATCTTCCGTACGCCGGCGTACCAGGCGGTGGCATTAGCGCACGAGGAGGAGGAAGAAGAGGGCGAGGAGCACGGCGACGAGCACGAGGGGCCGGAGATTCCGGCAACGGACTACGTGATCAACGGGGTTTGGACGCACGCGACGCCGCTGACCAACTCGTCGTCTCCGGCGGAGCAGATCACGATTTCGCTCCGGAGCCGGTTGAATCCGGAAACGGATTACCACCCTTGGCCGGGCGGCTCGGGCAATTGGGATGATCTCGCGACGTACGTCGACGAAGCGCACGGCGATGACTGGTTTCTCGCCCGCATTGAGGCGCGCCCGTGGAACAACCAGGGCAGCAACTTCAGCTTTCTGGACGGCCACGCGAAGTACTTCGCCTGGCAACGGACGGTGACGAACGATCGTCCGGTGCCGGGATTCCACAACATCGACCGTCTTTACTTCGGACTAGATTAGGCGCCGGGCTGACGATCGGCTGGTCGCTTGCCGGTTCGGTTAGGTTCAATCGGTACACTCCCGGGGCATGATTCCTCGGGAGTTTCGGCTTTACGACACGCTGACCAACCAGGTAAAGCCGCTGGTGCCGCAAGAGCCCGGCCACCTCAAGTTTTACACCTGCGGCCCGACGGTTTACAGCTACGCGCACATCGGTAATTTCCGGAGCTTTTTGACGGCGGACCTGGTGGTGCGGACGGCGCGGGCGTTGGGTTGGCGCGTGACCTGGGTGACGAACATTACCGACGTCGGGCATCTCACCGAGGATCAGCTGGCGGACGCGGCGGGCGAGGACAAGATGGAGCGCGCGCTGCGGAGTAAGGAGGGCGAGCGGTTCCACAACATTTGGGAACTGAGCGAGTACTACACGTCCGCGTACCAAAAGGATTGGGAGCGGCTGAACCTGGTGGAGCCGACGATTCGGCCGAAGGCCACCCAGCACGTGCGCGAGCAGATTTTGGCCGCCGAGGAGTTGGTGGAAAAGGGGTATGCCTACCGCACGGAAAGCGGCGTGTACTTTCGGGTGGACCAGTTTCCGGATTACGGCAAGCTGAGCGGCAACACCCAGGACAAGCTTCGGGAGGCGGTGCGCGATGTCGTGGTGGACGAGTCGAAGCAGTCGCAGGCGGACTTCGCGATCTGGAAGTCGGACGATCGGCACCTGATGCAGTGGCACTCGCCGTTCGGCTGGGGGTTCCCGGGTTGGCATATCGAATGCTCGGTGATGGCGCGGGCGTACCTGGGCGATACGCTGGATTTGCACAGCGGGGGCGAGGACAATATCTTTCCGCACCACGAATGCGAGATCGCGCAGAGCGAGGCGCTGACGGGCAAGCCGTTTTCTCGGCACTGGGTGCACACCCGCTTCTTGTTTGTGAACGGCAAGAAGATGTCGAAATCGGAGGGGAACTTCTACACCGTTCGCGACCTGGTGGCGCGGGGGTACAGCCCGCTCGCGATTCGGTACGCACTGATTAGCGGGGTGTACTCGAAGAATCTGAACTTTACGGATCAGGGGTTGCGGGACGCGGGCAGCAATGTCGAACGGCTTCAGCGCGCATGGACGGCGGCGGAGGCAGCGGCCGTTTCCGACGGTGCGAGCGGCCTGGCCGATCCGCTGGCAGGGCTGTACGACGAGGCGCTGGACGCGATGACGGACGACCTGAACACGGCGATCGGTCTGGCGAAGTTTCTTGAAGGGGCGAAGTTGATTTCGCGCCAGAACGGACTGGATGCAGATTCGCGGGCGGCGGCCCTGCAGTTTATGGAGCAGATGAACGCCCTGCTGGGGGTGGCCCGCAGCGATTACGGCGGCGAGCCAGAGGCCGGGCCTGCGGTTGCGACCATCGATGGGGAATCCGCCGAGGTTGACGCTCTGATTGAGGAGCGGGCGGCGGCGAAGAAAGCGAAGGATTTCGCGCGGGCCGACGCGATTCGGGACGCGTTGTTGGCGCGCGGGATTGAGTTGCGCGACAGTCCGGAGGGGACGACGTGGTCGCGCCGTCCCGGTTAGGCGAAGTTTAGAACGCGCGGCCTTCGTAGTCTCGAACGAGGCCGACGACCTTGCCGATGATGTTGGATTGCTCGCGGATGACCGGGATCGGGTCGTACTTCGGATTGCTGGAGATGAGTTGGACGCCGCCGAGCGGATCGAACTGGATGCGCTTGACGGTGGCCTCGCCCTCCAATTGGAAGGCGACGATCTCCATGTTGCGCGCGGTCTGCTGTTGGCGCACGACGACGAGATCGCTATCGAGGATGCCATCGCCGATCATGGAGTCTCCGACGACGCGGAGGCAGAACGCGGTGTCGTTTTCTCGGACCATGCCGCTGGGAACGGGGATGAGGTCCTCTTGGTACTGGCGCGCCTCGATCGGGAGACCGGCGGCGATGGTGCCGAAGAGCGGCAACATGGTGACACCGCTGTTCGGTTGGAACTCTGGGTGCACGACCTTGATGCTGCGCGGCGTGTTAGAGCGATTGATGTAGCCCTTCCGCTCGAGCGCGTCGAGGTGTACGGTGACTCCGCGCAGCGAGCCGATCTCGAAGACACGGCCGATCTCGCGGATGGATGGCGGGAATCCTTCCTGCGCCACGTATTCTTGGATGAATTTCAGGATTTGCTCCTGTCGAGTGGTGAGTCCTTTCGCCATCTGCTTATGTAGACGCATTATACATGACCTTTGTCTACATAGGAAGAGGGCGTGTCATACTTTTTCTTGCCGACAGCCAGAAACGGGTTCGGCGAGGTCTTTCGCGTGTCGATCAGTCAGTTCCAAGAAAAGTTCCTTAGCAAAGGGTGCGCCGCGGCCATTGGCATCGTGATGTCGCTGGTTTTTGTGGCGAGTGCGTTTTACCAATGCGGTCAAGCGAACCAGGCATCGGGCGGACCGGCGACGCAGGTGGCCGGCACCATTGCGACGGTGGCCGGGCAGCCGCTGACGGCGCAAGAGGTTGACCAAGCGATTGAAGCGCAGAAACAGCAGTTCTCGATGCAACTTCAGGGCATGGCGCTTCCGCCCGAGCAGGAGGCGGAGATGGCGGCCGGCGCGGTGGGCCGTCTGGTGCAGTCGGCGGCGGGCCGAGCAGTGGCGAAAGAGAGCGGCGTCGTGGTGACCGAGGAATCCGCGCGGGCGTACCTCAAGAAGAAGTTTGACGAGGCCCTTGCGATGGAAAAGGAGGCGCTGGTCAACGAGAAGAAGTTGAAGCCCACCGCATCGGAGGCTGAACTTGATAAGGCGATTAAGGCGAAGTACGGCAAGACGCTGACCGAAATCCGCGGGGAGCAAGACAAGCAGATCACCGACGCCTTTAAGGATCCGGCGAAGAAGGAGCAGCTGATCGGCGCGCTATCGACCGCGATGCTTCGGGACAAGATGGTTGCGGAAGCGACGCCGAGCGAGGCCGAACTCCGCAAGAGCTACGACTCGCTGACGATCAAGCGCATTTTGATTAAGGATGCGCCGGGAACCGACCCGATGTCGCAGGCCACGCGCATTGAAGCGGAGATTCGGGGCGGACTGAGCTTCGAGTCGGCGATGAACAAATACAGTCAGGAGACACCGCTTCCGGGCAAGAAGGTCGGCGAGAACCAACTGATTTTGACCGGTCGGCAACTTACGGAAGAAGCGTACAAGCCGCTGGCGGGCGTTGCCGCCGGGGCCGTGACGCCGCCGGTGCGCGTTCCGGAAGGGGTCGTGCTGTACAAGCTCATCAGCGTAAAGAACGAACTTCCGGCGGACTTCGAGAAGAAGAAGTCGGATTATCTGAAGCAGTACGCGGAAAGTACGGCGGATGCGAAGCTTCAGGAAAAAGTAAAGGCCGTGACGGAAGGGACGGGACTCAAGTGGTCGAGCAAAGCGTACGAAGCACTGTACGATCTCGGCCAACTGGGGATGGCGTTTGATCCGGAAAAGCGCACTCAATCGCTTGTACGCATCTTGGCGAATGCCAAACAAGCCGCGACGGAACCGGGTGCCGCGAAGATCGGGGCTCTGGCGTACTTCGCCGCCGCGAATCAGTTAGCGCAAACGGATAAGGCCAAGTACGGCGCCGATCGGAAGGCGGCGATTGTGCAACTGCTTGAGGTGCAGGAGGATCAATCCCTACGTATGCAGCTGATTGATGCACTGGCCGAGGAAAAGGACGCGGTTGGTGTATCGGATAACTTGCTGAAGGCGGCGCAGTTTAACTCCGATTATTCGCCCCAGGGACAGGCGAAATACGGCGAACTGCAAGCGAAGCTTCGGGCTTTGAAGGAGCAAAAGCTAGTGAACGCGGAGGCGGAGAAAGGGATTCAGGCTGAGCTAGCCCGCTGGCGAAAAGGGAAGATTGATGCGGATAAGGCCGAGGCCGAGATGAAGCGTCAGATGGAAGAGGAAGCGAAGAAGGCGCAGGCCGAAGCGAAGAAAGCCGACGCTTCCGCGCCGAAGCCGAAAACTCCGTAACGTGAAACTTTCCGTCGTCTGTAGCCCGATCGGTAACTTGCAAGACCTGTCCGATCGGGCGACGGCTGCGCTCCGCGATGCCGACGTTTGGTACGTGGAAGACACCCGGGTATCGGGCAAGCTGGCGGCTCATCTGGGCATCAAGAAGCCGATGCGCGTGCTGAACGATCACACGCATTCCAGCGGTTTATCCCGATACTTGGATGAATTGGAAGGGGTCGGCCACGCCGCGTTGCTGACGGACGGCGGCGCGCCGGGGATCAGCGATCCAGGCGCTTTACTGGTCGACGGCGCGTATGATCGTGGCGTTCACGTCGAAGCGATTCCGGGGCCGAGTGCGGTGGTGACCGCCCTCTCGGTGAGTGGATTCTTCGCCCAGCGATTCGCCTTTTTGGGCTTTCCGGGAAGGAAGGCGGGGGACGTGCGCGACCTGTTTGGGCCGTTCTCGGAGTCGCCGATGACGTTGGTCTACTTCGATTCGCCGCATCGCTTCCGGGCGACGCTGGGCTGGCTGGGGGAGGTGCTGGGCGAGCGGCGGTATGCGATCGCACGGGAACTGACGAAGCTGCACGAGCAGGTGTACCGCGACCGATTGCCGGCCGTACCGGATGAAGCACAAGTCATCGGGAAGGGAGAGTTTACGCTTGTGATTGAAGGGGTAAGAAAAGTCCGCGAACTCCGCGCCGATTGACCATCGCGGGTCGTCTGTATGGGCACAATGATCACGGCAAACGGCCGAGGTCAGGTGCGTTATGCGATTTGGTCGATATGGATTCAGCCTCGGACTCGCGTTGGCGACTACGCCGATGGTCGTTGCGCAAACGACGAACGAGTACCGGTTTCGCGCGCAGGATTTTCTGCGGATTCAGGTCTATAACCAGCAGCAGCTCACGGCGGATGTAGAGGTTGGCGACGACGGAACGATCAGTCCGCCTTACGTCGGTACGGTTCAGGCCGAGGGCTTATCTCTTCGCGAGCTCACTCGGAATCTGGAAGCGCTCTACAAGGAAAGGATTCGGCTACGCGAGCCGTTGGTATCGATTAGCATTTTGCGATACCGCGAGAAGCGGGCTACGGTCGGCGGCTTCGTCAATCGGCCCGGGGCTTATCCGATTCGGCGCGGGGATACGATTCTTGACCTGCTCAACCAAGGTGGCGGGGCGGTGGGAGATCGTGCCGACCTTCGGAAGGCGACTTTGCAACGCCGGGGATCGCGCGAGATCGTGCCGATTGATCTGTTTGCGATGCTGAACCGCAACAGTACGACGCAAAACTACTCGCTAGAAGATGGCGATATCTTGAACATTCCGGAAGGCCAGAATCTTACGATTAAGGTTCAGGGCAAGGTGCAAGCCCCAGGGCTTTATCCGTATAAGGAACCGATGTACTTGGCGGATGCGTTGGCGCAGGCACGCGGGGAAGTCGTGGGGCGAAGCCGGCTGAGCCGTGTGCTCGTGATTCGGCAAAAGCAGGGCCAACCGGGGCAGTTTACGTACATTCAGGTGGATTATGTGCGCTTTATCCGTAAGAGCGATAGCACGCAGAACATCTTGCTGCAACCGGGTGACCTTGTGTGGGTTCCGGAAACCAACACGCCGGACTTCCAACAGATTAGTGCTCTGGCGAACGTGGCATTCATTCTGGATCGCGTTGGTTCCGGGCTGTTCGGGTTACAGTTCTTCCGCTAATGCGGGTAATTGGGATAGATCCGGGCCTAGAGCGCGTGGGGTACGCGATCTTGGATCGGGTCGGTTCTCGGCTAGAAGTGGTGGCCTACGGGCTGATCTCTACGCCGAGAATTGCCACTCCCGATCGATTAGTCCTGCTGTACGAGGCGATTGCGGCTTTGATATCTCAGCATGAGCCGGCCTCGGCCGCTACGGAGCGATTGCTTTTTGCCGCGAACAAGACGACGGCGATTGATGTGGCAAAGGCGGTCGGCGCAATCCAGGTGGCAATCGCGTGCCGAGGTATCTCCATTGCCGAGTATACGCCTCCGGAAGTGAAACTGGCGGTTGTCGGAAACGGTCGAGCGGAGAAGGCGCAGGTTCAATTCATGGTGACGAAGCTTTTGGGGCTCCGGGAGGCGCCGAAACCGGACGACGTTTCGGACGCCTTGGCGATCGCCATCACCCACGCGTTGCGCCAAGCTAGGTAACCTCTAGCCTTGATTCGCGAAACTCTCGCCTCGTTATTTCGTTCGGCGGCGGCCAAAGTCGGTATTCCGGAGTCGGTGCCGATTGAGATTACCGATACTAAGTCCGCGGAACACGGGGACTACAGCTGTAATTTGGCCATGATTGCGGCTAAAGCCGTCTCTCGCTCGCCCCGCGAGGTCGCATCAGAATTGCAAGCGGCCTTACAGGGGTTGGAGGATACGGTGCTGGAGAGGACCGAAGTCGCGGGGCCAGGATTCCTGAACCTGTGGATTAAGACTTCCGCGTTAGGGAGTTGGCTTGGGGTGCAATTTCAGTCTTCGGAAGGGTTTCCGTTTCTGCAGCCGTTAACCGATACGCGGCGGATCAACGTGGAGTTTGTATCGGTCAATCCGAACGGCCCGATTACGATCGGTTCCGGTCGCGGGGCGGCGTTTGGTTCGGCGCTTTGTTCGTTACTTGAGGCGGTCGGGCATACGGTCCACCGAGAGTATTACATCAACGATGGTGTCAATAGCGAGCAAATGCGGCTCTTCGGGGAATCGGTTGCGGCACTTCTTCGCGGCGAGCCGGTGCCAGAAGATGGCTACAAAGGCGATTACGTGGTGGCCGTTGCGGATCGACTACGCGGACTCGCGGTGGCGGACGTCAAGTTGGCGAGTCAAGCCCTGATGATTGATTCGCAACGAACCGATCTTGCGGCGTTCGGCGTCGAGTTCGACACCTGGTTTAGCGAACAAAGTTTGCATGATCAAGGGGTCGTAGCGCAACGACTCGACGAATTGATCGCGAAGCAGGTTGCGGATGAACGTCCGATACGCACCAAGATTAAGTTCGGAAAGAAGGGCGCGATCGAGGAGATCACCGAGGAACCGCAAGAGACGGTTTCCGAGGATGATGCGGAAGGAGGGGGCGCTACATTATGGTTAAGAAGTACCAAGTTTGGTGACGACCAAGATCGTGTGCTGCGACGTCGCGATGGTCGCCTTACGTACATTGCCAGCGACATCGCTTATCACGCCGATAAGCTGAACCGTCCGCCGGATGCTCATCAACTGATCACGGTACTCGGGCCGGACCATCACGGGTACGTGGCGCGATTACAGGCGGTCATTGCCGCATTGATTCAGCAGGAAAGTGAGTCGGATGAATCGGCCGTGGATCGCGCAAGAGAGATCCTTTCGGTCGTCATTTTTCAGCTGGTTCGGTTTGTGAAAGACGGTAAGCCGGCCCCGATGCGAAAGCGCGACGGAAACATCTACGCCTTGATTGACCTCATCCGAGAGATTGGAGTAGCCGCGATTCCGCACGGTGAACGCGACGAACAATTACGAATTGGGCGCGACGTTACCCGATTCTTCTATCTCATGCGGAGCCACGATACGTCAATGGATTTTGACCTGGATCTGGCATCGCGACAAAGCGACGAGAATCCGGTGTTCTATGTCCAGTACGCCCACGCAAGAATCTGCTCAATCCTCGAAAAAGCGGCGGGACTCAATCGACCGGAGCCAGACTTTACGCGGTTGTCGCACGATCGGGAGCGCGCGTTGGTGAAAAAGGTTTTCGACTTTAATCATGAGGTTCATCGGGCAGCTGCGGATTTCGGTGTGCATCGCCTTACGACTTACGCGCAGGAACTTGCCCGAAGCTTCCACCACTTTTACGACCAGTGCCGCGTCATTGATGAGGAGGATTTGGTGATGACTTCGGCGCGGCTGGGGCTTTGCGAAGCAGTGCGCGATACGCTTCGCGGAACGCTAGAGCTTCTCGGAATCACCGCCCCGGTTCGGATGGAACGGGCCGCACCGTTGCTAGGGGCGTGAGTTGATGGCGACGAAGGCACCGACCGCGGCCAGAAAGAGTATGGGAACCAACGGCATTCGACTATTGATGCACGTACTACCGGTACATCGCATCAGAACATGGTAGCCATAACCACTTAGGGCACCGATTGAGGTACCGATCAGGAGTTTCATCCAGGGATTCATTGATTCATTCTACGTGGTGATTCGCGGAAGGTTCGGAAACGAGAGGAGAGATGATGCAGAAGGTGGTACGGGTCGGAATCATTGGTGGTGGACTGATGGGGAAGGAGTTCGCGAGTGCGGCGGCGCGCTGGCTGCACCTAGAGGCGTTCCCGGTTCGGCCCGAAATCGTCGCCGTGTGCGACCCGAATCCGGCCGTGCGAGATTGGTTTCAATCGCGAGTGCCTAGTCTTGAACTTGCGACCGATCGGCGGACAGAGTTTTTGGCGCATCCACTTGATGTAGTCTATGCCGCCGTTCCGCATTATCTCCACGAGGAAGTTTATGTTGATGTGATTCGCGCTGGACGGCACTTGTTTGCGGAGAAGCCATTTGGGATGGATCTCGCCCAGTGCGATCGAATCATAGCAGAGCTGGAACTGCAACCGGACGTACGGTGTCGGGTTTCCTCGGAGTTCCCGTATTTTCCGGCGGTGCAAAGGATGATTGAGATGTTCCATAAGGGCGCATTTGGAGATGTCTTTGAGATTCGTGCGGCGTTCAACCATTGCAGCGATCTCAATCCGGATAAGCCATTAAATTGGAAACGTCAGGCGCGCTTCAATGGAGAGTACGGGTGTCTCGGAGACTTGGGAATGCACGTTTGCCACGTTCCGTTTCGCCTCGGGTTTCATCCAGCGTCGGTGTCGGCAGTACTCAGTAACATCGTGAAGCAACGCCGAGACTCGGCCGGTGAATTGATAGATTGTGACACCTGGGATAACGCGACGCTTCTTTGCCGTACGGCTGAGGGTATTCCGATGCTGCTCGAAACCAAGCGGATTTCTCCGGGCGATACCAATAGCTGGTCGATTGAACTTTACGGAACAGAAGCATCCGCACGCTTCAGTACCCAGAACCCGAAACTTCTGCAAACTCTCCTGTACCGACCGAATGAGGATCAGGTTTGGTCCGCGCTTGCCACGGGATCACAATCGACCTACCCGTCGGTTACGGGACCCATTTTCGAGTTTGGCTTCAGCGACGCGATTCAGCAGATGTGGGCCAACTATCTGGTGGAACTGCACGGCGACACGCCGGTGTTTGGTTGCGTTACTCCGCATGAAGCACGTCTCAGTCATCAACTCTTTACGGCGGCATTACGGTCCCATTCTCTGAAGCAGGAGATCGCGTTATGAAGTCGATTGTGGTGGCTGGCCACCTTTGCCTGGACATTATTCCTGATCTTGCGGGTGTTGAAGGATTCGCGCCGGGACGCCTGATTGAAGCGGGTCACGCGGTCACGACTACCGGAGGTGCCGTGGCCAATGCGGGCGTTTCTCTTCATCGCCTTGGGGTGCCGGTGCAGTTGTGTGCCCGCATCGGTCAGGACCTATTCGGGGATGGCATTATCCAGATACTCGAGCGCGAAGGTCGCGGATTGTCAGATGGAATTGTGCAAGTCGCCGGAGCAGATACATCGTATACGGTCGTCATTAACCTGCGTGGGCAAGATCGGATGTTCCTACACCATCCGGGCACGAATGCGACCTTTAGTTCGGATGATCTCTCGGATGAAGTGCTTCGCAATGCATCGCACCTGCATTTTGGATATCCGCCGCTGATGCGGCAAATCTATCTCGATGACGGACGGGAACTCACGGAGATGTTTCGGCGGGCGAAGGACCTCGGTTGCACAACTTCGCTGGATATGAGCCTTCCCGATAGTGATTCGGAAAGTGGACAACAAGATTGGAGGGCGATCCTAACGAACGTACTGCCGTACGTGGATGTGTTTGTGCCATCCATCGAAGAGCTGGTGTACATGCTTGAGCCGGAACGATTTCATGCACTACGGGGTGGCATCTTCTCAATGTTGCCACGTAGCGAGATTGAGCGGTTGGTTTACGCGACGCACGCGCTGGGCACCCATGGCGTGATGGTAAAACTCGGCGGAAACGGAATCGTGGTCTCGTTGCGGCAACCGTTGTTAAATTGGCAACCAGGCGTTACCTGGCAATCCTGTTTTCCGGTACGAGTGGTGGGTACTACAGGTGCCGGAGACGCCACGATTGCCGGGTTGCTCTACGGCTTACTCACCCAAGAAACGCGGGAACGGTCGTCCGAGTTTGCTTGCGCAGTCGGAGCCTATAGCTGTGAAGTTGCCGACGCAACGAGCAATATTCCCGATGCCGAGACGATGAAGCGTCGCTTGCAAAATGAGTGGGGCGTGAGCGAATGCTAGACCCGATCGCGGTATACGTCCATATTCCGTTTTGCCCGAGCAAGTGTGGTTACTGCGACTTTAACTCTTACGCACAAACGGGTGAGATTCAAACGGAAACGACGCACGCGATCGTGCGGGAGATCCTGACCTCGCCTCATGCGGGTCGTCCGGCCAAGACCATCTTCTTCGGTGGAGGAACGCCCACGTTTATCGCACAGGACGAGCTTCTACTCATTCTCGATGCGGTGCTTCGAACCCATCCGCCCGCGGGCGAGATTGAGGTGACGAGTGAAGCAAATCCGGGGACGGTGGACGCGGCGAAGTTCGCGGCGATGCGATCGGCGGGATTTAACCGCATCAGCCTGGGCGCGCAGAGTTTCGTCCCGGATGATCTGATCCGGTTAGAGCGAGTGCACGCGGCGGACGACATTACAAGAGCGGTAAGTGCCGCACGAGACGCAGGTTTCTTGAATATTAATCTTGATTTGATGTTTGCTTTACCTGGCCAAACGCGTCGAGGTTGGCAAAGTAATCTGGATCGGGCACTCGCATTGCAACCGGATCACCTGAGCCTCTATTGCTTGACGATTGAGCCGAACACCAGCTTCTACCGAAAGCATCTCCGCGGTGAACTGAACCTTCCGAATGATGAGGCGCAAGTCGCGATGTACGAGGACTGCGTGCGCACGATGTCAACCGCCGGTTACGAACATTATGAGATCAGTAACTTCGCTAAGCCGGGGCAGGAATGTCGGCATAATCTGGAATACTGGCGGCATCACCCGTACATTGGTTACGGTCCCGGTGCGGTCGGCTGCGTACCGGTAGAAGGCGGAATGATGCGGTACACGAATCTCAAGTTACCGCAGCGTTACGTTGCGGCGGTCAACGGAGGTAGCCCGATACCCTTTGAATCCGAAGTCCTCACTCCGGAGCAGACGCAATTGGAGCGCGTGATGCTCGGGATGCGACTCAGCGAAGGCGTGCCGATGGACTGGGTAAGTGCGACGGGTTTCGAAAAGGTTCGGCAGCAGGGTTGGGTCGAACGTGCGGACGATCGCGTGCGTCTGACCGCGGCCGGAAAGCACTACTGCTCAACCGTCGTGCTGGAGCTTTGTTAAGGAGACGAAATGCAATTAAGAATGTGGTCATACGATATCGCGCGAGAGCAATCTCCCACGTTTGATTTTCTCAAGCGATTAGCTGATACTTCGTTGGAAGGAGGGTTTAACGCGCTTGGCTTGTACCTCGAGCATCGGTACCAGTACCGATCGCTCCCGCAGCTTGCAGGAATCGGTGCCGTTACCTCCGAAATGGTGGCGGAGCTAAGAGCTTACCGGCCAGAGCTTTCCATTATTCCCATGATGAATGTCCTTGGGCATTGCGAAGGCATGATCTACACGGAAGGGCTTCAAGAGTACGCGTGCGAGCGGTTCGCGGGAATGCAGGCGGACCCGACTTCGCCCGCGTTTCAATCCACGTGTTCCGCAATGATTCGGGACGTGCTGGCGGATTTTGATGCGTCGGTTATCCATCTTGGCGGAGATGAAACATGGCAGCTCGGACATGGAACAGCCTC
>JANRKI010000089.1:0-49224 GCA_033763535.1 Fimbriimonadaceae bacterium | reverse complement strand
CGTGCAGGTATTGCTGGCCTTGCGCAGGAGGGCCATGAGCACGTTGGCGTGGGCCGGCTTTTTGCGAACGGTCCGGCTACCGACCCAGGCGTCGAGGATGTCGCCCACGAGGTACAGCCGGTCGCATTCGACATCGCGGAGAAAGGTCTCAATTTCGGACAGTCGCGACTGGGCGGAGCCGAGGTGCAGGTCCGAGATGAAGACGGCGCGGTAGCGGAGCGTGCGGTCCGCGGGATAGTTGGGAGCGTCAGCGTTGGGGGCGGGCGACGGGGATGAGGACAACGGTCGCACGCTCCTAGATCGATGCTCCTGGGTCAAATTTTCCCGCCACCGGGAGGGGACGGGAGTGAAGCGTGGTGCCGTCGCTCGGACTCGAACCGAGATGCCTTGTGGGCGCCGCCACCTGAAGACGGTGCGTCTACCAATTTCGCCACGACGGCAAGGACCCTATTTTGTACCAGAGTTCGGCACGGGTTTGCGCGTGCCGGGTTGTTGGATCGGGATTTCGGCGAGCCAATCCGGGAGTTCGTCCGGCGCGAACGACTCGGCCTGCACGCGGTAAGCGCCGAAAAGCGGGAGCGTCCAATCGGTCCGACTGCTGCGATCAATCAGGACGGCGTAGGCGATCGGCTCGCCACCGGCGGCCCGGATGGCGGCGGCCGTTTCGTCCAGCGAAGTTCCGGTCGTGAGGACGTCGTCGACGATGAGCACCCGTTGCCCGACGGGGAGGGTCTTGCCGCGTCGCAACGTCTTGATGCCGTTCTCGGATTCCACGTAGACGGCGGGCAGGCCCATCTGCCGGGCGACCTCGAAGGCGATGATGATGCCGCCGGTGGTGGGTCCGGCGACGGACTCCACGCCGAGGTCTCCGGCGAAGCGGGCGATTTCGGCGGACAGGGCGCTGAGGACGTCGGGCCGTTCGAGCACGCGGAATTTTTCGAAGTACACGGCGCTGTGGCGTCCGCTGGTGAGGCGAAAGTGACCGCGCAGGATTGCTCCGGAATCCTCTAGGAGTTGGCCGAGATCGACGGGGTCAGCCATGGGTGGTAAACGGCTCCAGGTCGCGTACGTACTGGTTCTGATCGTCCACCAGAATCATGCGGGGGAGGATGGGTTCGTCGCTGAGATCGAACGCGGCGACGATGATTCGATCGCCCGCCCGGAAGAAGTGGGCGGCGCCGCCGTTGAGTCCCACCGCGCCGGCCGGGCCCTCGAACGCGTACGTCTGAATGCGAGCGGTGTGGTCTACGGCCCAAACGTGCACGAGCTCGCCGTTGACAATGCCGGCGCGGCGCATGAGACTCGCATCAAGTTGGATTGAGCCGACGTAATCGGGGTTGGCGTAGGTGACCCGGGCGTGGTGGATCTTAGCTTTGAGGAGCTGGGAAAGGCGCATGAAGATTCGGTCCGGGCTCGCGCGGCTCAATGACTTCGATATCTCCGGAATCGGTCACGGATGCCGGAACGCGTCGCCTTCTTCGGGCCACGGCCGCCATCAGCCCGCCGAGAGTGAGGATACCGGTTCCGACCCAGATGAGGCTGGTGAACGGCTTGTAGAACAGCTCGATGGGATAGATCGGCCGCTGGAACATGAGGCGCAGGTCGACCGATTTATCCTTGGCGTCCATGCGCCCGACAAGCACGAAGAACTCGTTACCGGCGCGGGTCATGCTGGGTTGGGGACCCTGTTCGGTGAGGGCGAGACTCGGGTTGACGGTGTACGTTTCGCCGCGCGATTCGATGCGGAAGACGCCGCCGAAGGTCGCGCCGGTGGTGCCGGGGGTTCCGGTCATAGTCGGTCGCTCGTAGGTGACCTTGATATTATCGATGGTGCGGGTTTCGCCCACACGGAACGGTTGCGGGGCCTCCCAGACGTCGGTGACGGGCGGGAAGAGTGCCAGGTACACGTCGTGATCGGGCATGGAGCGGATGGCGGGCCAGACCTGGGTCTTGAGCTCTTCGCCTTGCTCGTAGTAGTACATGCCCGGTCGCATTTCGAACGGTTGGCTTCCCATGCCGGTGAGTTCGAATACCGCCTGACCGTCGCGGTCGAAAAGGTCTTTGCCCTCGAGTTTTCGGAATGCGACGGAGTAGTCGAGGGCGGTCGCGGGGGAGCCGGCCTGCACGAAGGTACGGGTTTTCTTCTCGAATCCGCGCGAGAGGATGAGGCCCCCGAGCAAGAGCGCGAATCCGGCATGGGCAACGAAGCCACCGACGGACAGCTTCATTTTGCCGGCGAGCTCAATGGTGCGCCAAAGGGCGGCGACGGCGGTGAACAGGCACAGGAACATCAGCGCGGCCACGACCGGGACGACGGGCCAGGTTCCTCCGAACGGGCTGCGGAGGGTTTCGGTCATTTGGTTCCTCACGCCCCACGGTTGGTCCATGATGCCGATGAAGAGGAACCCGGTGAGGCCGATGGAGATCGAGAGGATGTTGGCGATCCGGTTCCACAGCACGGCGCGGCCCATCGCGCGCCAGCTGATGAACGGCGTCACGGCCATCAGGAGCATGAGCGGCACGAAGAACCACACCACGACTTGGTGGTAAAGCCATTCTTCGACCCGGGCCCCCTGTCCGCCGCGGAGCGCGGTGATGACGGGCCAGCTCATGCCGACCGAGATGACGATGCCCAGAAGGGCGAGCAAGAGCATTCCGAATCGGTACGCCGATTCGCGGTGGAGGCCTTCGTGGACCACTGGGTTCGGATAGGTGCGCGCGGCCACGGCCTTCGCCTTCCACACGCAGAGGCCGACGTAGGCGATGCTGGCGGCGACGAGGAAGGTTCGCAAGACGACCAGCGCGTTCTTGTCCATTGAGGCGAACGAGTGGACGCTCACGTTATCGAGCAGGCCGGATCGGGTGAGGAAGGTGCCGTAGAGGAACGCGATGTAGGGCAGTCCGGCGAGCCACAGGTTGGATTGGGCCCAGCGACCGCCGGCGTTTTGGACGATGATGCCGTGGGTGAGCACGACGAGCAGAATCCACGGGACGAGGCTGACGTTTTCGACCGGGTCCCACGCCCAGAATCCGCCCCAGCCCTGCGTTTCGTACGCCCACATACCGCCCATGCAGATGCCGAGGCCAAGGATGGCGAGCGTGAAGAGGGCCCAAGGGCGCGCGGGGGCAAGCCAGCCCTTCGCGTCACCGTGGAGCATGGCGGCAACTCCGTAAGCGAGGAAGATGGTGAGCGCGCCGAACCCGATGAAAATGGTGGGGGTGTGGAAGATGATCCAGTAGTTCTGGAGCGCGGGCGTCATGCCTCGGCCCTGGGGCGGAATGAGCACTTCGCTTCCTCGGACGACGTCGGAGAGTAGCTTGAAGGGCGATTCGTACGCGAGGATTCCGCAGAGCGCGGCGAGCGCGATGGCGTAGGTGGCTCCGTAGCCGCGGGTCAGGGTTCCCGCGCGGGGAAGGGTGAGCAGGCCGAACGTGGCGGTCACGACGGCCCAGAGCAGGATGCTGCCCTCTTGGGCGGACCAGACGCCGCCGACTTTGAACATGATGGGCGTTCCGAAATCGCCGTGATTGAAGACGTACTGGTACTGGAGCTGGTCGCGGAGGAACAGCGTGAGGAGAACGCCGAACGGGACGAAAATGAGGGCGGAGGCGGTGTAGAAAAGTGCCTTCGCGACGCCTTCGAGACGGGGGAATTTGCCGGCGAGCCCGAAGCCGAGGGCGCTGAGCAGCAGGGCGACGAGGCAGAAGAGCACGGTGCCCTGACCCACTTGGCCCGCGAGAAGGGACCAGGATTCGGCGCGCGGGATACCGGCGAGGGGGTCGTGGCTCGTGGCGTCGTGGGGGTTCAAGCCTGCGGGCGCTCCTTAGCGTTCGCGTTTTCGCCTTCGTACTTGCTGGGGCACTTGACGATGAGCTGTTGCGAGACGAACGCGTCGCCGGTCATTTTTCCGACCGCGACGACTTGGGTGGCCTCGGCCATGTTGGCGGGTTTTTCGCCGCGATGGACGACTTGGACGGTGCTGCCTTCGGCGTCCTTGATGCGAAAGGTCAGCTCTTGGCGGAAGACGTCGTTGCGAACGCTGCCAGGCACGATGTCGCCCGCGACATGGAGCCGATCGCCCGGGGCCGACTTAGCCTGCTGGATGGTGACGTACGGACTGGCGCTGGTGGTGAACGCCATCACCGCCGCGCCGAGGGCAACGACGGCGACCAAACCGGAAATGATTGGACCACGTTTCATCGCGTTATGGAGGAAGGTACCCGCCGGGGTGGGAATGGGCGAGAATGGACGCTTGATCGCGCGTCGCTGCGCGGCCCCACCGATTGGTACTACGCAAGCCGAAGGCGCGATGTGCGGCGGTCGGAGGGGAACTCCGGCGCGATTTGGCGGGTTTATGCCGTACGGAGAACGGTCGGCGGTCCGAAATTGCGACGCGTCGGCTACACTAAGAGAGTCGTTCTATGGCAAATCAGCGAAAGAATTGGGTGTTGATCGCCGGTCTCGTGCTCGTGGGAGCCGCCATCGTGTGGGCTGACGAGCAGGTCATCAGCGTGGCGCCGCCGACGAACTTGCCGAAGCCGAAGATTGGCTCGGACGAGCTGGAATTCGCGGCGACGGTCGGGAGCTTTAAGCTCCTCGGCAGTGACGAAGCCCCGGCGACGGGCACGCTGAAGATCAACTTCGACGGTACGGTGCTGATCTCCGGCCGCAAGGGCGAAGTGAAGACCGGCGGCGCTGTTCGGCAGGAGTACGCGAACAAGAATTTTGAGAAAGAGGCTTACTTTGGCAAGGGAACGTTGACGCTGACGGGCGAAGTGCGGAGCGTGCAGTTCTTTGGCCGAGACCTCAGCGGCACCTTCAAGGGTCGTGCGCTGATGCGCCTGTTCGGCGAGTTCGACAAAAACCTTGAGACAGGCTGGATCGCCTACAAGGGTCAGCAACGCGATCCGTGGGGCACCGGCGGGAACGTGCGCGTGGTTCCGCAACAGATTTACGAGAAGACCTCCAGCGATCTAAAGATCAAGGACAGCGAGTAATCCGCAGGGCCAGGCGTGCTGGAGCACTCGTTTATCCACATTCCTGGCATAGGACCGCAGACGGAGCGGGCGCTGTGGAGTGCCGGCTGTAAGACTTGGACCGACGCGCTGGACGGATTGAGCGACGTTTCGTTCGGTTCGGCCGACCGCGGGCTGGTGCGAGATGCGTTGCAACGCAGTATCGCGGCGCTAGAAGATCGCGAGCACCAATACTTCGCGAGGACGTTGCCGAGCGGCGATGCGTGGAGGGCACTTCCGGCGTTTCAAGACCGGACCGTCTACCTGGATATTGAGACCGACGGGGGCAATGGTCCGGGCGCGATTACCTGCGTGGGGCTGTACGACGGGGAGGACTTTCGGTGTTTGGTCCGTGGGCACGATCTGTACGAACTTCCGGACCGCCTGAGCCATTTCGGCATGACGGTCACGTTCTTCGGCCTATCGTTTGACCTGCCGATGATTCAGAAATCTTGGAAGCACCTGGTGATGGACCAGATTCACCTGGACCTTTGCCCGACGCTCAAGAAGCTCAACATCATGGGCGGGCTCAAAAAAATCGAGCGGCAGCTTGGCCTCGCGCGCGACGACGCGACCGACGGTCTGACCGGTCGGGACGCGATTCGGCTGTGGCGGATGTACGAGCGGGGCGGGCGGGCCGACGCCTTGGAAACCTTGATTGCGTACAACCGGGAGGACGTGGTGAACCTGAAGTTTTTGGCCGAGTACGCGTACGGTCGGCTACGGCGGAGCACGTTTGGCGAGCTGGACCCGGCATACGTGGCGGAAACCGACGCGGTTCCCGCCACGTGAAACCACGAACGGCTAGTCGTTGTCGGAATCGGCGTACGGAGACGAGTAGTTCGGCGGCTCCTTCGTGATCATGACGTCGTGGGGGTGGCTCTCGCGGAGGGCGGCGTTGGTGATCTTCATGAACTCGGCGCGTTCTACCAGTTCATCCAGGCTTTCGGCCCCGACGTAACCCATCCCGCTGCGCAGGCCGCCCACGAGCTGATTGACGGTATCGGCCAGGGCACCCTTGAACGGCACGCGGCCCTCGACGCCCTCGGGGACGAGGACGCCGCCCTTCTCTTTGACCTGCATGTACCGGTCGCTGGAGCCCTGGCGCATGGCGCCCACCGAGCCCATCCCACGGTAGACCTTGTACGCGCGGTTGCGATAGATTTCGATTTCTCCCGGGCTTTCCTCGGTACCGGCGAACATGTTGCCCATCATTACGCTATTGGCACCGGCGGCAAGGCACTTCACGATGTCCCCGCTGCTGCGGATGCCGCCATCGGCAATGGTGGGAATATTCAGATCGCGCGCGGCCTCCGCGCATTCATGTACGGCGGAGAACTGGGGGACACCGACGCCGGCGACGACCCGCGTGGTGCAGATGGACCCCGCTCCGATGCCGACGCGCAGGCCATCGGCCCCGAGTTCGGCGAGTGCGTGCACAGCGTCTCTCGTCGCAACGTTACCGGCGATGACCTTGAGGTCGGGCAGTTTCGTTTTAATGAGCTTCAGGCAGTCCATGACGCCGCGCGAGTGGCCGTGGGCGGCATCGATGACGATGAAATCGACGCCGGCATCTTGCAACTCCTTTGCGCGTTCGTACGGTTCGCGCAGGGCACCGATGGCAGCACCAACGACGAGGCGGCCCTTCGCGTCCTTCGTTGCGAGCGGATGGCGTTGGACTTTGAGAATATCTTTGATCGTGATGAGTCCGCGGAGCACGCCATCCTCGTCAACGATCGGCAGCTTTTCGATCCGGTGTTCGGCCAGTCGCTCTTGGGCCTGGGCCAAAGTCGTACCGACCGGGGCGGTGATAAGCGCATCGCTCGTCATGCGGCTTCGGACGGACTTGGTGTAATCGGTTTCGAACCGGATATCGCGATTGGTGAGGATTCCGACGAGGCGGCCTTCGGCATCGACGATCGGCACTCCGGAGATGTGGAACTTCTCCATGAGGTTGACCGCGTCTTGGATGGTGGCCTCGGGGCCGAGCTTGAACGGCTTGGTAATGACGCCGCTTTCGGATCGTTTGACGCGATCGACCGCGCTGGCCTGCTGATCGATCGGCATGTTGCGGTGGATGACGCCGACTCCGCCTTCGCGGGCGATGGCGATGGCGAGCCGAGCATCGGTCACCGTATCCATTGGCGCGCTGACGATGGGGATGCGCAAGGTGATGCCGGGGAGAAACGGGGTGGAGAGATCTACTTCGCTCGGGAGAACTTGCGTTGCTTTTGGCAGGAGCAAAACGTCATCAAAACTTAGTCCCTCGCGGAAAGTCGGCATGTATGATTATGGAATCCCGAACGTTGAGTTGTCTCGGCTTTCGGCAGCCGACCCTGCACTGAGCCCCATATGACCACGCGCGATCCATCGACCCAATACCGGAGCATGTATATCAGTGCTTTTTTGGCGATTGGTTTGATGTTGATATTGCAGCAATTTATCGTTCAATATCAGATTGACCGGAGTGAGACGGCGGCGCGGAGGATCAATTTGGCCGGTCGGCAACGGATGCTGAGCCAGCGGATCTCGAAATGTCTGCTGTTGCTTCGGACCAGGCGGGAGTTGCGGCCGGATTCGGTGGTGCTGAAAGAGCTGAGTCAGGCCCTCGCCGATCTTGATCGGGCGCACGAAATCCTGGCCGGGAGGAACGCGGATGATTTAGCCATGCGACTGACCGGGGCAGGTTCGATGGCGGAGTTCATGAAGTCGGAGCCTTACTATCAAGCAGTCTCGCGATCGGCTGCTCGGGTGATTGCGCTTGAGGGCCGCAGCAACAGCGACCTGTATTACGAAGTCGTGCTAAAGAATGAGCAACCGTTCTTAGCGCGAATGGAGGGTACGGTTCGGCAGCTTAGTCGAGAAGCGACGAACGATATTGAGGCGCTGAAACGATTGGAGTATGTGCTCCTGGCGATGGCGCTGGTGCTTCTCGTGGCGGAAGCGTTCCTCGTGTTTCGTCCGGCGATGCGGACATTGGCGCACCAATTTAACACGTTACGATTGCGGATTCGGGAGGCTCAAGAAGCGCGTCGTATTGCCGAGCAGGCGGTGAAATCGCGAGCCGCATTTATCGCGAGTATGTCGCATGAAATCCGCACACCGCTTAACGGCATTATGGGCATGTCGGCCCTGTTGCAGGATTCGGAATTGTCCCGAACTCAGAAGGATCAGCTGGGAGTGATCAGCAGTAGTGCAAGTGCCCTGCTTTCAGTGCTGAACGATATTCTCGATTACAGCAAGCTCGAGAACGGCGTCGTGGATCTTGAGTTGATCCCGTTTGATGCGGCGCAGATTGCGGAGGAAGTCGCCTTGCTGGGGGCTCCGCTTGCCCACCGGAAAGGGGTTTCGATTCAGTGTCAGGTATTGCCGCGTGTGCCCGGCCGCCTCATCGGGGATCCGACCCGGTTTCGGCAGATCGTGACCAATCTGGTGAATAATGCCGTGAAGTTTACGGATCAAGGTTCGGTCACGATTGAACTGGATTACGACGACGGGGTACTGGTCCTTTCGGTGATTGATACCGGGATCGGGATTAGTCCGGAGGGGCAGGAGAAGTTGTTCCGACAGTACTCGCAGGCGGACGAGACGATCACCCGCCGGTTCGGTGGAACCGGGCTTGGATTGTCAATCGTGAAGCTCTTGTCGGAAGCGTACGGCGGTCGGGTGGAGCTCGAAAGTGAACTTGGGAAAGGCAGTATCTTCCGCAGCTACCTCCCCATGGAACCGGTGACGGGGCTCGATTCTTCGCCGAAACTACGGGCTGGACTTCGGATTGCGGCGATCGACGACGATCCGTTTAGCCTTGATATCTTGCGGAATTATATTGAGCAGGCGGGGAGCGAAATCTCGACCGCGAGCAGTGCAGATGCGTTCTTTACCCTGGTCGAGGAATCGTCGAAACCGTTTGACGTGTACTTGATCGATATGGATTTACGGACGACCAACGGCATTGAGATTGCGAAGTGGCTCGAATCGCACGATCAATCGCCAAGGGTGCTCATAACCTCGGTCACCATGGACCCTCGAAAGCATCCGGAAGTCAAGGGACTTTTTCGGGGGGTGGTGCAGAAGCCGATTCGTCGGCAGCAGTTGATTGAAAGTGTGGAGTACGCGTTAGTCCCGAACGCGGGAGGTACGGTTGGGTTGCCGACGGAGCCGGCTTCGGCGGGTAATGCGCTGGTGATCGAGGATAACGAGATCAATCAAATGGTGTTGCGCTCGATGCTGCAGAAGATTGGCTTTACGGTGACGGTAGTGGCCGATGGCGGCGCAGGACTCGACGCGTTTAGTTTGGATAAGTACGACGTTGTGGTGACAGATTTTGAAATGCCCGGGCTCAGCGGACCCGAACTCGCTTACGGAATTCGCCAGCTTCCTACCGGGCAAAGCGTGCGGATTGTTTGCGTGAGCGGTCGAAGTAGTCCGGAGGATGAGCGGGTAGCGAAGGAATCGGGCGTGGATATTTATCTGTTGAAACCGGTGCAGTTTCCGCAGTTTCGGGACGCCGTAACGGTTATGTCATGAAGCTGGAGACGCCGGCCGTTGCGCGGTTTGCCGGAGAGGATAAGCGCATTGTGGTCGGGCCTCCGCTGGCGTATCTTTGGTTTGTTCGCGGCACATTGGTCGTTGGGATTGCGATCTTGCTCAATATGTTCGGGTTTCTTCCCAGTCCGGGAGCAGCCTGGTGCCTGATTACGGGTCTGATGGTCGTGGGGGCGGCGATTCTGGCGGAATTGTCTTTGGATCAGGTGACGCTTGATTTACGAGAGCGTCGCTATCGTCGCCGAATTGGCGGGGACTACTTCGGGCAACGGACCCAACACGGGAGCTTGGATCAATTAGACGCAGTGCAGGTGATCGCCGAGACGATGACGATCGGCCAGTACCGCCAGCCGGCCGTGACGTACCACGTGTTACTGCACTGGAAACAAATGGCGGCACCACCATTACTGCTGCATCAGGACACACGCAACTTACGGCCGGGAGCACGGCTTAACGACGGTGCCTTTGCGGTGCTGAGCCACGCGCAACGCATTGCAAACGCTCTGAAGGTTCCGCTGTACGACAATACGCACTACGCGAGTCCGAATCCATTACGCGTATTTCATTAATCGCCCGTGCCGAACCGGTTTGCGTGGATCATCGCGAGGGTTTCGGCGATATCTTCGGCCGTGTTCATCACGAAGGATCGGTACTGCATGACCGGTTCGTTGAGTTTGGGCGCAACGATAATGACCGCGAGGGTACCGGCGGAACCTTGAAGTTCAAGCTCCGTTCCATCCGTAAAGACGACGAGACCGGGCCCTTCGTGATCGTTGATCTGGCCGCGAATGATGGATACGGCGGCGGTATCATTCGCGGCGGTCGGAACGCGGAGGGTACCGTCTTGATCAAACTTCGCAATCGCCAGAAACGGTTGAACGGCGATGGAGCTTAACGGGCCATTCACGCCTTCAAAAGTTCCGGAAACGAGGGTGACGGTTCCGGATGGGTAGCTGACTTGTGGAAGCTGGTCCGCCGCCTGGTACTGAGGAGCTGTGCGTTTGAGTGTTTGCGGTAGGTTCAGCCAAAGTTGGAGCGCTTCGGTCGGTTCGTTACCCGCGATGAGCATTTCTTCGTGCCAAATTCCGTTTCCGGCTCGCATCCACTGAGCGGTCGGCGCTGTCACGGTACTGTCGTTACCGATCGAATCCTTATGGTTTACGGTGCCGGAAAAAACGAAAGTTAGCGTTTCGATACCCCGGTGCGGATGACGGTGAAAGCCCATCGGTTCTGGGCGCGGCGCCATGTATAAGTGGTCGCACAACAGGATCGGGTCAAGCAGGACCATCCGCTCGCCGCCGATGGTGCGGCGAATCGTGACGCCGGGAGCTTCGTCTACGACGGTCGGCGGAACAAAAAATGCGACGGTGCGTGTTGACATGGTTTCTCTAACGTACCCGCGAAACCGAACATTTGCAGTGTCGGTTCGCGCTATAGTGAATCTATGCGACATTACGGATTGTTGGCGGCGTGGACGATGTGCGCGCTGGCCTGCGCGGGCAAGCCGGCTGGGGCCGGTCGAGAATCGGATATCGTTTACTTAAAGGATAAAGGCGCTGCCTTTACTCTGGACGTTTTTCGACCGGAGCGGCCCACCGGAGCGGCGATTATCTTCGTCGTGAGCGGCGGATGGGTATCCGATCATAACGGGATTCGGCCGGAACTAGCTAAGTTGGCAACCGACCGAAACATGACCGCATTCTTTGTGGTGCATGGTGCGCAACCTCGGTACAAGGTTCCGGAGATCGTGGAGCAAGTACGACGCTCTGTACGATTTATTCGCGCGAACGCCACTCGATTTGGAATCGATGCCAATCGGATCGGAATTACCGGGGGGAGTGCGGGTGGGCATCTTTCGCTGATGGTGGCGGCGCTGGGGAGTGACGGCTCGCCGAATGCCGCCGACTCCGTGGATCGTACGTCGGATCGGGTGCAGGCGGTGGGAATCTTCTATCCGCCAACCGATTTTCGAAATTACGGGGCGGAGGGCAATAAAGCGTTTAGTAGTCCGGTACTCAAGCTCGGTTACGGGAAAGCTTTTGTGGATGATCTGAATGCGGCTAAACCCGAAGAGTGGGCCAAGTTGGCGGATACCATGTCGCCGGTTGCTCGATTTAGCAAAGCGATGCCGCCCTGCTTTTTCGTGCACGGGGACAAGGATGGGTTGGTCCCGATTCAGCAGAGCGAGCACGCGGTGCGGGCGCTCAAGAGCTTTGGCGTAGAGGCCACTCTCTTAACCGTTCCGGGGAAGGCGCACGGGTGGGCCGGCCAAGAAAGGGAAATGGGCACCATTTTGGACTGGTTCGCGAAGAAGCTCGCGAAGTGATCGTTAGCGGATCGTGATCACGCGCTGGTTAACCGTTAGCGCAAACCCGGCGGCGGTAGCGAGATCACGGACAAAAGCCCACGATCTTCCATTCTCGTCGATTTCTGCGATGCGGAGTTTGTGCACGACGTTTCGGGAAGTCCACGATAGTTCGGTCTTTTGAGGGTTAAGTTTGAACGTTCCGCCTGGGCTTAACTGGTCAAGCATCAGCCGGGCAAGGGCGATGGGGCGGCCATCTTTCGTCCGGACCTCGTCATGGATTGCGCCACCGGGAAGGATGACCTTCCAGTTTTGCATCTCGTCGGTTTCGTCAAGATCGGGCGGAGTCGGTGCGGCGAGTAGAGTCGATACTCGTCGGACCACATCGGCTTTGTCAACGCCTCGGCCAGGACAGGATTTCGAAGTTTGGGGGTCGTCGCGATGGAACCGGATCGAATCGGCCGTAACGCCAAGATGCTTGCAGCAGATGGCTAGAGTTTGCATCGAGAGATCGCGTACTTTTGCCCCTCTGCCGGTATGAAATGGTTCCATATCGAAATTGCCGAGCATCTCGATTCCCCACGAAATACGGTTAAACGACGCCGCGTGTACCCCACGTTTGGTGAGATCTTGAAAGACGATGATTCCGTCGGACCGGTCATCAATAAAGAAGTGCGGTGCACCCGACCAACCCAGCTGATTTTGGTAGTAGTGGAGCAAGTTCGTCAGGTGCTGCGGTTCGAATCCGGTGGGTCTCTGCGCCAGAGACGGTGCTCCGGTATGGTGTAACGTCACGAATTGGGGTACGAAAGTCCCCTTAAACCGGATCGTCTTCAGGTATTCCGTGAATGTTTCAGGCGTGAAGCGGCGACCGACGAACGGAATTTTGGGCATGACCCACCATAGTCTGATCCGCGAATTGTGTCAAGGTGACGTGAGCGATGACGGAATTGAGCAAAACAGGAATGATTCTCTGGTGGGATTTGACGGTGCCGAACGCGACCGAGATACGGGACTTCTATCGCTCGGTGGTCGGATGGGACTTCGCTGAAGTACCGATGGGTGAGTATGCGGACTACTCGGCCTACCGACGTGAAGCGCCAGAAGAACCCGTGGCGGGAGTGTGTCATGCGCGTGGAATTAACGCGAACTTGCCAGGCGTGTGGATTCCGTATGTGGTGGTAGAAGACTTACCGGCGGCCGTAGCGGCGGCACTTGCCCGCGGCGGAGTTGTGCGACATGAAAACATGGACGCCGGTTACATCATTTTGGCGGACCCAGCCGGGGCAATTTTCGCGCTCTATCAGACGCCGGCGACATCGGAATCGGCAGCAATAGAGTAACGTAAACCATGCGTCAGCGATGGTTGGTTCTCGCGGTCTTGGGCATCTCGGCCGCGGTTTCGGCGGAGGTTCCGAGCCCGCGTCAGGTCTTTGGACACGAGATCTGCGAGGATTACTGGCTGGCGAACTACGATCAGTTGACGAGCTACTGGTCGTTACTGGCCAAAAGTAGCAAGCGCATTCAGCTGGTCAGTATCGGCAAGACCGAAGAAGGACGCGATCAATGGATGGCGGTCATTAGCGATCCGGCAAACCTGCGAAACCTTAAGGGGATTCAGGCGACCAATCGCAGAATCGCCATGGCCGACTTTCGCGACGATGCTGAAGCGCTGAAAACGATTGATCGCGCGAAGTCGGTGGTCTGGATTGACGGAGGGTTACACGCCAACGAGGTGCTGGGAGCGCAGCAACTCATCGAAACGGCGTACCAATTGGTATCGCGGGAAGATGCCGAAAATCGGCGCATCTTGCGCGATAACGTGATTCTACTGGTGCATGCCAATCCGGACGGAATGGCACTGGTGAGCGATTGGTACATGCGGAATCCGGATCCGATGTCCCGAAGTCTGTCTGGGTTACCTCGGCTGTATCAAAAGTACGCCGGTCACGACAATAACCGTGACTTCTACGCGATGAACCTGGCGGAAACGCGCAACATGAACGCTGTTCTGTACGAACAGTGGTTCCCGCAGATCGTTTACAACCACCACCAGACGGCACCGGCGGGAACGATCATGTATATTCCGCCCTTCCGAAACCCGTTTAACTACCACGTGGACCCGATCATCCAGACGGGAACGGATTTAGTGGGGCTCAATATGCACCAAAGACTGATCCGTACTGGCTTGGGCGGTACCGTGATGCGCGATGGTGCGTCGTTCTCCGCGTGGTGGAACGGTGGACTAAGAACCACGACCTATTTTCATAACATGGTCGGAATCCTCACCGAGACGTGGGGAAGCCCGAATCCCGCCCCGCTTCGATTTTTAGCGGATCGCCAGATTCCGACTACCGACTTACCGATGCCGATTAATGTTCGGACGTGGCACCTCAAAGATTCGTTACGTTACGAGGTCGAAGCGAACTACGCCATCCTGGACTACGCGTCGCGATCGCGGGAAAAGCTTTTGGAGGCGAACTACCGCGCGGCGAAGAATTCGATTGAGCGTGGCCGAAAGGATCATTGGACCCGTTATCCGGCGCGTATTCGGGAACTGGGTGCGGATGCGCTGACGAAACCAGCACTGCGGGATGCGCGGGCGTACCTCATCCGGTCAGATAACCCACATTGGGGCGCTTCATCAAGATTTGTCGAAAAGCTTTTGCGTACGGGTATTCGGGTGGAGCGGGTAACAACCACGCATGACGGAGTTCCGGCCGGGTCATACGTCGTGCGCTGTGATCAGCCGTTCCGGCCGCACATCCTGGATATGTTCGAGCCACAAGACCACCCGAACGATTTCCTTTATCCGGGAGGACCGCCGAAACCGCCTTACGATAACGCCGGATACACGCTTGCGTATCAAATGGGAGTACCGTTTGAGCGCTTGTTGGAACCACCGCAGCTTGCCACGACGCCAATTCGAACCGCTAAGGTACCCACGCCGCTTCCTTCGGGATATTCGGCGGGTGTTACCGCTCCGGTAACCGAGAACGAGTCGTTCAGCTTTGCCAACCAGGCGTTGGCGCAAGGGTTAGCCGTCCGGCGTGATCCGAGCGGAAACTTCCACATTTCGGGAGAGCAAGCTAAGCTGGAAGCTATTGCGAAAAATCAGCCGTTCGGTCGCTTGCTGCCGTTGGCTCCAGGCGCGAATGACCATGCCCGAGTGAAAGCACCGCGTATCGCACTGTGGGATACGTACGGCGGAAGCATGACCAGTGGTTGGTGCCGATGGCTGCTCGAAGAGTTTCAGTTTCCTTACACCGTGTTATACGGACCCGACCTGAATTCGCAAAATCTTAACGATCGATACGACGTGCTGGTACTCCCGTCGGACTTTCGCTTTGCGGAGCAAGAGGTCACGGGTGCGGCGATGGAGCGACTTCGGCAAGACCCAACCGTTCCGGCGGAATGGCGTGCAAGGATTGGTAGTGCGACGAGCGCACAGGCGGGTAAGCGCATCCAAGAGTTTATAGATGCCGGAGGGCACGTTGTGGCGCTTGGAGACGCCGCCTGGGCACTCGCACAAGATCGGAAGTTGCCAGTACAACACCATCTTGTCAAGGATGGAAAGCGGTTAACCAACGCCGAATTCTTTATTCCCGGCTCGGTACTCAATGTCCAAATCGTACCGCACCCGCTGACGCGCGGAGTTGACGAACGGCTTGACCTGATGTTCGATAACAGCGCCGTCTTCGCGCCGATGGTTCACCCGCAAGTAAGCGCACTTGCGGAATACGATCGCGCGAAGCCGTTGCGCAGCGGTTGGGCCTGGGGGCAAGAGAAGCTACAAGGGGGCATGGCGATGGTGGATGTGTCCGTCGGAAAGGGGCGTGCGGTGCTGCTGGCTCCGGAAGTCAACTTCCGAGGTCAGAGCCACGGAGCGTTCAAACTCCTGTTTAATGCCCTGTTTCGCGCGACCGAGTAGGGCAAACCGGAGGGCAGATGGGCCACAATAGAGGGCCCGTGCTGCTCAACGTTACTCAGGTTCATAAGCACTTTGTCGATGATATCGTCATCGAAGGCGCGACTTTTCGCGTGGATGCGCGTGAGAAAGTCGCATTAGTAGGACGTAACGGTGCAGGCAAGACCACGTTGCTGCGTATGATTACCGGTCAGTACGCACCGGATCAGGGCAGCGTGACGTTGGCGCGCGGGGCAAAGATCGGCTACCTGCGGCAAGAACAGCCGGTGGCGACGGGCCTTACCGTGTTGCAAGAAGCTCAGGCAGCGAAAGAAGGCGAACTTGCACTGCGCCAAAGATTAGAAGAGTTGCAGGCAATTCTTGATTCGGGTGATGCAACGCCGGAGGACTTAGACGAGTACGCACTCGTACACGAACACTTTTTGGACGCGGAAGGGTACAGCGCAGAGACCGACATTCGCGTGGTACTCAAGAAGCTCGGCTTTACGGAAGATGAGTTTGAAAAGCCGACGGACAAACTGAGCGGCGGTGAGCGTACGCGCCTTGCGTTAGCGCGTTTGTTGCTGGAAGCACCCGATTTGCTGATTCTGGACGAACCGACCAACCACCTCGATCTTCAGGCAACCGAATGGTTAGAGCAGTGGATCAAGGTGTATCACGGAGCGGTACTGCTCGTTTCGCACGACCGGACGTTCCTCGAGTCGACGGCCGAACGGTTCTTGGAACTTCGCGAGCGACAGGTGTTTAGTTACCCGGGCCCGTTTAGCAAGTATCGGCAACTTCGAGAAGAGGAGGACGCGCGGTTGGAAGAGGTCGCCCGGAGACAAGAGCTGGAGATCGCGAAGATGGATGAGTACGTCCGCCGGTTTATGAATAGCCAGCGCACGGCTCAGGCGCGCGGTAGGCTGAAGCTGCTCAATCGGTTGATTGAGAACAAGGTGGAAGTACATCGGCCCGACCGCCAAATGCAAGGTGGTTTCGGCGCGGCGAAACGATCGGGAGACCTCGCCCTTACGTGCGAAAAGCTCACGGTCGGATTTCCTGGCCTAACGCTGATCGACCGACTTGATTGGACCGTGCGCTTCGGCGAGCGTTGGGGCATTATCGGAGAAAACGGGGCGGGGAAGTCGACGCTGATGAAGGTTGCGCTCGGCGAGTTAGAGGCCTTGTCCGGACGTACGAAACTCGGAGCGAATGTCCAGGTCGGTTACTTTACGCAGGATGCAAGCGATCTGGATCCGGACATGAGTCCGATCGACTTCTGCGTTTACGAGCTGGACATGAAACCGGCCGATGCGCGTAACTTGCTGGGTCGATTCCTGCTGAGCGGCGATGATGTGTTCCGCCCGATCAAAACGTTAAGCGGAGGGGAGAAGAACAAGTTGAGCCTCGCGAAGCTCACGCAACTCAACCCGAACCTTCTGGTGCTGGACGAGCCAACAAACCACCTGGATATGGCGAGTCGAGATGCACTGGTGCAGGTCATTCGGGAGTACCAAGGAACCCTCATCCTGATCTCGCACGATCGGTACCTACTGAGTCAAGTCACCACCCACATTTTGGATATCCGGCGGGCAGGCCCAATCCAGTATCCCGGTACCTTCGACGAATACCGGGCAAAGAAAGCGATTGTTCCCGAGGCCGCAAAGCAAAAGGTAGTGGTGGAGGCGTCCACCCCCGCCGCGCCTGTACTCTCCGAGCGTGAGATCAGCAAAGAGATTCAGCGACTGCAAAAACGCATCGCGGATATTGAAAATGAAATCGCCGATGCGGAAGCCGAGATTCAGGAAGTGGAACAACAGCTTGCCGAGCTCAGCCCGACGGCGGATATCCTTTCGCTTACGCGGGCCCACCAACAGCTTCAGGAAGAGTTGGCAGGCAAGATGGCCGTTTGGGAAGCCGAGTCCGCAAAGTTAGAGAGTTACCTCAGCCAGCGTTCGGCATCCCAAGTGCGTTAAATAAACCAGCCTTACCAGGCGTGCTCTTCCGGACTGGTCTTGCGGCCCGGGAAGATCTCATTGATCTGGGCCAAGACGTCGGCCGAGAGTTGAATTTCCAGAGCACGCGTGGCATCGTCCAGTTGGGCCATCGTTCGCGGACCGATGATCGGCCCGGTCACGCCCGGCTGATGAAGCGTCCACGCCAGCGCCGCGTTGCCCGGAGTTTCGCCCAGCTCTCGGCAGAGGTCGACCCATTTACCAATTTGGTCGGCGTTGTCCTGCATACTCTTGGCTCCCCATCCTTCGTTGCGTCGTGCGCCGGGATCGTCGCTCGGTCCGGCCAGTACGCCGCCGGCCAGCGGACTCCACGGAATAATGCCTAGACCGTATTCGCGCGCGGCCGGAATCACCTCGCTCTCGACTTTGCGATTCAGCAAGTTGTACACGCATTGCTCACTGATCAGTCCCATCTGGTGGCGGGCCTTCGCGGTTTCGTTGAATCGGGCAATGTGCCAACCGGCAAAGTTCGAGGAGCCGAAGTAGAGCACCTTCCCCTGCTGTCGTAACACGCTAAATGCTTCCAGAATCTCATCGGTGGGCGTGCCACGGTCGATATGGTGCATTTGGTACAGGTCGATGTAATCGGTCTGCATCCGTTGCAAGCTTGCCTCGCACGCACGGCGAATATGGAGCGCACTGCAGTGTTCGTCGTTTGGCCAATCGCCCATGATGCCGTAGACCTTGGTGGCGATCACGGTCTTTTCGCGGCGTTGATTCCCCTGGGCAAACCAGTTGCCGATGATTCGTTCGGTCCAGCCTGTCTTGTCCCAGCCGTACACGTCGGCCGTGTCAAAGAAGTTGATGCCGAGCTCCAGCGCGCGGTCCATGATGGCAAAGCTGTCGGGCTCGGTGGTTTTCGGGCCGAAGTTCATCGTGCCGAGGCACAGGCGGCTGACCTTGAGGCCAGAGCGGCCGAGATTGGTGTATTGCATCTACCGTACTGTACGCGTTTTCGGTGGTCCTAGGCACCCGTATCCAATTCGGGCCGAATGCGCTCTAATGAAGAGATGGAATTGGCACGCTACCGACCGGATGAGTCGATCCGATGGCTCCGGTTCGGCGCCGATGAACACCGGGCCGATGCCCGAGACCACGCCAAGCGGGTGAAAGACCCGGCCAAGCGATTTTCAGAAAGCCTGCGCGAGGCCGCGACCAGCATTTACGAGTACGGCAAGGGCGCGTACACCGGCCACGTGCACGACCAGGCCGAAGGGCACGAGTATGTGCTGCAGGCCGAGCATTTCGACATCGTGGCGGGCAAAACGATCAAGTCGATTCCGTACGGACGCGTGAAGGCGTTACAGCTGCGCGGAGACCGAGTGACCGTGATCCTCGATTCCACAACGTTCGTCATCAAGCCGGTGGCGTACCTCTCTGCCGGAAGGGCAAAGGTGCCGGTGGGTTGGCAACGCAACGGGCTGGATGTTCCGTTTCGACTCCTCGCCGAAGAGCTGGCCGCGCGGTGCGGGGTCGAGCTCACGGAATCGGAATCGTAGCCAAATACCCTGCGTCTGGTAAACCGGTCGGGTGTTGCCTTGGTTGCATCCCGAACCGCACGATTGGTGGTCGGTCGTTGAACTTGCCCTTGCGGAAGATATCGGGAGCGGAGATCTCTCGAGTGCCTCGCTACCGGCCGAGCTGCTGGCCGATTGGTATATCGAGGTGCAGGCCGACGGCATCTTGGCCGGTCTCGGCATTGCGGCGCACCTCATGCAGCCCGAAGACGATGACCCGCCCAGTTGCGATCTGGAAGTCTTGGCGCAAGATGGCGATGTCGTGCGGCGGGGAGATGTGGTCATTCGGGGTCGGCTCCCGGCCTCGGCCGTGCTGAGCGCCGAACGCACCGCGCTGAACTTCATGATGCAGCTCAGCGGCGTCGCGACCCTTACCCGTAAGTTTGTCGACAGCGTTGCGGGAACCAGCGCGCGCGTGGTGGATACGCGAAAGACTGTGCCAGGGCTGCGGGCCCTGCAAAAGTACGCGGTGCGTTGCGGCGGAGGATTTAACCACCGCATGGGGCTTTACGACGGCGTGATGCTGAAGGACAACCATATCGCCGCGCACGGCAGCGTCGCGAAGGCCATCACCGCCGCCCGACGCGTGGCGAGTCACCTCATTCGCATCGAGGTGGAGTGCGAGAACGCCGCCCAGGTGGAGGAAGCGGTCGCCGCCGGGGCTGACGTCGTGATGCTGGACAACATGGACCCGTTCATGATGCGAGAAGTGGTGAAGCAGTTCGGCGATCGCGTGTTGCTCGAGGCAAGCGGCGGCATCAACCTCGACACGGTGCGCGGCGTCGCGCAAACGGGTGTTCATCTCATCAGCGTCGGAGCCATTACGCACAGTGCTCCGGCGCTTAGCATGCACCTCGAGTTGAAATCACGATGAACTGGCCCGTAGACGACTTGCGGATTCAACTCGACTTCGAGACGATTCCGACGACCCAAAACCAAGCGGTCGCCTGGGTAAAGCGCGGATTTCCTTACGGCGCGTGCACGGCAAAGATGCAAACGGCGGGCCGCGGCCGGTTGGATCGCGAGTGGATCACCGCCCCGGGAGAGTCGCTGGCCGCGACGCTCATCTTTTGGGATCACGCCGATCATCCGAATGCGGCGTGGCTCGGCATGGCGATGGCGTTGGCGGTTGCGCGCAGCTTCGATGCTCATGTCCAATGGCCGAACGACGTGGTGTACGGCGATCGAAAAGTGGCCGGCATTCTGGCGGAGACGGTGCTGGATCCCGAAGGCCGACGCATCCCGGTGGTCGGCGTTGGGGTGAATCTCAAGCAAACCGAGTTTCCGCCCGAAATTGCGTACCGGGCAACCAGCGTGCTTCAAGCGACGGGACAGGTGTGGACTCCCGAAGAAGCTCTGCATCGCATCGCGACGGAATGGCGGCGTCTGCCGGAAGTGCGCGATTGGAGCGACCTCGAGCCGATCTGGCAAGAGCGTGACCAAACGCCGGGCAAGCTGTTTCGCACGCCGGGCGGCGAGGTGATGAAGGCAGACGGCATCTGCGCAGAAGGAGCCTTGGTGGTGCAGGGGGCGGCGGGGCGCCAAGTCATCACGGTGGCGGACGCCCTGTTCGGATGACGGAGTTGGAGCGGGCGACGAGATTCGAACCCGCGACCTATTCCTTGGCAAGGAATCGCTCTACCACTGAGCTACGCCCGCTCGCGGATTTATAAATGTACCCGCGCCGGTTTCGTTTGTCAAGCCGGGGTATCGCCGCTGGGCAACGGGTCCAACGTCGCCGCGCGAAGCGTCATCGCACGCCGAGATTCGATTGCGCTGGCCATGCAGATTCCCCACAAGGCGAAGTCCTTGAGGAGGAAGTTCCCCATGTCGCTGAACTTCGGCGGCCCATCCGCCCAGGTCATGGCCTGCGGCGTGGTGAACAGGAAACTCAGCGTGATCGTGAAGGTCGTGATCCCCAGCAGACTGCCGACGAATCCGGCGCCGGGGGAGGCGAATCGCAGGGCGATGAGGCTGGCGGTGGCCAATTGCACGACGCCGATGCCGCCCGCGACCACCGATGCCGGCATCAGGCGCGTCGCCCACGCGAACACCGGGCTCGATTCGGTCAGGGGCCGAATCGCCTCCGCCTCGAACGCGGTGAACTTGGCGAGGCCGAACGCGAACAGAAGCAGAATCACGAAGAACCGTCCCACCCACAGCAAGATCAGGCCGAGGTTCATGCGTCGTCGGCTTCCGTCGAGAACTCGGGCGTGCCAAGCAACGTGCGGTGCACCGGGCATTTATCCGCGACTTCCCGCAGCTTCGCGCGCTGCTCGGCCGAGAGCAGCGGGCCTTCGATCTCGATCCGCTTGCGAAAGGTGTCGATGCGATCGCGCTTCGCGTGGGTGACCGTGACTTGCACGCGGTCGAGCGGCCAACCCTGCTGACGCGCGTACCAGCGAATCGTCATCGCGGTGCATTCGGCCAGGGCGATGGTGAGAAAATCGTACGGTGCCGGGCCGAGGTTTGCGCCGTCAAGCTCGGGCGGTTCGTCGCCGATGAGGTTGAATTTGCCCACTGTGATGGCCACCGCGAACGGGCTGGCCCCGGTCTCCACCACGCGGACGGTCGTTTCGTTTGCCATACGCAGAGCATAAGCCGATTGCAGCGCGAGGGTTCCGCCCGATCAACGGGTACTTGCGGGTCAGGCTCCGCCGCGATGGATCGCGTCGGCTCGCTGCAGCAGCTCGGCGACGGTGTCGTGGTTCACCTTGCTCCAGTCGGCAAATCGAATGCAACTGCGGCCCAGGCTGACCTTGCCCAGCCGGTCGCGTGCGCTTTCCACCAGGGTCACATCGCCGTCGGACGGGGTGATGTACAGCGCGTACTGAGTCGCCAAACGATTGAGGCCGACCCGAAACCATTCGCCGGCCCTCCCGCTGGCACCCTCGTACCGGTAGCGACCGTACGCGGCGTGGTTCCGCATCACACCGGGCTCCAGGTTTGGCGCGTGCGTCCGGATGAATGCGTCGATGGTGCGAAGGGTTTCGGCCTGTTCCGGAAGCCTGGAGTCGAAGAACGCTTCCGGGGTCTCGAACGCGTTCATTCTGCGCGCGGAAACTCCGGCGAGGTCTTGATGAGGTACGCCTGTCCCTGGTGATAGCCGGGATGGTAGGCCAGCCGGGCCATCGCCCCGGTGCCGTCGATCACCGGCCCGAGGGCGCTTACGATCTCTCTCGCGCGGATCTCGTCGCGCGGATGCTCGAGAATGGAGCGTGCCATCTCGGCTCCCGTTCGGAGGGCATCGGTGATGAACTCGGCGGTGAGCTCTTCCTTCGCGAACGGGAACGGCCGGTCATTGACGCTGCCGTCGGTGGCGGCGGCCTTCAGGCGGGCGAGTTCGGGCGAGAGCGGCGTGCGCAGGAGTTGGGTGACGAACGAGACCTCAACGCCGGCCACGTGCACGGCCATTTCGGCCAGGGTCAACGCGCCGGGATGCAAGCGAAAGTGCAACTGCGCCGGCGTCAACCCCTCGAGCTCGCGGTCGAATCGGCCCCGCACGAGAGCCCACGTCGCCAGAAAATCGGCCATGGCGGATGCTTACCCGAACGGGCCCGGTTCGACGGGGCGCGCCCGGCCGGGGTATCATCTTCGTTCTGCCGTCCGTAGCTCAGTGGATAGAGCATCGGTCTTCGGAACCGAGGGTCGGGGGTTCGAATCCCTCCGGGCGGGCCAATTCCACGCGTGCCTGTACCGGACACTGATTGACTCCGACGCTGGACTGCATTCCTCCGCTCCGATTGCTCCCACGCCCCCGCCACGCCCGAGTCACCCCACGTCGCGGAACAGCTCCCGCGAGACGTACGTCGGCGTCACCCCTTCCGACAGCGCCCCCGGAGTCAGCACCACCCGAACGAGGTCGGCGCGAGACGGCGCCTCAAACATCGGCACGTGCAGCAATTCCTCCAGAATCGAGCGGAGCGCGCGGGCTCCGGTGCCGCGTCGCAACGCCTCGGCGGCGATCTCATCCAGCACCGGCGGTTCCACCACCAACTCCACGCCATCCAGTTCGAACAGGCGTTGGTACTGCCGAAGCAGGGCGTTTTTCGGTTCGACCAAGATGCGTACCAGAGCCTCGTGAGTCAGCCCGTCCAGCACGGCGGTCACCGGAAGCCGACCGATGAACTCGGGCAAAAAGCCGAAGCGAATGAGGTCTTGCGGAAGCACGTCGCCCAGACCCGCCTCGGCGCTGGGCGCCTCCGCCCGAAAACCGATTTGGGCCCCGCGTTGGCGGCGCCGAACGATGTCGCTGAGGCCATCAAACGCTCCGGCGCAGATAAACAGAATGTTGCGCGTGTCCAGCGGAATCGTCTCTTGGTAAGGATGTTTCCGGCCTCCGCCCTGCGGAAGGTGGGCGATGGTCCCCTCCAAAATCTTCAGCAAGGCCTGCTGAACCCCTTCGCCGCTCACGTCGCGCGTAATCGACACGTTTTCCGACTTGCGCGCGATCTTGTCAATCTCGTCGATGTAGACAATGCCTCGCTCGGCCACCGCCACGGGGTCTTGCGGATCAATGCGTTCGGCGGCGGTGTACAGCCGCGAGAGGATGGATTCGACGTCTTCACCCACGTACCCGGCCTCGGTCAACGAGGTCGCGTCGGCGATGGCAAACGGCACCTGCAAGATTTCGGCGATCGTTTGGGCCAGCAAGGTCTTGCCGCAACCGGTCGGGCCGAGAAAGAGGATGTTCGACTTGCCGAGTTGAATCTCGCGCGAATCCAACTCGCGCTGGTCGTGGACCCGCAGCCGCTTGTAATGGTTGTAGATCGCCACCGCGAGGGTGCGCTTGGCGCGTTCCTGACCGATGACGTGCTCGTCAAGATATTCGACGAGCTGCACGGGCGTCGCCAGCTGGCGGTACCCGCGCGCTTTCGGTTCGCCGATGACTTTCGTGGCGGCATCGGGAGCACTGCGCGCCTCCTCGTCCACGATGTCTTGGCACAGTTCAATGCAGTCCGAGCAGATGGCTCCGTACAGCCCGAACACCAGCCGACGGACCTGTTCGCGATTCCGCCCGCAGAGGGAGCACTGATCTCTTCGCTCGACGCCGCGAGACATGTGCTCCCATTATCATGCAAGTCGGCCGAAAAAGTGCGGTTCGGCCGACGGAGATGGGATTAGTCGCGCCGAATGACGTGATCGACCAGTCCGTACGCCTGGGCGTCGTCCGCCGACATCCAGTAGTCGCGGTCCATGTCCTTCAGCAGGGTCTCCGGGTCCTTGCCCGTGTGGTGCGCCATGATGTCCGTTAGCTTGGTCATCAGCGTGTTCGTCTCGCGCACCTGCACGTTGATGTCGGCCATCGTGCCGCGGAATCCGCTGGACACCTGGTGAATCATCACGCGGGCGTTCGGCAGACAGCTTCGCTTGCCAGGGGCGCCGGCGCATAGGAGCACGCTGGCCATTGAGGCGGCCACCCCGACGCAGGTCGTGGCGATCTGCGGCCGCACCAGCTGCATCGCGTCGTAGATCGCCATGCCGGCGTAAACCGAACCGCCGGGCGAATTGATGTAGAACTCAATGTCCTTGTTCGGATCCTCTTTTTCCAAGAAGAGAAACTGGGCGACGAGGATGTTGGCGACATGGTCGTCAACTTCGGTCCCAAGGAACACGATGCGGTCCTTCAGCAGGCGCGACCACAGGTCGTAGCTGCGTTCGCCGTGCTGGGTCTGTTCGATCACGTAAGGGATGCCCATAGGTGTAGATTCCTCTACGCAGGAGAGTACCGATCCGCGTGGCGAACCCGCGCGAAGGTCCCATTGCCGAAGATGGGCCCGCTTCGTCGTATCATCGCACCATGGATGAGTCGGCCAACGGGCACGGGCAGCAGATCGGGGATGGCCGCCCGAGCTGGGACAGTTACTTCATGCAGATCGCACACTTGGTGGCGACCCGGGCCACGTGTCCTCGCCGATCCGTGGGCGCAGTTCTCGTGCGCGATCGGCACGTGTTGGCGACCGGTTACAACGGCGCGCCCAGCGGATTGCCGCACTGTCCGGAAAATGGTCAGACCACCGACTGGCCGGGCGGCTGTTTGCGCGCCGGACACTGCATCCGGAGTCTCCACGCCGAGCAGAACGCCTTGCTCCAGGCCGCCAAGCTCGGGGTGCCGTGCGATGGCGCGACGATCTACGTGACCTGTCAGCCGTGCAATGCGTGCGCCAAGATGATCATCAATGCGGGCATCACCCGGGTGATTTACGAAGGCGATTACCCGGACGAGTTCTCGAAGGAACTCTTCCACTACGCCCGGCTGGAAGTGCTGCGATTCCGCGATGGCGCGCTCGAGCCGGTCGACCTCGCGATCGCGGCGGGCTGAACATGCCATGCGCCGCTCGCGACCCCTGGTACGTCTCTTTGCGGAGAACCCAAAACGACTGGGCCCAGCACGACTGGCTCAGCACGACTGGTCCCAAGGCATGTCCCGGGACGGGGTTCAATAGGGCCTCGCGAAGAGCTGTCCCATGCTGCTAGATGTCGTCTCCGGATTGAGCCCGTTGCTGGCGGCCCCTGCGGCCCCCGGTGCGTCGGCATCCGCAGGCGGATTGTTGCAGGGGTTCCGCGCGCCGCTCCTCACCGGATTCATCGCGATGGCGGTGGCCTGGATTCTCACGCCGTGGGTCCGCACGCTGGCCTTCAAGTACGGGGCGGTGGACGACCCGAATCGGGACGATCGCCGGATTCACAAAGAGCCGTTGGCGCGCTGGGGCGGCATTGCCATCTACGTCGGCATCGTCATTTCGCTCGCGGTGGTGTTGCCGTTTGCGTATCCGGGCGGTAAACCGTTCCCGCTGTATCTCATCGGCATGGTGGTCGTCGGCGGAGCGCTGGTGGCGTTCGGCGCGTGGGACGACCTCAAGCAGTTGTCGGCGAAAACCCAACTCGTGGCCCTCCTCGGTGGTGGATTGCTGGTGCAACTGCTCGGCGAGGAGAACGCCCGCGTGCAGATCGCCACGCTGGTGATTCCGCTGACGGACCCCAAGAATTACCTACCGCTGGGATGGGCCGCCTTACCCCTCACGGCGATCTACATTTTCGTCGTGACCAAAACCATGGACACGATCGACGGGGTGGATGGCCTCGCGAGCGGCATCGCGACGATCTCGGCGGCGACGCTCACGATCATTGCGGCGTACGGTGAGCAACCGCGCGTGGCCATCGTGGCGGCTAGCATCGCGGGGGCGTCGCTCGGCTTTTTGCGGCACAACTACAACCCGGCCAAGATCATCATGGGCACCGGCGGCGCGTACATCCTCGGCTTCATGCTGGCGTGTCTTTCCATCGTGGGCGCCCTCAAGACCGCCGCCGCGGCCTCGTTGCTGGTGCCGATCCTCGTCTTCGGGGTGCCGATTTTCGATGCGTTCTGGGTCATCGTTCGGCGAATTCGTAGCGGCGTCCCGATCACCACGGCCGACAAGCGGCACCTTCATCACACGTTGCTCGGGCGCGGATTGACGCAACGTCAAACCGTTTGGGTGCTCTACACGTTTGCGGCCATTCTGTGCGCGGCCCTGTTGATTATCATCAAAGCTAATGTCTAAACCCGTAATCATGTGCGTGGTCGGCACCCGACCGGAAGCGATCAAGATGGCGCCGGTCGTGGCCGAACTCCGGCGGTTCGACGCCGTGTCGACGCTGCTGGTTTCGACCGGCCAGCACCGGGAGATTCTCCACGCCGCGCTCGGGTCGTTCGGGCTGGCGCCCGACGTGGACCTCGCGATCATGCAGCACGGGGCATCGCTCGCGCAGGTGACCTGCCGAGCGCTGGAAGGCATCGATGCCCAGATCGCCGCCCACGGGCCAGCCGCGATCGTGGCGCAGGGCGATACCACGACCACATTCGTCTCGAGCCTGGCCGCGTTCTACCGGCAACTGCCGTTCGCGCACGTGGAGGCCGGCTTGCGCACGGATCGGATCGACAATCCGTTCCCAGAGGAGTACAACCGCCGCGCCGCGGGACTGGTCGCGGCGATGCACTTTGCTCCGACGGACTGGGCCGCCGAGAACCTGATTCGAGAAGGGAAGCCGCCCGCCGACGTGTTCGTCTGTGGCAATACCGGCATCGACGCGGTGATGGATACGGCGCGTCAGCAAGATCACGCGTGGTTTCCGGAACACGACGGCCGCGTCATCCTGATGACCACCCACCGACGCGAAAACTGGGGCGAACCGCAGCGGCAGATCGCGTTGGCCGCCCGCGAAGTACTCGAGGCCACGCCCGACGCGCTCCTGGTCGTCGCGATGCACCCGAATCCGCGCGTGCGGGAGGTCATCGAACCGGTGCTGGGAGGACACCCGCGCGTGCGGCTGATCGAGCCGCCCGATTACGCGCCGTTTGTCAAGTTGATGCAACGCGCGCACCTCATCCTGACGGATTCTGGCGGGGTGCAGGAGGAAGCGCCGTCGTTCGGAGTGCCCGTACTCGTGATGCGGACCACGACGGAACGCCCGGAAGGGGTTCACGCGGGGACGGCGCGGCTGGTCGGTACCGATTACGCAGCGATTGTGGGCTCGGCCCGGCAGTTGCTGGACGATCCGGCGGCTTACGCGGCGATGGCGAAAGCGGTCAGTCCGTACGGAGACGGTCGCGCGGCGGCGCGCATTCGGTACATCCTATTGAGTCGCCTCGGCGTGGAGTCTCCCGAAGAGACGATGTGGCGGCACGCATAAACTTATGACCCCTTTCGAGGCGATTCTTTACGGCGTGGTGCAGGGCTTTACCGAGTGGTTGCCGATCTCCAGCACCGCACACCTGCGGATTCTTCCCGCGCTGTTGGGCAAACCCGATCCCGGGGCCGGATTCACCGCGGTCATCCAGCTCGGCACGATGTTGGCGGTGCTGATCTTCTTTTGGCGCGATCTAGGCCGGAGCGGCAAGGCGTGGTTTCGCAGTTTGCGCGGGATCGACAAGGACTCCGATGATGCGAAGCTGGCGTGGGCGGTGTTTTACGGCTCGATCCCGATCATGCTGATCGGTTACGCGCTGCGGCACCAAATCAGCAGTCCGCAGGTCCGATCGCTCAACGTCATCGGCGTGACGCTCATCGTGATGGGCGTCGTGATGCTCTTCGCCGAGCGTTACAACGCGAAGAATCAGAAGCCGCGCGCCGTCACCGTCAAGGACGGTGTGCTTATCGGGTTTTGGCAGGCGTTATCGCTGATCCCGGGCATGTCGCGCAGCGGGAGCACCATCAGCGGCGGCCTCTTTGCCGGGCTCGACCGCTACACTGCCGCGCGCTTCTCATTCCTGCTGAGCGTGCCAAGCATTCTTGCCGCCGGAATCTATGAGCTTTACGCCGAGCGCGAGGTGCTGTTCGACACCAACCTCGCGGGGACCGCGATCGCGACCGTCGTATCGTTCGGCGTCGGATACGCGTCCATCGCGCTCTTGCTCCAGATCATCCAGCGGCAAGGCATCGCGATTTTCGTCGCCTATCGCATTCTGCTCGGCGTCGCGCTGCTGGCCGCCGTCGCGGCGGGCAAACTCCCGGCGGTGGAGCCCGACGCTCCGACCACCGCCCGACTCCCCCATGTTTCGCCGATCGAGCGCGCCTAAACTGGTTCCGACCTGGTTGATCGTTGGCCTGGGCAACCCCGGGCCCGAGTACCGCGGCACTCGGCACAACGTCGGCTTCGACGTGGTGGACCTGCTGGCCGAGCGTCACCGGATCAAGCTCAACGAAAACAAACACCGGGCCCGCTACGGCGTCGGCACGCTGGAAGGCGAAGCGGTCGCGCTGGTGAAGCCGATGACGTACATGAACCGCAGCGGCGAGGCGGTGAGTGCCATCGCGAAAGCGTACGGTGTGGTTCCGGCGCAGATTCTTGTGATCACCGATGACCTCGACCTCCCGGTAGGCAAACTCCGGATGAAGCCGAAGGGAAGTGCGGGCGGACATAACGGTCACCGGTCCATCATTGCGTCGCTGGGCACCACCGAGTATCCGCGCATCAAGATCGGAATCGGCTCGGTGGATAAGCAGGCGACCGTGGACCACGTGTTGAGCCCGTTCCATCCGGACGAGCGGGATGTGATTCGGCGGCTCCTCGAACGTTCGGCGGACGGCGTTGCGGTGCTCTTGCGCGAGGGCTTGGAGCGCGCGATCAGTGCGGTCAACAGCGACTAGGAATTGCCGAGCGACGGCGAACTGAGATTGCGCTCGGTGTACGTGTGCTGGGGCGCCAAGATGTACAGGGTGCCGCGCGCGTACTCCCACACGCCTTCGGCGCGTTGCATGTAGGTCTGGTAGATCATCGCCCCGTCACGCGCCTTCGACCAGCGCGGCTCGCCCACGCCGGTGCGAAGCACGACGTACATGCCGGGCGGAATCGTGACGTCATCGGCAAACAGGTGTCCGCCGCTCGCAAACATTCCCGAATCCATCGCGCCTTGGCTGACGATGCAATGCCCGCGGAGCGCGATCTTGAGCGAGCTGTGGTTCTGAATCAGCACAAACTCTTGGTTGGCGATACAGTCCCGCTGGATTCCCATAATCCGCAACATCGTCCATTTCCTCCCGACAAACGACGGTTTCCCGTACGTGGTTAGGGGACAAGACGCACCTCACCCTTCAGAAGGTGCAGTTTCTACCGCGATCAATAAATTTTCATTCATGCGGCGTAAGGTGCGGATGGTAATGGCGACATCCTCCGGGGGTAAATCGGAAGTCGCGAGCCGCTCCACCTCTCGCACCACGCGGAGCACTTGCCGTACCAAACGTTCGCCCTGCGCCGAAAGTCGTAGCCGCTTTACGCGCCGATCTTGGGTATCGCCGGTGCGCTGCACCAATTGCCGATCGAGCAACGGCTGCAACGCCTCGCTGAGCGACGCCGGCGATAGGTGGAGTTGCGCGCAAACTTCGGCCTGGCTCGGCGGTTGGGGGCGCGAGATGGCGGCCAAAATATCAAATTGCGACGGCGTCACCTGGGCCAACACCAACGTCGGTTCGATGGCGTCGGCCACTGCATGCGTGAGGGCCGTCGCATGTTCCGTAACGGTGTCGTCCGGCGGTCGCATCACGCACGCTCCGCGCGTGGTGATGTCGCAGGTGGTGGTGCCGTTGAGGCTTTCGCCAAGGCGATGACGACCCGCCACTCGCCCTCGGTCACCGGCATCACGCTGAGCCGTTGCCCGCGGCGGATCACCAGCATCTCCTCCAGCCCCGGAGTCTCGCGCAGCTCGGCCAGACTGAGCACGCGCGGAAACTTCTCGACGAGTTCCACGTCCCGCGCCAGCCAACGCGGGGCGTCGGCCGGGCTTTTCGGGTCGTGGTACTCGCTGGCTGGGTCAAACTGGGTCGGGTCCGGGTAGGCGTCGCTCGCGATGCGCATGACGCCCACGATGCCGCTCGGGTTGGCATTCGAGTGATAGAAGAAGGCCAAATCGCCGATTGACATCGCGTCGCGGATGAAGTTCCGTACGGTGTAGTTTCGGCAACCTTCCCACATCGCCGGTCCGGCGGCGGCAGCGAGGTCGTCGATGCTGTATGTGTCGGGTTCCGACTTCATCAACCAGTACGCCATGCCGCCGCCAGTATACGGTGGGTCACTCGACTCCCAACCGGTCGGTGAAGCAGGGCGCGTCAGCGGCCCTTCGACGTGTCGCGCTTGCTGAACAATCCCCAGTGCTCGGCCAAGGAATCGCGCACTGCGTTCGCGGCCGCCTGAATCTGGCGATCGCTCGGCTTCAGCGTGATCCGCATCCCGCCGGATCGTCCCACGAACGTGCGGGCACTCACGAGCGGTCGCTCGTTGGCCACGTCCAAAAACCAGACCTTGACGTCGGTCCGGCCCTCCCGGTCCGTGTACAAGTCGCGGTCCTGAAAGTTCTGTTCGGTGGCCAGGATGACCGGCAGAAACAGGTAGGTCGCGCGCAGTTCGCGACCGAGCCGAAACATGGTGGCGCGGGTGAGCTGTTCCTCGTCCGAGAAGTCGATCTCAAGCCGCTTGATCGCCTCTTCGACCTCGGTCCGGGGCACGATCTCGACCTTGCGCTTGCCGAATTCGGTGACGAGGTACTGGTCAATCTTGTTGGACTGCTTGCGTCGCAAGTCGGCCCATCGTTCGCCGCTGAGGTTATGGGTCGGCACGAGCACGATTCGCGGCTCGGGTTCCGGTACGGGGCGGAGCATGGCCGCCGCGAGAAAGAGCGCTGGAGTGAGCATCGCGGTTTTTTACGAAGCGGCTGCTCGGCAGTTACGGCCTTTAGGACGTAGGTCCGGGCGTGGGGAACCTTCGACATTCGGTATCGTCGGCCCATGGATTTGACGCCGGAGCAGTGGGGCCTTGCCGGCGTCGCCGCGTTCGTCATCGGATTCTCGAAAACCGGGTTGCCCGGCCTGGGCATTCTCGCGGTGCCCATCATGGCGGTCGCATTCGGCGGACGGCTCAGCGTCGGGGCCACTTTGCCGATGCTCATCCTTGCCGACTGCTTCGCCGTGCACTACTACCGAGGTCACGCAGATTGGGGTGCCATCCGTCGTCTCGCGCCTTGGGTCGTGGCCGGACTCACGGTTGGCACCGCGACACTCGTCGAGCTCACCCACCACCGGTTTGCGAAGGACCCGCTTTCGCCGGCGATCGGCGCGATCGTGCTCCTCATGCTCGGCCTCGGGCTCTTGCGTGGCCGCCTCGGCGAAAAGCTCGTCCCAACTTCGCCGGTCGGCACCGCGTTTACCGGCACCGTCGCGGGATTTACGACCATGACGAGCAACGCTGCGGGGCCGGTGATGTCGCTCTATATGGCGGCGTCCGGGTTCGGAAAAGACGTGCTGATGGGCACCAGCGCGTGGACGTTCCTCATCTTCAACGTGTCGAAGGTGCCGCTCCTCGCGTTGGTGAATGTGCTCGCTTCGGACCAGCCGGTGATCACGTCGGCCACCTTGACGATGAACCTGGCCGTGTCGCCGATGCTCATCGCCGGGGCTCTGCTCGGGAACCGGCTGCTACCGAAGATTCCCGAGCGGACGTTCTTGTTTCTCGTTCAGTTTTTGGCGGCGGTCGCGGCGATTCGACTGCTTTTCGCTTAGCCGCCGGACCCGACTAATTGCCGCGAAGCACGCGGATATCGCCGGTCATGGCGCTGACGTCCAGCGAGCCCATGCCGTTGCCGAGCTTTCCGGTATGGCGATGCCCGGTCCGGTTCGCGTCACCGAGTTCGATGTCGCAGACCACGTCCCCGCGTACCGTGCTCAGCCCGACGCGTAGGTCGGCCGACAGCGGGAGTTCCACGTTGGCGTCGCCGCTGACGGTCCGAACGTTGTACGTCCCATTCGCATCGCCCCGCAGCTGGAGCCGGATATCGCCCGCCACGGTCTCCAGGCTGATCACCTTGGCGCGCACGTCCTCGGCGCTCACGTCGCCGCTGGCGGTCCGGGCGTTGACATTGCCCCGCACGGCGCTCACGCTGACGTCGCCCGACTTGTTCTCGATACTGAGCGACGGCGTTTCGGCGTTTACGACCGAGATGTCGCCGCTATCCGCGTGAATCTCGATGACGCCGTTGAGCCCTTCCAAGTGGATGTCGCCCGATCGCGAGTGGATGCGCACGCCGCTACCGGTGCCGATGATTTCGATCTCACTTGCCTCGGACTTGATCTCGATCGGCGTGGCCGAATTGAGTTCGATCTGGAGATCGGCGGTCAGCCCGGTCATCTCCGGCTGCTTGATCAGCACGTAATGATCGCTCTCTTCCACGACGAGTTGGTACCGCGCGATCTTGTCCTTCGCGTCGTCCAGACTTGCGCCGCGCACTTGCGCCGCGCACTTCACCGTGCCGAGCGGACGGCCGCCGGTGATCTTGATGCTGCCCGCGACGTTTTCAATCCGGAGCGTCTTGCCCTCGGGCACGGTCAGCGGTAGTTCGACGCTGGTCGATTCGGACGTGGTAAGCCAACCCACGTTCACTTTGCCGCGGCTCACTTCGTCGATCGTTTGCCGAACGAAGTCGACGCCGCGCTTCGCGTTTTCTTGCGCCTGACGCACCGCCGCTTGCCAATCGAGCGATTCGCCGGACTTGAACGCCTTATCAAACGACGAGAAGATGGCGGCAAATCCCTTAAAATCCGACTTATCGCCGGATGCTTCGGTCGGTTGATCGCCGTACAGGGCTTCAATGAGGTCGGCCGCGTCTTCGGGCGAGAGCTTTCCATCCGCGACAAGGCGGGTGAGACGAACGATTTGATCTTTCATCGGAGTTCTTCGAGTCGGGTCTTGGCTTCCTGAGGCGTGATTTCGCCTCGTTCCAGCATTTCAACAATCTCACTTTTCGCTTCATGGCGCATCCCGGGCGCACGCTCCGCGCGTTCGGTGCGGGCAGGAGCCAGGTCCAGCGCGGCCAGCAGTGCGTCGAGGCGCGTGCGAACCGTCGGGTAGCTGATGCCCAGCTCCTTCTCCACGCTACTCAGCACGCCTCGGTTGCGCAGGAAGACTTCCAAGAATTGACTTTGCTCGTGATCGAGCCGGGCGAAGCGCGGGATAGCGAACTGTCCGCGCAAGACGACCCCGCTCTCCTCGCATGTCAGCTCCGTCACGTGGAACGGACCGCCCGTCACCGGGTCGTGCGCCGGTAAAGGATGGAGATTCAACTCTCTCATGCCGAAACTCTAGCATAAAACTGAGACACTTGGGCATTGGTCCTAAGAAATTTTGAAGTGTCAATCAGAAATATTGAGGTTTCTGCGGGCGAGTACAATCAGGAGATGCCAACGGCAATTGAGTCGCTCCGCGAGCGACTTTTTGATGTAAATGCGCTGCAGACGGCTGCGACCGTCATGGATTGGGATCAGCAAACTTACATGCCCAAAGGCGCCAGCGAGGCCCGCGCGCACCACATGAGCACGTTGACGCGGATGGCGCACGAGCAGTTCACGGCGGATGACACCCGAAAGTGGGCCGAGGATGCCGTGGCGGAAACCGAAGACGATGTCGCTTGGCTGCGGTTAGTCCGCCGAAAGCTTAACCTTGCGACCAAGTTGCCGAGCCAATTGGTTGCCGAGAAGACGCACGCCGGTGCCATCGGTCACGACCTTTGGGTCGAAGCGCGAAAGGCGAACGACTTCGCCCGCTTTGCGCCCCAATTGGAGCGCCTGTTCGATATCTGCCGTCAGGAGGCTGAGCTTTACGGCTATCAGGACGACATCTACGACGCCTTGCTCGACACCTACGAAGAGGGTGCGACGGCGGCGGAGGTCCGTGCGATGTTCGCCGCGATCAAGCAACCGCAGATTGATCTGATCGAGCGCATCAAGGCGTGCGGACCGGTGGACGATAGCTGGCTATACGGAAACTGGGCCCAAGATTCCCAACGTCAGATCACGGAGTACTACCTGCGCGCGGTCGGCTACGACTTCGAGCGCGGTCGGCAAGATACCGCTGCGCACCCGTTCTGCACCAGTTTCAGCGTGACGGACGTTCGGGTGACCACCCGGTACACGAACTACCTACCCGGCAGCATCATGTCCACGCTTCATGAGGCCGGGCACGCGATGTACGAGCAGGGCTCGCCGGTTGCGTGGGACCGCACGCTCCTGGCCGGCGGGGCGTCGCTGGGCGTGCACGAGAGCCAGTCGCGGCTGTGGGAGAACATCGTCGGACGCTCGATGGCGTTCTGGGCGTGGGGCTTCGGCCGAATCGTCCAGGCGTTTCCCGCGCTTGCCGAGCGGTCGGCCACTGAGTTCCAACGGGCGATCAACAAGGTCGAACCGTCACTGATCCGGGTCGAAGCCGACGAGCTGACCTACAACCTCCACATCATGATCCGATTCGAACTCGAGTCGGAGATTCTCAAGGGTCAACTCAAAGTCGCCGATCTGCCCGCGGCCTGGAATGCGAAGTATCAGGCGTACCTTGGCATCACGCCGGATTCCGATGCCAATGGTTGCCTTCAGGACGTCCACTGGAGCGGCGGTAGCGTCGGATACTTCCCGACCTACACCATGGGCAATCTGCTGAGCTACCAAATTTGGAACCGGATGCGCAAGGACGTCGGCGACACCGACATGCGCATCACCCGGGGCGAATTCGCCCCGATCCTCCAGTGGCTTCGCGAGCACATGTACCAGTACGGAAGCAAGTTCGCGCCGAAGGACCTCGTCGTAAAGGTCACCGGCAAACCGATGGATCCGACCGAGTATCTGGACGGACTGCAGGCCAAGTACACCGCCCTGTACCATCTCTGAATCGTCGCAGAATCCCTCGCAAAACCTCGTAACTATACGGGGTTGTGATGGATTTTTTGGCCGGAACCAGGCGGTATCGTGACGTTAACGAGCTCTCGGGTTCGTGGGCCTCGGCTCAATGACGAGCCGGGCTACCGATCCCGCTCCGGCACGCGTTGCGCGACCGGGAGCACGTACGGCCCCTTCGGCACCACCAGCACGCGTGCCGCCTCTCCGTGCCGCGCAAACGCCTCCGCGAGGGCCGCTTCGACCGACGGCGCAACGTGGACGTGCAAGTACGGGAACTCTTCCGCCGGAATTCCGCGCGTGACCAGCGTGACGTGATGCTCGCGCACGCCCTTCGCCAGCTCCTCGATCTGCCACTGATCGGGCACCCGTTCCCATTCGCCGGAGATCGCCCGCTCCAGCCAAGTGGAAATATCCCCGACCCGATGAAGGGCCTCGCGGAAGTGCGCGTTGCCAATGCCTTCGTCGCAGGCAGACGCCACGATCACGGTGCCGCCGGGTCGCACGGCCGGCGCCGCTCCGACGACGCCCTTGACGGTCTGGTAGTACGTCAGGTCGAGCGGGAAGCCACCGCAGGTGGTAATGCAGATGTCGATTGGTGGTGCGTACGGAGCCTCGACCAGCGTCCGGACGAATGCCACGCCCGCGTTCCAAGCGGCCTCCATGTCGCCCGCGAACACCCGCGCGATTTCTCGGCTCCGGGTGAGGGCAACGTCGACGATCAGGTCCGGTCGGCACTGATTCGCGATCCAAGTCGCCTCGTCGTGGACCGGATTTCCCTCGACCGAGCCGTTGTGCGCGCACGGATGCTCGAGAAACGCGGGGGAGTGCCACGCCTGAACGGTTTCGATCGCGGCCACACCGGGCATCACCATCTTGCGCCCACCGGCAAATCCGGCCATAAAGTGCGGCTCGATCATGCCGACCGTCAGCCGGACGTCGGCGTTGACGTAGTGCCGATTGAGCGCGATCGGGACGCCGTTGGGAGACGTCCCGAGGGCAACCATGTCCTCCGGCCGATCGCAGTGGTGGTTGACGACCCGGCAGCGGGCCAGCACCGCCTCGCCCAACATGCGGCGAAGTTCCGGCTCGTCGTTCGGTCGGTGCGTTCCGGTCGCAATCAGCACCGTGATCGCACCGTCCGGAATCCCGGCGGCGTTCAGTTCGTCCAGCATCGGCGGCAAAATGACCGGGTTTGGCACCGGACGGGTGACGTCGCAAACGACGATGACGGCGTCCCGGCGACCCTCGGCGAGTTCGCGCAGGGGGCGCGTACCGATTGGCCGGCGAAGCGCCTCGCGGACGGCGGCCTCGGGGTCTGGGACGGCCTCGACCGGCCGGAGGTCCAACACTCCGGCCACGTTGGCGTCCGGAACTTCGATCTCTAATCCGTCTTTTCCGTAGGCAAGGGTCAGCCGCATCGTCGTGGCTATGACCATACCGGAGGCGAGATTCGCCACACTTTTGGCATGCCTCGACCGCAGATCATGGGGGTGATCAACGTGACCCCGGACTCATTCTCGGACGGCGGTCAGTTCGACACGCACGCAGCCGCGATCGCGCACGGTCTCGCCCTCGCGGAGGACGGCGCGGACTGGTTGGACATTGGCGGCGAATCCACCCGCCCCGGAGCGGAGCCGGTGGATGCTGAGGAAGAACTCTTGCGGGTGGTTCCGGTCGTGGCCGAACTCGCCCGGCGCGGGCTTCGGGTGAGTATCGACACGATGAAGCCAGCGGTGGCGCGCGCGGCAATCGAGGCGGGCGCCACCATGATCAACGATGTCAGCGGATTCCGCGACCCAGCGATGGTCCAGCTGGCGCAATCGCTCCGCACCCGCATTCGGGTTTGCGTGATGCACATGCCGGGCGAACCGAGAACGATGCAAAGCCTCACCGAGTACCCGGACGGCGTCGAAGCGACGGTGACGCGGTACCTTTTGGCGCAGGCAAACGCGCTTGGCTTGCCTCCGCAAGACGTCTACCTGGACCCTGGCATCGGGTTCGGCAAAACTGTTGCTCAGAACCGCGAGCTCCTCCGCGCGGTCGGACGCCTCCGCTCCCACGGCTATCCCGTACTGATCGGCGCGAGCCGCAAGTCGTTCATTGGCAAGGTCCTCGGCTCGGAGGCCGCGCCGCGAGCGGTCGAAACGCGCGAGGCCGGAACCCTCGCGGTGCACCTCTTTGCGCAGGAAATGGGGGCGGACATGATCCGCACCCACGATGTTCGGGCCGCGGTTGATGCGGCCCAGATTTGGGAGTGGCTGCGCGCTTAGTCGATCTTGAGCGCGAGGTCCTTGTTCAGGCGAATGCCGAGTCGCGAACCGCTCGCCAACTTGACGTCGGTCGGGGTCGGCTTCTTCTTCTCGAATTGACCGATGAGACCGCCGAGCACGCCGCCGATGAGCGCCTTTTCGAGGCTGATGCGACCGTTGCTCAGCAGACCGACCAGGAGGCCCGCTCCAGCTCCGTAACCGGCGTAAACCACGCGGTTATCTTGCTTGCGATTCTTCGCCTTCAGCACGCCATCGTCATCGCGCTCCACTTGCTCTTCTTCCAGGCTGTACAGACTGCCGTCCAGCGGAAAGGCTGCGTTGTTCGGCAGGCGAATCCGGTCGAAGGCGAGGTCGATCACGCCCGGCTCATCGCCCTTCTTGGCGCGCGCCTCCGCGATGTGTCCTTCCACGTAGCTACCGGCCGGGATGCCCGCATACGTCTCGCCGTCGGCAACTTCGACCTTGGCGATGAAGCGGTCGCCCTTCTTGGCCTTGGTGCTGTCGATCGCGCTGTTCAGCACCACCGGGACCACCGTGTAGGCCTGCACGACCTCTTCGCGTGCCGTGTCGTTGGTGTCGACGGTCATGTTGTCGTCGCTGGTCTTGATCGCGACGAGCTGCATCGACGGCTTGTAGTTGACATCGGCGCCCAGCGCCTCGCTTACAAATCGCAGCGGCACGAGCGTCGCTCCGTTGACGATCATCGCCGGGGCGTCGAGTCGTACGTCCATCCCGTCAACCTTTGCCTGGGTTTGGCCGATGAACAGGACGACGGTCTTCTTTTCCTTCGTTGCGGTCACGGTTTGGGTCGCGCCGTCCCACTTGACGCCCGCGCCCATCGCTTCGAAAATGCCGCGCAGGGGCACCAGCACGCGGCCGTCACGCCGAATCGGCTTCGTCGCGCCGAACGCGACCGGCTTGCCATCCACCGTCACTTGGATCTGGGCCGAGGCAACGGCCACGGCGGCAAGCAGGGCAACTCCGAGACCAATTCGTAAATTCATGCGGTTCATCATTTCCACCTCTGCCAAGTGTGACCGACTGCGGGCGCGAGATGATCCCTCCGCGGCGCATTACCAGCGGCCCCGGCTGCCGCGATAGGTCCCAAAAGTCCCGATGAGTACCAGCAGCGCCGCGATAGCGACGCCGTATCCCCCGAACGCGAGGAGGGTCGTTCCGGCGAATGCCGTCAGGACGAAGGCACCTACCCCGAGCCACAGGTACGCCCGGGACTCTGACCGAAGGAGCCGGGGGACGATGAGTACGGCGACCGCCGCGCTTCCGATCACGAGCGCGATGAGGAGCAGGGACAAGAACGGGATGGCGGCGGCACCTGCACCGAGCGTTCGGGATGTCGCAGGCAACCAAAGGATCACGAATCCGATAAGCCCACCGACCGACCCGATCGTTGCGAGAGTCGCGATGAGGACGGCGAACAGCGTGTCGCCTCGCGCCCAATTCGGCCCGGAACCGTTCGGCCCGGAACCGTTTGGTCCAGCATTGATCGGGCTGAAACCGGGCGGATGGTGGATCATCGGCATCGAGACGAGTCTAGCGACGCGGCGAACGCCCGTCAATCCTGCCAACCACGCAATTCTTGTATTCTGTACGGTCTTGATACAACAAGCGCTTGAATTTGTCCGCCACTTGCCGGAACAGATGGATCAGCTGTTTCTTCAGTACGGCATGGGGGTCTACGCGATTCTGTTCCTCGTGATTTTCGCCGAAACCGGGCTTGTGGTCACGCCGTTTCTCCCCGGCGACAGCTTGCTCTTCGCGGCCGGAATCTTCTCGAACAGCAAGAACGGCAACGTTTGGATCATGCTCGGCACCCTCACGCTCGCCCCGTTGCTGGGCGATACGGTGAACTACCATGTCGGCAAATATCTGGGTCCGCGCATCTTCAAAAGTGAAACCAACAAGTGGCTGAACAAGAAGCACCTCGAATCGACTCACGCCTTTTTTGAAAAGCACGGCCCGAAGGCGATCATCATCGCCCGCTGGGTTCCGATCGTGCGCACCTTCGCGCCGTTCGTAGCCGGCATGGGCACCATGGAATACAAACGATTCTTTGGCTACAGCGTGCTCGGTGCGTTTATCTGGGTTTGGGGCTGTGTGGGCGCGGGCTACTTCCTCGGTGGCATCCCGATCGTCAAGGAGCGGTTCGAAGTCGCGATCATCATCATCATTCTGGTGACCGGCGCACCGGTGCTGTTCGAGATGATTCGCGGTTACATGAAGCACCGCAAACAAGCCGCCGCCGACGCGTTGACCGCGCCGGCCGAAGCGTCGCAAGACTAGCGCGCCGCGCGCTGAGTCTCGCTGATTCCGAAGTAGCGCACGTCGACCACTGGATTCTTCGGCACGATTTCCAGTTCGATTGCGCCGGTCGCGGGTAGGGCCAAGACGACTTCGCACACCTGCGCGCGGCCGCGCACTTCGGTCGGCATCCGCAAATCGTCCTGCGCGACGATGTGGCGTCCGTACTGAATCGGCACCGTGCGCACCGCCTTGCCGTTTGCGCGGACGACCAGTTCGGCGACGACTTCGCCCTGCGCCGCCGCGTACGCGGTGTTCAGGCGCACCGCCACGCGTGCCCCCGGGCGCAGTGCGCTGACCCGGATCGATCGGGGCTGCTCTCCGTCGAGCACGGTTCCGGCGCGGGCCTTGGGCTCGGTGGTCCAGCGATCGCCAACCGTCGTCGCGTTTAGCAGCACGGGCGCGTCGAAGTACATGCGTCGAAAGAGATCGGTGGGCGAGTAGCCGAGATCGGCCACCGCTTCTTGGCGACCGCTCCAACTGTAGTCCGCGCTCAGAATCATCGCCGAAAACTGGTTGAAGTGCCGCCGCAGCGCGTCCTCGTTCGATTCGTATCCGGCCCACGTCGTGATGAGCGTGCCCGCCTTCATCCGGTCGGCCGCCAGCGTAAAGCCGCGAATGTTGTTCTCCCGGAACCACATCGACGCGATCGGCTCCTGACCGCTCTTGCGCCACAACTCCAGCACTCCGACAAACTTTGCCGGGTCCGGGTCGTTCCGATAGTGCCAATCGGTTACGATCGCCCCCTGCGGAATCGCGGCCCGGCGCGCGGCGGCGTGCTCCGGAGTGTCGCCGTGGGCCGCGTCAATCGCTTCGCCCGGCGCGAGGCCCTTGTCGCCCCACAGCATCATCGGCTTGCCGTGACGCTTCGCGATCGTGCTGAGGTGCCCCAACGACTCCTTCCAGAGCGCGGTTACCAGGGCCGGGTCTTCCGGAAAACCGCGCATGTCCACCTCGTCGAGTCCAAAATGGAGCGCGCTCGGGTTCAACAGCGTCACCGCCTCGTCCCAAATCGCTTCGATCTTGGCCCGTGCCGCCGGCTGACGCGGGTCGATGGCGTACGGCACGTTGCGATTGAACGCCAGATCCAAGTTCTGGTTGTTCGCAAACAGCCATTCCATATGCCCGAACGACTGAATGAGCGGAGTGGGTTCAATTTGCTGCGCGCGGTACCAGTCGAAGAGGGCCTTGAGTTCGCCGCGCGGCATCGTGATCGCGGTTTTGGTGCCGGGGATCGCCTGCCAATCGGTGCGCTCGCACTGCAACACCACCCGATTGAGGCCCAGCGGTCGCAGCACCCGGGTCCACAGCCGTTGGTGGAACGGTCGCGCCTTCGGTCCGACAAACAGGTGGACGCCACGGAAGTTCCGGCGCGGCTCGTCGATCAGAGTGCCCGTCGGCAGCACGAGTTTGCCGTCGCGGATGTACGCGAGCAGGGCCAATCGCTCCAGGGCGGTGCGTAAACCTTCTTCATCCTGACCGATGACGCTGGCCTCGCCTGGCTTGATGATGATCCGGTAGCCGCCGGGGGCAAGCCCCATTTTCGAGGTGCCGCCAATGAGGGTGAAGACGTCGCCGCGGTCGCGCCAGCCGTCGTACCGCCGGTCGAGGGCGGCGTACAAGCTGTCCAAGAATCGAAACCTTCCGCCCGGGAGCGAGAAGCGTCCGCCGAGCGCCGTTGGCTTTGAGAGATCGAGCTGATTGAGTTTCGGCTTCGGCACCAGAATCGGCAGCTCGTTCGCGGGCCCGGTCGATTCCGCCCGACTCGGCGTGAGGCGCGCCGGGGCGAGGGCCTTTCGCGCGGATTCCACGCTCGGGAACGTCCATTTGCTGGTGATCACCCGGGGTTCGTTCGGCGTCAGGCGGATGCCTCCGGCACCGATCCAGATGAGCGCATCGTTCTCGGCCCAGCCTTGCGCGTAACCCCGCGCGTCGAAGGCGGTCATCGGCAACGAGTGCTCCACGCGGATGAGGCCGAGTTTGCTGGGCAGTTCCATCACCTGCGCCTCCGGCCCGATTCGGCGCGAGTCCATCGTGTTGCCCTTGGGCGCCTGCGCGAAGTACTGGCCCGGGGCGCCGTCGAACTTCGGCGGTTCGGTGCCCTGCAGCAAAGGCTGCCACAGCATCCCGGCGGTGAACTCCACGTTGACCGGGTTCGCGCCCGTCCAAGTAAAGGTCGTGCGGACCGTGACGGTGTTGCCGTCACGCGTGACGCGCTGCTCGCCGGACACGCGTTCGGACCGGTCGGAGAAGTTCGCGACGGTGGTCGTACCGTCCTGATCGATCTTCTGATCGGCGTTCATGCTGCCGTAGTAGCCTTTCGACCAGTCCGGCTCGTACACCTGAAACCAGCTTCCGCGCACGGCCGGTACGTCGCCGAGCCGCACACTGAGGCCGCTTCGGGAGGCGAGTTCCACGGTCGGCGCGGTCACGGCATGGGCATCGCTCATCGATGCGGAGAGGAGAGTCCACCACCCAAACACGACCACGGTTTACCGGAAAACGTCCTACTGCCGTCGACTCAGGCGCGGCGGCGTGATACCTTGAACTCGGCATGACCGAGTCGGCGCTTCATCGCTACCTGTCCGCGCGTGGAAAGTTGCTGTTGGGCTCGCGGCACGCCGAAACGACCGTCAGCCTTTTGCGCGCGAGCGCGGTGGTCTTGCTGATTATCAGCACCGTCATCGTGATCGGTGCGATCTTGACCCGCCCCGGCGTCGCGCTCGGCGCGATCGGCCCCGCCTTGGCCGGCGCGATCCACCTGCTCATCGCGGAGTACACCCGGCGGAAGTACGCCGCCATCCCAAGCCGCACCCTCGAACTCTCCAAGGACGGGCTCGGACTGCTCACGGCGCTGGAACGCCAGCGATCGGCCCGCGCGCCGTACACGCAGTGGTTTGCGACCGGACAAAATCCGAACGAGTTGCCGGTCAAGCTGCGCGAGTCCGAACTCGCCCAGGCCCACGAGCTGCTCCAGAGCGTCGCGATCGGGGCCAATCGCCTGCTCGCCGTCGCGGAAGCGACGCCGGAATCGGAAAGCAACCGGTGGGCGAACCGCCTGCGACTCGCTGCCGATGCCGCGATGGTCGAGGCGATGAACGTCGTCGCGCTCCTCGTCCGATTCCCGGAGTCGGAGCGCGGCATGGGCTCGCGACTCACCGATCTCGCGAGCAAAGTGTCCGAACTCGCCACCCACGCCGAACGCCTCCAGATGCAAGAGGTGCTCCGGTTCGATCTCTCCAGCGGCATGATCGCGTTGGACGCCGTGCTGGAAGAAGCGCGACTCGCCGATCAGGCGCAACTCGAGCTCGACCGACCCCGGTAGACGCTACGGGCACGTTGCTACGGGCTCGTCGGGCCGGCACTGGGCGGAAACTGATACTTTGTCAGGGGGTGCGCAATGCCCCACGCCTGCGAATCGAGCGGTTTGCCCTGCTGCGGCGTGGATCGCCGGTACACGCCGTCGGCTCCCAATTCCCAGGCCTTCACGTGGTCGGCCAAGAACGTGCGCAGCATCCGGTCGTAAATCAGTTTGCGCAGCGCGAGGCTCTCGACCGGGGCCAAAACCTCGACGCGTCGGTCCAGGTTGCGCCGCATGATGTCCGCGCTTCCGATGAGAATGTCGGGGTCGTCGCCGTTGCCGAAGAAATACACGCGGCTGTGCTCCAAAAATCGGCCGATCACGCTGCGCACACGAATCCGCTCGCTCATTCCCTCGACGCCCGGGCGGAGACAACAAATTCCCCGCACGATGAGATCGATATCCACGCCGGCTTGGCTCGCCGTGTACAGCGCATCGATGATTTCCGGGTCTACCAGCGAGTTGATCTTGAAGATGATGCGACCGTTCCCGCTCGCCCGGTGCAAGCGCGTCTCGCGCCGAATCCGATCGAGGATGCCTTCGCGCAGGTTCACCGGTGCCACCAGCAACTTGCGGTACTTGCTCTGCCGACTGTAGCCGGTGAGGTAGTTGAACAGCTCGGCAATGTCCTGACACAACGCCTCGTCGGCGGTGAACAGGCCGAGGTCGGTGTACGTGCGCGCCGTGGACGCGTTGTAGTTACCCGTGCCGATGTGGGCGTACTGCCGAACGCCGTCGGCCTCGCGCCGCACGATGAGGCACAGCTTGCAGTGCACCTTCATCTCCGGAAACCCGTACGTCACGTGCACGCCGGCCCGCTCGAGCGCGCGCGCCCACACAAGGTTGTTGCTTTCGTCGAATCGCGCCTTCAGCTCCACCATCGCCGCCACTTGCTTGCCTTCATCGGCGGCCTCCAGCAGGCTTTCAACCAGCGGCGACTCCTTCCCGACCCGGTACATCGTCTGCTTGATGCCGATGACGTCCGGGTCGGTTGATGCACTCGAAATGAACTCTTCCACGCTGCGGAAGCTATCGTACGGGTGATGCACCAGCACGTCGCGCTGTCGAATCGACTCGAAAAGTGATGTTGGGTGGAGCAGAACCTCCGGCACGTACGGAACGTGCGGCTTGAACCGAAGCGACGGCTTGTCGATCCGGGTGAGCTCCCACAGAACCTCCATCCCGAGCAGGCCATCAATGCGAAAGAGGTCCTCATCGTCGAGATTCAGCAACCCGAGCAACACCTTGGCGACGCGGTCCGGCATCGTGTTGTGCACTTGCAACAGTACGGGGTCGCCAAATCGCCGCAGGCGCAGCGTTTCCTCAATCGTGGTGATCAGGTCGGCCGCTTCCAGTTCGCGAATTTCGATATCCGCGTCGCGGACCACGCGGAACTGGTGCACGCCGACAATCTCGACGCCCGGGAACAACGCCCCGACGTGCTCGGCCACCAGGTCCTCCAGCAGGATGAACTCGTTCTTCCGCTTGCTGAGCCGCACCAGCCGCGGGATTACGGTCGGAATCTTGACCCGCGCTAACCGGACGTCGCCGCGATCGTCGAGGAGTTCCACGCACAGGTTGAGCGACCGGTTGGAGATGAACGGCACGGTCGGGGCCGGGTTTAGCATCAGCGGGGTGCAGAGCGGAAATACCTCGGTTTGAAAGTAGTGTGCGAGCTCCCGCCGTTGACGATCATTGAGCGAATCGAAGTCCCGCAGGTGGACGCCGTACTTTTCCAGCGCGGGCAGCAGGTCCTGATGGAGCACCTCCGCCGCCCGAACCCGCAACGGGGAAGCCGTTTCGCTGATTGCGACGAGTTGTTCGTTGGGCGACAGGCCGTCGGGCGACGTTTCCAGGACGCCGCTCTCGAACTGTTCAATCAGGCCGCTCACGCGCACCATGTAGAACTCGTCCAGGTTGCTTTCGAAGATCGCGAGAAACTTCAGCCGCTCGAGCAACGGATTGTCCGTGTTGCTTGCCTCGGCCAGTACGCGCTCGTTAAAGGCGAGCCAGCTCAGCTCGCGATTGATGTAGCGAATCGATGCGTCCTTCATGCCTCCACCGCCGCCGTCGCCATCTCCAAGATCGCGCCTTCGCGAATCCCGTATTCGCTCACCGTGTACTCATCGAGCTGCAATGCGTGCATCAGTGCGCGATACAACAAGGCACCGGGCAGGAGGGTTCCGGCCCGTTTCGGCTTCACGCGGAACCGTTGCACGAGCGCGGCTTCCGGCAGTCGCGCGGCCGCCCACGCGAGGTACTCCAACTCGGGCACGCGAATGGTGCGTTCGCCATCGGGGTGCAGTGCCCGCCAGATGCCCCGTCCGACCCCGCCGCTGAGCACCCCCGTGCGCGCTTGCAGGTCCAACTCCGCCCGTTGACGCGCGATGAGCGGGCTGTCCTCCAGCAACTCGCGAATGTACGACTCGGCGCGGTGCAACTGACCCGCGGTGGGCGGGTCGGAAAGGCCCGAAACCGCGACGATCCGGCCGGTCCCCAGCGGAAGCGACTCGGATTCGCCCAGTCGCTGGCCTTCGATCACCCCAATTTGGAGACTGCCGCCCCCCGCTTCGCACAGAAAGCCGCGCTCCACCGGCGAATCGAGGCGCGTCCCTGCGAACGAGAGTTCGGCTTCGCGGCGCGGGCTGATGACGTCGACCGCCACCCCGGTATCGCGAAGAATTCGGTCCAAAACCTCGTCGTGGTTGCGCGCAACCCGTACCGCTTCGGTCGCGAAGACGTAAAGACGCTCGGCCCGGTGCGCGTCGGCCATCCGGCGAAAGTCACGCACGGCGGTCACGAGCAACTGCTCAATCGGGTCCGGAATCACGCCCCGTTGCGCAACGATCTGCCCGAGCGCAATCCACTCGTTACGATTTTCACGGCGATGCACCCGGGTGCCGTCAGATTCGGCAATCAGGAGGTGCGCCGTGTTCGATCCGATATCGGCGGCGGCAAGCATCCGGGGCATGGCTTCATCTTTCCCGGAAGCGGCCCGAGTTTGCTCGGGCCGCCACGTTCGGCGGACGGGACGCCGGGCTTAGAAAAGGCCTTCGATCGACAGGTATCGCTCGCCGGTGTCGTAGCAAAAGGTGAGCACGGTCGCACCATCGGCCAGGTTCGGCAGATGGTGGGCCACCGCGGCCAGCGACGCCCCGGACGAAGCCCCGATGAAGATCCCTTCCTCGCGCGCGGCGCGCTGGGCGTAAAGGTAAGCGTCCTCTTCGGTGACCTGAATCACGCCGTCCAGCGCGTCCACGTGGAGATTGCTCGGAATAAAGCCGGCCCCGATGCCCTGCAGTCGGTGCGGCGACGGCGCCCCGCCCGAGATCACCGGCGACTTGGCCGGTTCCACCGCGTACACCCGCAGGTTCGGAAACTTTGGTTTCAGAGCCTCGGCGACGCCGGTGATGTGACCGCCGGTGCCCACGCCCGTGATGATCGCGTCGAGCCCGTCCGGAAAGTCGCGCTCGATCTCCACCGCGGTCGTTCGAACGTGTACGTCAATGTTGGCGGGGTTATCGAACTGCATCGGCATCCACGCGCCCGGTGTCTCGGCCACGAGTTCCTTCGCACGTTCGATCGCGCCCTTCATACCTTTTTCTCGAGGCGTCAGTTCAAACGTCGCGCCGTACGCGGCCATCAGACGGCGCCGCTCGATCGACATCGACTCAGGCATCACGAGCACGAGCCGGTACCCCTTGACTGCGGCGACCATCGCGAGCCCGATTCCGGTATTCCCGCTGGTCGGCTCGATGATCGTGCTTCCGGGCTGCAACGAACCGTCGGCCTCGGCGGCTTCGATCATCGCCAGTGCGATCCGGTCCTTGATGCTGCCGCCCGGATTCGCGCGCTCCAACTTCATGTACACGGTGACGCGCGGGTCAAACAGGCGGTTGATCCGCACGTGCGGGGTGTTGCCGATGGTTTCGAGGATAGATGCCGTTTTCATAGGAAGGTACCGGTGGGAGGTCTAGATATAGAATTCGAGGCCATCGTCGGTCGGGTTGCGCCGGGGCCGTACCTCGGCGTCGCGACCGACCATGCTGAACGGCGGCACGCTACGCGTGACCCAGGCGTTTGCGCCGACGATGGAGTCGTGGCCGACGACGGTTTCTCCGCCCAGAACGGTGGCGTTGGCGTACAGCACGCACCGGTCTTCGATCGTCGGGTGCCGACGGGTGCTGGCCAATTGTTTGTGCACGGCCAGCGCTCCGAGGGTGACCCCTTGGTACAGCCGCACGTGGTCGCCGATCACGCTCGTCGCTCCGACCACGATGCCCGTGCCGTGATCAATGCAGAAGGCCCGTCCGATGCGGGCGTTCGGGTGCAGATCGATTCCGGTCTCGCGGTGGGCAAACTCCGTCCAGATGCGGGGAAGGAGGGGCACCGATTGCGCGGCCAGCGCGTGGGCCAACCGGTACGTGGCGATCGCCCGCAATCCGGGATACGCAAGGATGACTTCGTCGAGGGACTGCGCAGCTGGGTCGCCGCTGTCCATGGCGTGGGCGTCTTCTTGCAACGCCGTCATGATGCCGGGCAACGCCTCGATCCAATCCGAGGCAATCGATTCGGCCGCGCGGGGTGCCGTCGATGCGTTTCGCACGTCGGCGATCAGACCTTGCATGCCGTGCCGAAGCGCGTTGATTTCCGCGACAACCTCCGCTCTCGGGCGATCGCCCGCCGTCGAGAAGTGCGGAAACAGCAAGGCTCGCGCCTGCCGAAGGGTGGATTCGGCCCGGTCCACGAATTCCGCCGTGATGCCGTGAGTCGCCCGCGCGGCCACGATCGAATCGGCGAGCGCATCATGCGCGCGGATCGATGGGGCAGTTCGGTGCGGCGAGTTCATCGGCGGGAATCTCCAATAGTTACCAAACGATACCATTCGTGGATTCGGCACCGGGTTGGGGCTTTGGTCCCGACTTCGCGCATGGTCCGCTGGGACGGTAGACGGATCGCCAGTTTTCGGCAAGACTTCACCACGTATCTTGGAGGTATCCATGGCGGCACTTCACTCGTCTGCAGATTCCGGTCGGCTCCCGGTCGGCGCCCAAATCGCGGTGTACGGGGTCAACCAGATCGCGATGCCGCCCGATGCCGCCTGGCGCGTTTCGGCCACGACCGCGATGGAATTGCGCGTCGAATCGACCGGCGAGGACGCCTCCCCGCGATGGTCGATCGACTTGACGAGTCGGGATCAGAAGGTACGGCCCACCGATCGCGTCCGCGGTCTGATCGTGGCGCCGGACGGTCAGCACGTCATCGCGGCGGTGGCAGATCGGGTCCTCGCGTTGGCCAGTGCCACCGGATCCGTGACGTGGGAGCACGTGCCGCCGCGCAGTTTCGGATTTCTCGTCGTGTCGCCCACATCGATCGTCGGCGACGCCGCCCGCGTGTTTGCCGCGTTCGATAACGGCACGATCATTGAGTGGAGCTATGAGGGCCGCCTGAACCGGCTATGGCACGTGCCCGAGTGTCCGCGCCTCCTGGGAATCGGACTCGACTTTCTCTACGGGTGCGATGGGCATTATCTGAACGCGTGGCGGGTCGACGCGGCGGAACCCGGCAAGCCTCCCCGCGTCTCGCGCACGCGCATGCCCGACCGGACCTTCGCCATCAGCACCGCTCCGAACGCGCACCGGGTCGCGACGCGGTCGCTTCATACCGTAGACGTGTGGGAAGCATCGGCGGACGGTTCCGCCCTCACGCCCGTCTCGCGCTTCAACATCGGGACCGGCTTGCCGCTGTTGGCCCTCCATCCGAGCGGGCAGGTGGT
>JANRKI010000088.1:0-20070 GCA_033763535.1 Fimbriimonadaceae bacterium | reverse complement strand
CGGGCGGCGTTCTCGGGCTTAGCCGGACCGACTTCCGTATTGGCGGAGGTCGGGGCCTCGCCCTCGATCCATACCGTGGCGGGGGCGGGGGCCGACGCTTGCGGCGAGGTCAGGATGGCGGTCAACAGGATCGTCTCGAGCATCTTTGCACGCTTCCGTTGCCTATGCTACACCGAAACGCAGGTGTTGCTAACACGCGTTTGCAACGCCGGCACGCGGGATCGTCGCGTTTCGGCGGCGTCGGCGCGTAGTTATCTGCATGACCCCCGACACGCCGAACGATGCCTCCAACGTTTCTCAACTGTTGGATCGCATCGTCGCCGCGAGCCCTCCCGACAATGTACGGCTCCAGAACTATGTGAACGCCCTGCGGAATGAATTGGAGACCGATGCGCGGCGACAGCAGCAGCTCCGCGAGCAATTGGCCGAGTACGAGGCGGCGTACGAAAAGCTGACCGCACCCGCCAACCGGATCGGGACGTTTCTGGACTGGCTTGATCTCGACGCGTCGCTCGCACTGATTTCGGCGGGCGACACCGAATACGCGGCCAAGGTCGACGACAAACTTGACAAGACGCAGCTGTTCCGCGGCGCATCGATCCGGGTGAACGAGGCGTTTGCGATCATCGGCGTGATCAACCCGCCCTCGCGCGGGGCGATCGTGAAGGTGGCGCAGGTGCTGGAAGACGGTCGGCTGCGACTGGGCAGCGATACGCCCGGCTCGGACAGTCGCGTGGCGTTCCGCGGCGCGGCCCTCGAGGAGACCAAGATCACCGCCGGAGACGAGGTTCGGCTGGACCGCACGGGAACCTTTGCAGTGGAGCACTTCGGCCGGCAAGAGTCGCAGGATTACTTCTTGGAGGCGATCCCGGAGCTTCCGTGGGAGAAGGTGGGCGGCCAGCAAGAGGCGATCCGGATCGTTCGGGAAACCATTGAGCAGCCGTTACTCCACCCCGAAATCTTTCGGGCGTACGACCAGAAGCCGATCAAGGGCATGTTACTGTACGGGCCGCCCGGTAACGGCAAGACGCTTATCGGCAAGGCGATTGCCTACAACTTGACTCAGGAGTACAGTAAGCAGCAAGGGCGCGAAGTCAAGGAGTACTTCATGGCGATCAGCGGTCCGAAAATTCTCAATATGTGGCTCGGGGAGACCGAGCGCATGGTGCGAGAGATCTTTCGCACCGCTCGTGAGAAGGCGAAAGAAGGTCGACTGGTATTCATCTTTATGGATGAAGCGGAGGCGGTACTTCGGACGCGTTCTACGGGCCGCTACCTGAATATCTCGAACACGGTCGTCCCGCAGTTTTGCGCCGAACTGGACGGGCTGCAATCGCTGGATAACGTCATCTTGATGCTGACCAGTAACCGGCCGGACTACATTGATCCGGCGGTACTCCGCCCCGGCCGGATCGACCGAAAGGTCAAAATCAACCGCCCGGACCGCGCTTCGGCAGAGCAGATCCTCGCGATCTACCTCACCGCGAATCTACCGTACGATCCGGAGTTGATCGCGCAATGGAACGGCGAAGTAGACTGCGTACGCAAAGCGTTAGTTGAGCAGACGATCGAGATGGTTTGGCGCACAGACCCCGCTTCCGAGTTTTTGCGCGTGGACTACCGTAACGCGAATACGGAAACGCTTTACCGGAAAGACCTCGTTTCTGGCGCCTTGCTCAAGGGCATCGTCGACCGGGCAAAGGAGTCGGCGATCCGCCGTGCGATCGGCGCGCCCGGACAGCCGCACGGCATCCAACTCGATGACTTGCTCGCGGCGGTGGATGCCGAGTACCGCGAGAACGAAATCTTTCCGAAGAGTGACGCGTTGGACGACTGGTTGCAACTGCTGGACGTCTCGCCGGAGAACGTGGTCGCCGTCAAACCGGTTCATGCCGCCAAGCGACGCGAACTGGGCAACCGCCGAATTGAGTAAACCCTTCGGTACGCGATGGCGAAACAGGTGGAACTCGCAACGTGGCTTCGGGAGCAGACCGAGGCGGTGGAAAGCATGCGCTCGCGCGCGACCGCTCTGCGTACCGCCGGACTTGACCGGCTGAACGCGCCGGTGCCCGGGCACTGGTCGGCCCTGGGGTGCCTGGAACACGTTACGATCATCGGCCGACCGTACGAACCAGTGCTGACGGCCGGCATCGCCGAAGCACCCGTGACCGCGCCGGATGCACCGGTGGGGTACCGGGCGTTTGCTGGCGGCATGATTTGGGCCTCCGGTGCGGATGGTCCAGCTTGGATTCCGCCGCCTCCGCAGGCGGTACCGGATACGAGCGCGCGTACGCTGGCCACGTTGGACGAGTTTGACGCGCACCTGGCCCACCTGCGAAACTGCCTTTCGGCGGCGGCGAACCGCGATCTTACGAGTCGCCGGTACCCGACGCCGAGCGTGAAGCTCCTGCGGCTGACCCTCATTGAGATGCTGGGTTTGCTGATCGGGCACGCGGAGCGGCACCTTCGGCAAGCCGAGCGCGCCGCCTCGCGCTAGTCTCGCATTAATCTCTGCAATCGGCGGGGACGAGGCTAAGCCGCCGGAGGTTCATCACCGCGCCATTCGGCATCGACTTCACCCGGATGCGGACCTCCGTTGGTCCGGGGGCCACGATCTGGACGGGCGACAAGGTAACGGTTCGAAAGTTGCTCCAGCCGCCGGTGGCCGGGACGGTCCAGGTTTGCGACTCACCGCCGACCAGCACCTCGACCGTGCTTTGCGCCATCGTCGGGTCACACGCAAATTCGAGTTCAACCTGATAGCTGGCCCGGACCTCCGCTTGGACCTCCCACCGCACCTCCGCGTTGGCGTTGGTCCAAAAGCCGAGGGCCTGCTTGTCCGATTCGTACCGGATGCCGTGGGACGCATCGGCCGTTTGCGCACGGAGATCAAGGCGTTCGCGAGCCAGCGTCGGACGGATGATGCGCTCGCGGATCGGACCTTTCGTTTCGATCTGGATCACCCGGATGCCCGGCTGCCGTGGCAAAGCCACTTGCTGATTTTGAAACACCAGTGGCTTGCCCGCGAAGTCCGTGACTTTCGTGATGTTGGTGTCGATCGCGGAAAGGTCCAGCTCGGTGAGGGAGTCCTCGAACACGTGCGCGTACAAGGTGGAGCCGCGACGGGTGAATCGGCCCCAGGCCGGAGTGCGCGAGATCGGACTTGGCTCGGTACCGTACACCGCGCGACCGTGTTTGGCGAGCCAGCTGCCCATCTCGCGAAGCCGGGCCTCGCTGGCCGCCGGAATCTCGCCCTCCGCCGTTGGACCCACGTTCAGCAAGTAGTTGCCACCCTTACTCGCGATATCAATCAGGTTTTGGAGCATGGTCCGGGCGGACTTCCAGTTCGTATCCGTGCGGTGGAATCCCCACGAATCGTTCATCGTCATGCAGCTTTCCCAATCGACACCCGGTAATCCTTTCGCCGGGATCTCTTGTTCCGGCGTGCCGAAGTCTCCGCGGTAGTCGCCGGTTCGGGTGAGACCCTCCATGCCGGCGCGGCCCTTGTCCACGCGATTGTTGATGATGAGCTTCGGATACTTGGCGCGTAACTCGTCGTACAGTTTCACGCCATCCTCATGCGTCCACGTATCCTCCCACTCACCGTCAAACCAAAGTACGGCGGTATCGGGATACTTGGTCATCAGTTCATGCAACTGGTTGCGCAAGAACTGCTTATACCGCTCCCAATTTGCCGCGACGTCACTCCGTTTATCCCAATCTCGACGCGGGAGGTAATCCGGGTGGTGCCAATCCATGATCGAATGGTAAAGGCCGAGCTTGATTCCCGCGCGTTTGCACTCGCGCATCAGCGGACCGATCAGGTCTCGTCGGTAAGGACTAAGCCCGACGTGAAAATCTCCGTACTCGCTCGGCCACAGCGCAAACCCTTCGTGGTGTTTGCTAGTCAGCACGATGTACTTCATGCCGGCCGCCTTCGCAATCGCAACCCACTGCTTCGGGTCGTACTTCACGGGGTTAAACTGCTGAAGAAGCGGATTCCATTCCTTCGTCGGTATCTTCGCATTGTTGATGAGCCATTCGCTCGCTCCGCCGTAACGCTTGCCTTTCCACTCACCGGCCGGGATCGCGTAAAGGCCCCAGTGAATGAACATCCCAAAACGCGCTTCCTTCCACCACTTTAGCCGTTCTTGACGCCGGTAATCCGGGGACTGCGCGACGTGGTGTCGCACGGATTTCCGCGCAGATTCAGGCTGAACTTCGATTCGGAGCGACGTTGCCTCCACCGCCGGAATCGCGAGATAACGCTGGGCCCCTACCGACGTGGCTTCGGCGATGGTTTGCCCCGCGTGCGTCACCCGAACCGAGGCCACCCGTTGACCGTCCTTCAGATCCTCCTGCAATACGAGGCGGTCACCGATGGGCGCGCCGTTGGTGCCGTACGTATCGCGGACCATTGCAGCAACTTCCCGCAATACTCCCGCGTCCCGTTCGGGGATAAGTCCCCGGCGATCCACCGGAAGGTTGAGCAAGAGATTCGCGCCTCGCCCCACCGATTTCTCGTACAGATCGAACAAGGTTCCCGGAGACTTCACCTGATCATCCTGTTCCGGATGGTAAAACCAGCCGGGGCGGATCGAGACGTCGCATTCCGCCGGAACGTAGTGGGTACCGAAACGTTGCCCTTCGGCCAATTCGCGATAGTGCGGCGTGCCGGGGACATACCGATCTCGGTCAAGGCCGTACCAGTGCGTTTCCGCCGCGATTCCCTGCTCGTTCCCAACCCATCGAATATCCGGACCGGCGTCGCTGAAAATCACCGCATTCGGTTGAAGGTCGCGTACTGTTTGGACGTACCGCTTCCAGTCGTACTCCTGACGTTTTCCGTTCGGACCTTCGCCGTTTGCGCCGTCAAACCAAACCTCGAAGATATCGCCGTAATCGGTCAGTACTTCACGGAGCATTCCGACGAAGACATCATTGTAAGCATCGGACCCGTACGCCGGATGATTGCGGTCCCACGGCGAAAGGTAGATGCCGAGTTTAAGCCCATACTCTCGGCATGCATCCGATAGTTCGCGCAAGATATCGCGAGAGAGCCCCGATTCTCGGACCGTGTGCGTGCTTAGCTTTGATGGCCAAAGGCAAAAGCCGTCGTGGTGCTTCGCGGTGAGGATCACGCCCGTCATTCCGGCATCCCGAATCGTGCGGCACCACTGACGGCAGTCCAACGCGGTCGGCGCGAACACCGTCGGATCCTCTCGCCCTTCGCCCCACTCGCGATTGGTAAAGGTGTTCGGCCCGAAGTGGATGAAGGCGTAGTAACGCATCGCGTGCCATGCCAACTGGCGCGGGTGCGGCTTCGGCACGATGTTTTGTTCGGTCATGCGCGATTCATGCGACGGTCCCAATAGCGCGGCGGTGAGCAACAGGGTCGAGATCACACGGTCACTCTAACCGTTTTGCGCGCGAATGAACAGCCAAACCGCCACCGCCATCAGAAAAACCGCGAAGACGCGTTGCATCGTTGCCGAATCCAGCTGACCCGCGAGGCGGCCACCGAGCAGGGAACCGCCGACAAAACCGAGTGCCAGCCACCCCGCCAGCGGAAAATCCACCTCGTCGCGCCGCGCGTACTCCAAAACGCCCAAGATCGCAACGGGCATGGTGAACAAAAAGAGCGACGTTCCCTGCGCCTTTTGCTGGGCAAAGCCCATCGCCGCCACCAAGGCCGGCACAATGATGATGCCACCCCCGATCCCGAACAGTCCGCCCGAGATGCCGGCAACCAAACCGATGACAATTGGCACCGCTACGTCTTTCATGCTACTCATCTTGATGCCAAACTTCGGCGAAAGGGTTCGCGCGCCGGGCGTACCCGGAGGATCGAATGGACATTGAGCGCCAGATTGCGCGACACAAGGATGCGGTCTACCGCCAAATGCTGCGGGTTTGCGGCGATGCCGATGACGCCGAGGATGTGCTGGCCGAGGCGATGGTGCGGGCGATTCGGGCGGCCGACAATATCCGCGACGATCACGCGTTCCGCGCCTGGATGACAACCGTCGGTAGCCGGATCTGTTTTCGGCTGAGATCGCGCGGCACGCTACGAAAGATGCCGTTGGCCGAGGCCGCTTGGCTCGAATCGGTTGCCGATACCCACCCGCTTCCGGACCAGACGGCGTATTCCGATGAGCTTCGAGCGTGTGTGCATGCCGCGCTGGAACAGCTGTCGCCCGAGTTGCGCGCCGTCTACCAAATGCGAGACCTCGAGGGTCGCTCGGGAGACGAGACCGCGGCCGCGCTGGGTATTTCGATCGCGGCGATGAAGTCCCGGTTGCATCGGGCCCGCGTCCAGATTCGCACTGTCCTGGACGAGACTTTTTGCGCGCCCTAGAATCCTTCCGCGTTCCGGCGGCATCTCGCTTGGCATGATCCAATCGATCCCGGAAATCGGCCCACGCGAAGCGTCAATGCGACTGGCGGAAGGACTTGCCATCGCCATAGACGTGCGCGGTTTGGGCGAATTCAACGCCGGTCACGTGCCCGGCGCAATCCACGTGCCACTCGAAACTCTGGAAGCTCGCTTCGACGATCTGCCGCGCTCGTCGTCGCTCCTATTGGTATGCGAACGAGGGAGCCGAGCGTGTATCGCCGCCGAACGCCTCCGCGAAACCCACCCGGAGCTGACCATCCTGCGAGGAGGAACTGCCGCCTGGCGTGAACAAGGACTGCCCATCGTTCGGTCCGTGGCCTCCGCATGGAGCCTGGAGCGTCAAGTCCGACTGGTCGCCGGAGTGCTCGCCCTCACCGGCAGCGTGCTGGCCCTGACGGTAGACCTTCGCTGCGCCTACCTGTCCGGGTTCATCGGCGCGGGACTCACCTTCGCGGGCGTGACCAATTGGTGCGGCATGGCATTACTCCTCGCCCGACTCCCGTGGAACCGGGCCGAAACCCGTTCGGGCAAGGCGGTGCGCGCGTGATTGTCGAAACCGTCGCGAGCCCCGGCTTGGCCCAACTGTCGTACTTTGTCGCAGACGCCGAAAGCGGACTCGCGGCCGTGATCGATCCTCGCCGCGATATCAACATCTACCGGGAGCTGGCGGATCGGCACGGCGTCCGAATCGTCTATTCGATCGAGACGCACGTTCACGCGGATTTTGTGTCCGGCAGTCGGGAACTCGCCGCGGCGTTCGGGGCCGAAGTCATCGGTGGCCCCACCGACGCCTACCAATTTCCGGTGCGAACGGTTCGCTCGGGCGACGCCATCGCGCTCGGTAACGTGCGATTGGAAGCTCTGGAGACCCCCGGCCATACTCCCGAGCACATCGCGATGCTGCTGCGCCCCACGCCCGAGTCGGCACCGACGGCGATGTGTAGCGGTGACTTCTTGTTTGCCGACGAGGTCGGCCGGCCCGACCTCTTGGGAACGGAATCCGCCGAACCGCTCGCGCGGCAACTTTACCGATCCATTCACGAAGTGATCGCGCCTCTGCCCGATGATCTCGAGATTCTGCCCGGGCACGGGGCCGGTTCTCCGTGCGGGAGCCAAATCGGCACGCGTCCTACCACCACCTTGGGGCACGAGCGTCGGAATAACCCGAAACTCGCACCGATGCCGGAGGCTGCATTCGTGGCGATGGTACTCGGCGATTTGCCGCTCGCTCCAAGCTATTACCCTCGGATGAAGCGGATCAATGCCGAAGGTCCGCCCCTGCTCGCCGGTCTATCGACACCGGTGCCAGTGACTCCCGCAGAGGTGCTGTATCGCCAGTCCTTCGGTACGCTGGTGCTGGATACCCGCGAGTTGGAACCCTTCGCCGAGGGCCACGTTCCCGGAGCCCTCAGCATCGCCGATCGGTCCGACTTCCCGATTTGGGCGGGTTGGATGATCGATCCTCTCGCGGACGTGGTTTTGGTCACGGAGGACTCAACCCGTACGGATGCGGTGGTTCGAGCACTCCAGAGCGTCGGCCTCGATCGCACCGTCGGCGTGCTGGCGGGAGACATGGACGCGTGGCGCGCGGCCGGGCTTTCGACCGGTCGACTGCGTCGAGTGGCAACCATGAGCGAGTCGTGCCAACGGCTTGACGTTCGCTCGGCACGCGAATCGGCCGCATTGCCCGTACCCGGTGCCCAGCACGTGTACGTTCCGCATGTCGGCACCGCCGAGACGTCAATGAACGCCTCGACACCGATCTGCGTGATCTGCGGGAGCGGCTACCGCGCGACCATCGCCGCCAGCCGACTCCTGCAGCTCGGCTTCCGAGACGTGGCGGTGCTCGCCGGAGGCCTCAACGCGGCCGAGACCTCCGATTGCCCCCGATCCCAACCTTAGTACGGTCGAATCGTCACGTTTCGGTACCGGATCGGTCCGTGGTCGCCCTGCAGCATCAGCGGGCCTTTCCCGCGTTCGTCCTCGGCGAGGGCGGCGCGGGTAGGGCCCGTCACCGGTACGTTGCGCTGAACCACCACGCCGTTCAGGCGGACTTCTCGGAACAGCCCGTTCGCGATTTTGCGGCCGTTCGCGTCAAACTTCGGGGCGACGAAGGCGATATCGAGCGTCTGCCACTCCTCCGGCGGACGCGCGGCGTTGGTGAGCGGCGCGTTGCCCTCGTAGCCCCGATCGTCCTTCCATCGTTCGTAGATGCCGCCGACATCGCTGTGGCGCAAGTCGCGAACCGGCTTGCCGTACGAGTCGAGAATCTGCACCTCGTACCGACCCATGAGATATACGCCAGAGTTGCCACCCTTCGGCACCGCGAACTCCACGTGCACGTGGGCATCGCCGTGTTCCAAGGTGCTCAGAAACGGCTCGGTCCCGCGATCGTTCCGCCAAACGCCGTCGGTCTGGGTCCAGGTTCGGTTCTCCCGCGGCCGAATCGGCACGCTTCCGGCCGGCGGACGCGCCTGCGCGGCCCACAAAATCCCTTCCGCCAGGTGCCGCCGGAACAGCAGCTCATCGAAAGCTTCTTTGCGGTGGCCGCCTCCCGTGTACCAGGCGCGCCCCCCGTCAAACTCATGACACCAGATAATCGGATGATCCTCCATCGAGGTGCCCTGATAGGTCTTCGAGTCGAGATTGGCCAGCACCCGAACGTCGGGGCGCGGATTCGCGCGGAAGTCGTACCATTCGTCTACCCGCGTCCACGTTCCGGGCAGAAAGTCCGTCGTCGGATGCGCGCGATCTTCAATCCGGATGTCGGCCGGCTGAATCTGCGGGTGCGATTTGAACTGCGCCCCCACCAGTCGCCGGTACCAGTCCCAGTCGTACTCGGTATCGGTGGCCGAATGCACGCCAACAAACCCTCCGCCCGCCCGGACGAAACGCTCCATCGCCGCTTGCTGAGCATCGTTCAGAATGTCGCCGGTCGTGTTCAGAAAAACAACGACGTCGGTATTGGCTAAGCCAGCATCCGTAAATTGGCCCGCATCTTCGGTGGCGGTGACTTGCCAGCCGCGCTCCTTCGCGATGGCTCGGATCGTCGCGACCCCGGTTTCGATGGAATCGTGCCGGAACCCGGCGGTTTTGCTCATCACGAGCACGCGCGGTCGTGGCTTAGCCAAGGGTGTCTCTACAACGCCGCCGGCAAGCGCGGCCGCTACCGGTTTACGCGTCAGCGTGTACCACACCTCGCTGGCCCACAGCGACTCGCGCTTCGCCGATGCCACGTCCACGTTGAGATACACCACGTGTCCCGGCTGCATCCCCGGAATCGTGAGGTCAATCGTCTTGTCATCGCGGCGTTGAATGAGCGACGGGCGGAGGTTCACCCGGTCGACCTTCGGGCCGCCGTACTCCACGGTCGGGACGTACCGCCATTGCTGCACTTCGTACCGTTTCGCCTCCACCGCCTGCGTGGCGTTGACCGGCTGATTGAATGTGACCCGCAGTCCCGTCGCCGTGGCCGAGACTCGCGCGATTTCGAACGCGGTTTTGCCGGTTGGCACCAACTTTTGCAGCCCGTACTGGGTCCACCGCCCGGTTTTCGGATCGGCCCACGCCCAGGTTTCCGTGGCGCCGGTGCCGCCAATGATCAACCCACCGTCCGGGGCCCACGTCAGCCGGTTGGTCCCGACCTCGAATCCGTGCGAGTACTGCACTACCCCGCCTTGCCACACGCCGTCAACTTCTTCCAGCCAGGCCCGCCGAAGTCCGCCGTACTTCACATCGCTGATCAGCATCTGACCCGCAAACTCGCCCTTCGGAATCACTACAGTTTGGCCCGGCGAATTCGCGATTTCGCCCTGCGGCAGGTAAATCCCGGGTTCCGTAAACGGGCGATCATCGAACAACCCGGGCACCCCGCCTTGTGGATAAGCCGCATTACGAAACGTCGTGGCGTTCACGTGACCGTAGAATCCGCCCGGTACCAACACGTTCAGTTTGTTGCTCGGCTGCCAACTCCCTTGGTTCTCGCCTACCAAGATCAGTCCGTTCGGGCCGTTCGAAACGCCGTTCGGGGTGCGGTGACCGCTCGTCAAGAACTCGATGTTCGCCAACGGTTGCCCCGCATCGTAGCGTTCCGGCCGAACCCGAAACATGCTGCCCCGAAACCGTGGGTTCGGACCGTTGATTCCCGGCGCATCAAACGTGATCGACGTGCTGAGCGCGCCGTAAAGCCAGCCATCGAGCGCGGCTAAGCCGAACGTAAAGTGGTGGTAGTTGTCGGTGGTCCACCCTCCTCCCACCGTCTTCGTGGATTCGTATGTGCCGTCTCCGTTCGCATCCACCAGTTGCAGAATCGCGGTGCGCGTGGCCACGTACGCCGTATCGCCGATCGTCGCGATGCCCAGCGGCTCCTGCAGCCCCTCGGCGACTTTCTCCCGCTGAATCTTCGTCACATCGTTCGCTTCCGAACCCCGCACGCGCCAGATCACCCCGTCGCGTAGGTCCGGCTGAAACTGGCCGGATTGGTTCGGCGCGAACGTCGCAACGAGCAGATCGCCGTTCGGCAGATACGCCAGGCCGCCGACCTGCGGCTTCCAATCGTCGGGGCGAATCTTGACGACGCGCCAGCCGGGGTGCACGCGATCCAGCGGCATTCCGTTCCCCGGGCGCTGGGCCGAACCATTGACCACGATCCGCTTCGGCCCCGGCGAGACCACCCGCGTGATTCCCGAGGGCACGCTGAGCACGGACTGGTCTACGATCTGCCAATCGCCGCCCGGCACGCGCCACTCCAGCCGCAGGCTTTCTTGACCGTTCGCCTCGAAGTACCGCAATCGCAGTTTTCGGTTGCCCGCCGAGAGGTCCGTCGCGGTTTCGATCGTGGTCGCGGCGTGCACGCCGTCGTGGTTCAGCACTTCGCGATCGTCAATCAGCAGCACCGAGCCGTCGTCGCTGGTGAGGCGAAACCCGTATCGGCCGGTGGTCGGCACGCGCAAGTTCGCGGTGATCTCGACGTAAAACTGCTCGCTCCGGCCGAAGAACTCGCCATCGCCAAAAGAAACCTTGGAAATCAGTTGGTCGACGTTCGGCGTCTGCCCGGGCACCAGTTCCGGCATTTGGCGCACCGTGACGGGCAGTTCGTACAGGCGAAACGTCGCCCCCGGAACCGACGCCTGGACGGGCGACGGCGCGATTACGGCATGCAGGCACAACAGCGTGGAGAGCACGCCTAACCGTATCACATCTACAGCCGCACGTATTGCCGAATCACTTTACGGATCTTGTCGGGACGGTACGGTTTGCTCACGCGGTCGTCCATCCCGGCCTCCAAAATCTCGCGGAGGTCGTCCTGGGTCGCCCCGGCGGTCACCGCGATGATCGGGGTGCGATACCCCTGCGTTTGCTCGTGCTCGCGGATGGCCCGTGCCGCACTCAGGCCATCCACCTTCGGCATCTGGACGTCCATCAGGATGATGTCGAACTCCGCGGTACCGGTCGAAGTCGCGATCTGAATCGCCTCTTCGCCGTCGCGGGCGATGCGATAAGTCGCTCCGGCACTCTCGAGGATGTGCGTCAACATCAGTTCGTTGATCGCATTGTCTTCCGCCACCAGCACGTGCAATCCGGTCAACGATCCCTTGATCGTCCCCACCGCCTCTTCCACCCGAACCGGCTCGGTCGGACCGGCGTATGTCAGCGGCAGCGTCACCGTAAAGCTACTGCCCTCGCCGACCTTGCTCCGCACGGTGATGTCGCCGCCCATCAGCTTCACCAGGCTGCGGGTGATGGTGAGGCCGAGACCCGTACCGCCGTACACGCGGGTCGTTGAGTTATCGCCCTGGTGAAAACTCTCAAAAATCCGATCGACGCGATCCGGCGCGATTCCAATCCCCGTATCTTGAACCGTCGCCACGAGATTGCCTTCCACTCGGCGGCATCGCAAAGCCACTTTGCCCTCGTGCGTAAACTTCATTGCGTTGCCGATCAAGTTGGTGAGGATTTGCCGGAACCGCACGGGGTCTCCGATCCACGCGTGATCCACCGCGTCGCCGCATTCCACTTCGAGCGCAATGCCTTTTTGCAAGGCCTGCGGCTCCATCAGGCCCATCACCTCGCGCGCGACCATTCCGGGCACAAACTCGATGCGCTCCACCGAAACCTTGCCCGCCTCGATCTTCGAGAAGTCGAGGATGTCGTTAATAATCGTGAGCAGCGCGTCGCCGCTATGCCGAATGCCGGAGGCGTACCGGAGCTGCTTCTCGCTGAGACCGCTCTCGATGAGCAGGTCCACCAGCCCGAGCACGCCGTTCATGGGCGTTCGAATCTCGTGGCTCATGTTGGCCACAAACTCGCTCTTGGCGCGACTGGCCGCCTTCGCTTCTTCCGCTAACCGCTCGGCCTCCTTCAGCATGTGCTCCAGCCGCTCGTTTTGCACCAGGATGCGCGACTGGTTCGACTCCTGTTCCAACGCGAGTCCGATCGCGGCGGCGATACTCTTCAGCAAGTCGAGTTCACCCTGCGAGAACCACTCCACCGAGACCGAGTCCTTCAAGACGATAAAGCCCCAGAGCTGGTCTTGCGACAGAATCGGGACCAACAGCACCTTGCGGATGTCGAGCCGCGCGAGCAAGGTCTGAATCTTGCGCGGTGCCTTGACCAATGACGCGCCGACGATCTCACCCGCCTGCAGCTTCGTCTCGAAATGCCGAAACAGCTCGCGCGAGATCACGCTGGTTTCCGTACGGAGCGAGGAATCCGTGATGAACTCCGCCACCATCCGGAGCGGGTCCACCGGTCGGAAGCTCCCCTCCGGATGGTCGGGATCCAGTTCCGACGCCTGGTAAATCTTCACGCGGTCGATCTCGAGCGATTTCGCCACGTCGCGGACGATATCGCGCATCACCCGCTCAACCTGGTCGTCATCCAGCAAGCGACGGCTCGCGTTTGCGGAGGACTGGAGCAAGCGCTGGATTCGCTTCGATTCGGTGATGTCCGTGTGCGTGCCGACCATCCGGACCGCTCTCCCGCTGGCGTCGCGGGTCGCCTTTCCGCGCGCCATGATCCAGCGGTAGGCACCCTCGGAGGACCGCATTCGGAACTCGGCGGTGTAAAGCGGGACGTCGCCGCGGACGTGCGCCCGGTACGCGTCTTCAAAGACCGCGCGATCGTCCGGGTGCAAGACGTCGAAGAAGAACTGCTCCGCGTCGGTCGGGAACGGCTCGCTGTAACCGAGCATCCGGAACCACTGGTCCGAAGCGTACGTCTTGCGGTGCACCAAGTCGTCGTCCCAGATCCCGTCTTGCGTCCCGGCGATCGCCAGTTGCCAGCGCTCCTCGCTTTGCTTCAGCGCAGAGTTGAGCCGGTGGCGTACGGTCGCATCGCGAATGATGAGCGCTACCCCGTTTCCAATGCGGAACAGTTGAAACTCGGCCCACTCCGGCGCAAACGATCGGATCGGCAGCCGCCCCTCTTCGCTGTACGGCAGACCCGTCTCGAGCACGTGACGAAACTTGACCGCGACGTACTGCCAGTAATCGTCCGGCAAGCGATCGCGGATGCGGACGCCGGACGGGATATGGCGGCGCGACGACACCAGTTCGCTTCCGCGGCGGTTGATCTCCGTGATCACCATGTCCTCGAGCTCGCCCGTATTGCTGAGAAGCGGCTCGAGCAGGATAAAGCCGTCGAACCCCGCTTCGATCGCCTCGTGGAATCGCGCCTGCGTCTGCCGCAGGTTGTCGCGCATCTCCCGCTGCTCGGTGACGTCGGTCATGATGCCCTGCAGCAAAACCGTGCCGTTCTCGTCGAGCGTCGGACGCGCGTCCGTTCGAATCCAGACCACTTTTCCGCTTGGCAACCGGTACCGACACTCGATCCCGATCGGTCGGTGACGCGCCGTTGCACTCGCCAGCTCGGCCTGGTAACGCTGTTCGTCGTCGGCATCGCGCACCAAGAACCGTGCGTTTTCGGCCAATTGCGAGGCGGAGATTTCCAGCAGGTCCGAGCATCGCGGCGATACGTACAGAAACTGTTCGAAGCCGCTCGGCATCCGCGCCCACCGAAACAGCACGCCGGGCACGCTGCTCGTTAGTTCCCGCAGAAACCGGTCCTGCTCGTCTTTCGCCTCTTCCTTGAACTGCTCGAACCGTTTGTCCCAGATCGCGAGACGTCGCCGCAGGTGGAACTCCGACGTTGTCTGCTCCAGTTGCCGCACCATCTTGAGGCACTTCAACGCGCGATCGTATTCGCCGCGCATCTCGAAGAACATCGTCTCCGTTTCTCGCAGGCGCAACCGAATCCGGTCGGACTGTATCTTTTCCGCCACCTCCGCCGCGTGAATGAGAATGTCTTCGAACGCGTCGTCGCAGTCGCCCAGCGCGATACGGGCCCGCACGTAATCCACGCTGGCCAACGCCTCGGCATTTTGGTCGTTCAGCAGTCGGCTTTTTTCCAGTGCCGTCATCAGGACTTCGGCGGCCCGCTCGGTTTCGCCGCACTCCAGCAGGGTCTCGCCGTAGGTGTGCCACAGCGTGGCCTCAAAGTTGATCGGGGCGTTGGGATCGTACGTCGCGATCGCTTCGGTCACGGCCTCTCGGGCCCGCAGTACGTTCTTTTTTTTCAGATAGACGTACGCGAGGTTGTTGAGGGCGGTCGCAACCTTGGTGCGATCTTGCAGGAGTCGCGCCTTTTCCAGCGCGGATTCGAGTACGCGCTGCGCCTCATCGGCCTCATCCATGAGGATGTAGATGTGCGCGATGCCGATCTCAATCCGCCGAATGAGGTCGATATCCGAGTCCTGCGTCAGCAGCGACAGCGCCGCTTCGTACGACGTCAGCGCATCCGCGAGTTCGGCCTGCAGGTTGTACGTCCGGCCGAGTTCGATCAGCGCTTCGGCCTGGAGATGCTGGTCGTTCAGCGCCTGTCCGTACTTTTGCGACTGGCGCAACGCCGTAATTGCGTCGGCGGTCTCCGCGATTTCGCGGCAGATCCGGCCCCGCTCCAGGTACGTCCGCGCCATCAGTGGAACGTGCTGCAGTTCGATCGCCGCCGCGATCGCTTCGTCTATCCGCTCGAGGCTCTCCGGCCCCGCCCGACGCGTCGCCACGAACTGCCGAAGCCAATCTTGCAGGCCCTCGGAATCAGTTGGTGGTGTCGCGTAAGCCGAACTAAGTTGCACAAAGCACTCCCGATTTCTCAAGCTGAAATCGTAAAGGGATCACCGTAAAGACGACGATCACTCGGTAATTGTTGGCACAATTGCCGAACTTACCAGTCGTCCCACGTGCGAGAACCCGGCGATATCCCCCGAAAACGGTACTGCAGAGCCAATGGCCACGCAGGGCACGTACTCCCGATCGTGATCGGTACTGGCCGTCGTCGGGTCATTTCCGTGGTCTGCCGTCAGTACGATCAGGTCGTCCGCCGAGGTCCGCGCCAGGAGTTCCCCGAGCGTATGGTCAAACGCCTCGAGACAACGCGCAAACCCGGCCGCGTCGTTTCGGTGCCCGTAGCGCATGTCGAAATCTTCGAAGTTGGCGAAGATGAACCGGGCGTCCGATTCCAGTGCCCGCCAAAGCACTTCCGCGTGTTCCGCGTTGGACTGCGTGCGTGGCACGTCGCGGAATCCGCGACCGCCGAATAGTTCCGGTACCACCCCGATGCCGTACACGTCGCCGATCTCGTCGATGAGATTCGTGGGGGGCGTCAGCGGATAGTCCCGTCGCCGCTCGGTACGCTGGAAATGCCCCTCTTCGCCCGTGAACGGCCGCGCGATCACCCGCTGCACCTCGAAGTCGCCGACACAAAGCGCCCGCGCCGCTTCGCACCATGCGTACAACGTTTCGACCGGCACCACTTCCTCGTGCGCCGCGATCTGGAGCACGCTGTCCGCACTCGTGTACAGAATCGGGGCCCCCGACCGCAGGTGTTGGCCACCGAGTTCGCTGATGATCTGGGTACCGCTGGCGGCGCGATTACCGAGCACGTCGCGTCCGATTGCCGCCGAAAACGCCGACACCAGCTCCGCCGGAAAACCGTTCGGAAACGTCGGGAACGGACGGTCGAGCTCGATGCCCATCATCTCCCAGTGGCCGACCACGCTATCCTTGCCACCCTTGCTCAGCGGTTGCAAGCGTCCGTACGAGACCGGGCGTCCGGGCAACGGCTCCGGCGCGGGACCGATGCCGCACGCCGCGAGGAATCCGACCGACGCGAGGTTCGGCGCGTGGAACCCGCCCACTGCTTCCCACACGTGACGAACGGTGGAGGTCGGTTCGGTCGCCCCAAACTCGGCCGAATCGGGCGCGGCACCGGCGCCGCAGCCGTCGAGAACGATGACGATCGCTCGCATGGCCCGGTTTACCCGTTCAACTGCCCGACGCCCCGGAGGCCGCCGTGCCGTACCCGCGCCAAAACGCGTCGGCCGCCGCCCGCAACCGCGGCAAATTCGCGAGGCTCACGATCCCCGGCACGTTGATGTGCCCCAGTTTTCGACCCGCGCGCACCTGTTGCTTGCCGTACCAATGGACCCGGGCGAACGGCTCCACGCCCCCGACGGACGCCCGCGCCGCCCGCAATCGCTCCGGATCGCTCGCGCCATCCGCCGAACCGTCACCCGGGCCGAGCAGATTCGCCATGCCGACCGTCGGGGACTCCACCACCGGCCCCAGCGGAAGCCCGGTCGCGATGCGTACCAACTGCTCAAACTGCGAGGTCCCCGCGTCGTCCATGGTCGCGTGCCCGGTATTGTGCGGTCGCGGCGCAATCTCGTTCACCACGAACTCGCCGGTGGCCGTGAGAAACAGTTCCACGCCGAAGAGCCCGACCGCCGCGCCAATCGCTTCGACCGCTGCGATCGCCACCGTCTGCGCCCGCTGAATCAGCTCCGATGAGCCGTCGTACGGCACCGTGTACTCGCACACAAGATTCGGCTGCACGGTGATCACCGGCCGGTACGCCACGGTTTCCGTCGGCGTCCGCGCCACCATCACCGCCACCTCGTGCCGAAACGGCACGAAATCCTCCTCCAACCAGTCGCCCGCCGCCCGAATCTCGACCGCCGCGTCCCAATCCTCGCGGGTCCGGATCACCCGCGTCCCCTTGCCGTCGTAGCCGCCGAACCGCGACTTCAGCACCACCGGATACGCGCGGGGCGGAGCCGATTCTCCGTACAAGCCCCGCGCTTCCGGCGACGGTACGCCGGCCACCCGGTACAGCTGGCGTTGCGCCAACTTGTCCTGAATCACGGCCAAAAACGCATCGTCCGGCACCAGCCGGTTCGGCGGGAAACCCGCCTGCTTCATCGCCGCCCGAATCGTACAGACCGGAACAAACTCGCTATCCAGGACGGCCCGATCGCAACGCGACAGAAACGCCGCCATCGCGTCCGGATCGGTCAGAGCCCCCACCACGGTCGGTCCCACCTGCGCGGCCGGGCCGTGCGGATCCGGGTCGTAACTTGCGATCGTGACCCCCAATCGGTGCGCCGCCAGCATCGTCATGCGGGCCAACTGTCCGCCGCCCAAGACCCCGATTTCGAACCGATCCGCCATGCCGCCTCAGGGTACCGGGCCGAATTCGGCCACCACCTGCTCGGGTCGAGGGTGCAGCATCGCGCATCCCGACACGTCCTGCGGTCGAATCACACCTACCAACTCTCCCCCCGCCACGTCCACCCCGGCCGCCGCGGCCCTGGCCTGAATGCTCTCGAAAATCCGGGCAAGATCGACCCGATCCGGTTCCGTGATGTTGAGGCTCACCTGCGTCAGGTTTCGGCTCGGCAACGGAAAGCCAAGTGCCCTCACGCCCGCCCATCCGGGATCGCCCGCCTCCCGCCGCGTCCGAATCTCGCGCGCGATTGCCTTCGCGATGGCGGGGTCCTCCGTGGCCAAGTTGACGTTTGCGGCGATGAGAAACGTCCGCACCCCGTATACGGTTTGACCCCATTGCGGGTGCGGTTCGGAGGGCCCGAAATCGGTCCGAGCGGCGCGGGTCCGGCGAATGTCCGGCAAGCTCCGGCCCCTGGGGCTCGACTGTGCGTACCGCACCATCGGGATACGCCAACGCGCGGCGAACGCCTCGGCCCACCGGTCAACCGGCTCCAACAATGCGGAGGAATCATCCGGGCAAACAAACGGCACCACGTCCAACGCCCCGGTGCGAGGATGCACCCCCGTCGCTCGCCGAAGGTCAATCGCGGGGAGCAATCGTTCCGCCAAGGCGTCCAGTGCCGTCGTCACGTGGCCCAGTTCGCCCGAAAACCCGGTCACGGTGCGGCCGTGATCGACGTCCGAGGACACATCGTGCACCCGAACTCCATAGGATTCGAGCCAATGCGCCACCTCCGCGCACTCGGCCTCGGAGAGCCAAAGTGCCCAATTCGGAACCGCGAGGACGAACACCGCCGATTACATCGCGATGATGTTGAAGCCCGAATCGACGTAAATCAGCTGGCCCGTGACGCCCTTGCTCAGGTCGCTCAGCAGGTACAGCGACGTCCCCGCCACTTCGTTTTGCGCGTACGGACGCTTCAACGGTGCCGCCTCGTGCACGTGCTGGATCATGCCGGTGATGCCTTTCACCCCGCGTCCGGAGACCGTGTTTACCGGGCCCGGCGACACCGTGTTCACGCGGATGCCCCGATCGCCGAGGTCCCGCGCGAGGTACCGCACGGCCGATTCGAGGGCCGCCTTGCACACGCCCATGATGTTGTAGTTCGGCAAGGCGCGGCTCGAGCCGAGGTAGCTCAGCGTGATGACGCTCGCATCTTCGTTGAACAGCTCTTCCATCTCTTGGCAAAGCCGGATCAGCGAGTACGCGCTCGCGTTCATCGCGATCTGAAAGTCCTCGAGCGTCGTCTCGATAAACCGATTCTCGAGGGCGGTCCGCGGCGCAAACCCGACCGCGTGGACGAGGAAGTCGATCTTGCCGTACTTCTCCGCGACCTGACTCTTTAGCGTGGCGTACTGCTCTTCGAACGCGAAATCGATCATGAGCGGGTCAAACCGTTCGCGCCCCTCGATGAGCTTGAGCACGCCGTCCATCAGCCGCTCGTTTTGCGCGCCGATCCCGACCGTCGCACCGTGTTGATTCGCCAGATCGGCGATGCCCCAACCCAAACTGTTCTTGTTGGTCACATTGAGGACGAGGCCGCGTTTGCCTTCCAGCAACATATCTTTCGGACTGTACCCGCGCGCTACCCGCGACGCGTCGCCGCCGTCACCCCGAACGACGCCAGATTCGCGCCCTCCTCCAGTCCGGCGCGGTAGCCGTCCAGCATCGCTTCCGCATCGGCCAAAAATGCGAACGAACCGGTGATCTCACCTTCCCAAATGTTCTCGATCACCCACGCCGGCACCGACATCCAGACCACGCGATCCGGCGTCTCCACCCGAACCTCGACGATGACGCTGCTGGCGCGAGGGTCGGCATAGATGAACTCAAACGTGATGGCGTGCGGCTCGTAACGCGTGCTCCCGAGTTGCGGCGACCCCTTCGTGCGGGCATCGGCCAACCGGGCGGCGTCGAATGTGCCCCGCGACGGCGAACGGAGATGCAACAGGTCGTCGTACAGGACTTTCCGATGTTCCGCCACAAAATCCGCCAAGCGCACGAACGTACGTTACCGCTTGCGGACCTGGGCCTCCGGGCCGCGGAACCAGGTCTCCAACCGCCCGCGCAAGGCCCGCCGACCCAGCACATTGGCGATCATGATCGAA
>JANRKI010000087.1:0-19227 GCA_033763535.1 Fimbriimonadaceae bacterium | reverse complement strand
GTGGCCGCGAGAGCACACGCGGGTAAACGTCGCCTACGGCACCGCAAGCTTCCGCGACTGGAGCATCGGGATCGATGGCACGGCCGCCGCCGTGTCCGACGTGAACGGTCGATTGCTGGTAACGCGTTACCGCAGTCACCTCAGCGAGCCGACCAAGCTCTCCGAAAGGCTCTTCATGGAGGTCGGCCTGATGATCTGCGCGACGCGGGATGCCTCGCGCGGCTTGCCCTTGGTCGAGATTGACGGGTTGAGCGGACGGCGAGCGCTGTTCCATCTGCCCGAGGACGCGTTGCCCTTCCACCGCAATCCCAACCGGAGAGAGAAGATGCACCGGGTGACCCTGGCGCCGCCCGAAGCGTCGTCTGAAGCCTCGCGCGGTCAGTCGCAAGACAGTCGCGCCGCCGCCCGCGATGTCGCCGTCCGCCTTTCTGAGATGACGCAAACCGCGCTGCGGGTCATGCACACCGGCGATCTCTCGCTCCGCCAAAACGCCGAGTGCGAACGGTGCCGGCTTCGCACCCTGTGCCGACTGGACGAAAACGCCACCGAGGAATCCGGAGGAGAAGACGCGTGAGATTCACGCCCGCCCAGCAACGCGTCATCAACGACCCGTCGCCCCAGATCCTCGTCGTTGCCGGCGCGGGTTCCGGCAAAACGTCGGTTCTGACGGCGCGCTACGTCCACCTGCTGGAGCAAGGCCACACGCCCGATCAGCTCCTCACGATCACCTTCACCCGTAAGGCGGCTGCCGAAATGAAGGCCCGAATCGTGCGCGCTCTGCGCCAACGCGGGAACGAGCGGGCCGCCCAGATCGCCGAAACCGGACCGATCCAAACGATCCACTCGTTCTGTGAACGCACGCTCCGCGAGAACGCCCTCGCCGCCGGGCTCAACCCCGATTTCAAGGTGCTGACCGGCCCGGAATTAGAGGTACTTCAGCGCGAGGTGATCCTGTCTTGCCTTGCCCGCGCCCTTTCCGGATCGCCGGTGTTGCAGCAGTTCGCCGTGGTGCGACCCGTCCACGCGTCGCAGGACCCGTATTCCACCACGATCGAAACGCTGCTGAATCTGGTGAGCCTCGTGCGTGAAGGCATCTTTTCCCGTGGTTACTGGCGTTCGGTGGCGGAGTCCGCCGAGGCCCTGCGCCAACACGTCATTGCCGGACTCATGGAAGAGTTGCGGGACACCGCGCCGGAGATCGCGATGCGATTTGCGGACGCCGAGTACGCCGCCTGGCCCGGACTGTGGACCGACAGAACGATCGCGAAGCGGCTCGATTCCGGGCCGCACGACACGACCAAGGATGCCGATCCGGCCGCTCTCCAAGCCCACGCCGAGGTGCTTCGACTTGCCCTTGGCATCGCCGACGCGCTGGACGAGGCGTTCGACGCGCGCGCCGTGCTCGACTACTCGGGCCTAATGCTGCGCACTACCGAGGTGTTGGAACTCGCCCCGGTACGAGCCCGCCTCGCCGCCCAGTACCGCCACGTGCTGGTGGATGAATCGCAGGACATCAGCCCGGACCAAGACCGCCTGTTGCGCGCGATGGGCTTACCGAACGAACTCCGGGTGGGTGACGGCCAACAGTCGATTTACGGGTTCCGCGGCGCGGACGTGCGACTGTTCAATCGGCTGCGTGATGAACGCACCGTCTTGCCGTTGACCGCCAATTTTCGATCCGACGCGGGCGTTCGGGAGTGCGTCAACGCCGTGTTCTCGCGGATCTGGCCGGACTATCGTCCGATGGAAGGTCCACCGACCGCGCCACGACCACCCACCAACCCGAGTGACCCGGCCGACCCGTTCGATACCGGCGACGACGCCTCGCTCGGCCCGTTTGACGGCGTGACACGCTGGATCATCAACGGCGAAAAAACGGATCTGCCCGCGATTGCCGCCGCCATCGCCGAACTCCGGGCCGAGACCGAGGGCACATTTGCCGTGTTGCTGCCGCGTCGGCTGTACGCCGGGAGCCTTCGCACCGCGTTGGACGCCCTCGGCGTCGCCAACTCCGCGGTGGATCTGACGGACCAGTTCTACGCCCGCCGCGAAGTTCGGGACCTTGCCCACACCCTGACCGCCATTGCCGACCCGTTCTCGGACTTCGACGTGCTCGCGATGCTGCGTTCCGATGCCGTCGGCATCAGCGTGGACGGCTTGGTGACCCTGGCCCAAACGTCGCCGGTGGTGGATTCGATGGCGGATATTCCGCTTTTGCGCCAATTCGATCGCGCCCGGATCGACGAATGTCTCGCGTGGTACCGTCCGCTGCGACACCACGCCGACCGAATGACCGCGTGGGAGGTGCTGAGCCAAGTGTTCAAGCACTCCCCGTACCTTTCGAGGATCGCCGCCGGACCGGATGGCAAGCGTGCGGTGAGCAACGCCCGCAAACTTTTGGCGATGGCCGCCACCATGCCCGACCGCGGCCCCGCCGCGTTTGCCGAACGCATCTGGGAGATCGAATCGTTGAGCCACCGCGAAGGCGACGCCCCCACGTTCGACCCCGACGACCGCTCCATCCAGTTCATGACCATCCACAAGTCGAAAGGGCTGGAGTTTGATCACGTGGTCCTAATGGACCTGGGCCAAGAGGTCTCGCGCCGACTGAACACCACCGGACTCGAAAAACATCCGAACACCGGCCTCTTCGGGATTGGCACCCTCGATCCCGGCAGTCTCCTGTCGCAACTTGCCGCCTACGCCCGCAAGCGCACCGAACGAGAGGAGGCCGAACGCCGGTTGTACGTGGCGATGACCCGGGCCAAACGCCAACTCATCCTGGTGACGCCGAAAGTTTTTCGGAAGGGCAGCCTGGGCCACCCGATCCAACGCGCGCTCAACGAAGGCCTGAACCTCCACACCCGATCGCTGATCGACCAAACCGCACCGGACCGCGCGCCGGCACCTGCCGACCCGGAAAACGCGCCCGACCAGTAAACTCTCGCCCAATGACGGTGGACGAACAACTGGCGATCTTGCGACGCGGCACCAGCGCGATCGTGAGCGAGGACGACCTTCGCAAGAAGCTCTCCCTCGGACGGCCGTTGCGCGTCAAGCTCGGCCTCGACCCGACCGCGAAGGACATCACCCTCGGCTGGGCCGTCGTGCTGCGGAAGATCCGCGATTTCCAGCGGCTTGGCCATACCGGGTGCATCATCGTTGGCAACTTCACCGCGCAAATCGGCGACCCGACCGGCAAAAGCAAAACCCGCCGCCAGCTCACCCGCGACGAGGTAATGGAGTACGTCGCCTCGATTCAGGAAAAGCTATTCAAGATCCTGATCCCCGAGCGCACCCAACTGTTCTACAACGAGGACTGGCTGGGCAAAATGACCTTCGCCGACGTGATTCGGCTGACGAGCAAATACACCGTCGCGCGAATCTTGGAACGCGACGACTTCACCAAGCGGCTCGCCAACCAACAGCCGGTCTCGATGCACGAGATTCTGTACCCGCTGTGTCAGGGCATGGATTCCGTCGAGATTGACGCGGACATCGAACTCGGCGGCAACGACCAACTCTTCAACAACCTCGTCGGGCGAAACCTGATGGAGTCGTACGGACTGGCCCCCCAAGTCGTGATGACCTGCCCGCTGCTGGTCGGCACCGACGGCAAGGAGAAGATGTCGCAATCGCTCGGCAACTACGTCTCCATTACCGATGCCCCGAACGACATCTTCGGCAAGACGATGTCGATTCCCGACGATCTCATCGCCAACTGGTTTGAGCTGTGTACCGACGTGCCGACCGCCGAATCCTCCGCGCTGCTTGCCGACGGCCAGAATCCGCGCAACGCCAAGATGCGGCTGGCCCGCGAAATCGTGTCGCTGTACCACGGGGACGCCGCCGGTCTGGACGCGGAAAACTACTTTGTTGACACCTTCGTGAAGCGTCAGCAGCCGGTGGAGGCCGAGCCCGCCGAGATTCCGGCCGATGCGGTCGCGGATGGTTTCGTTTCCATCCCGGCGCTGGTCGTCGGCTTAGGACTGGCCAAGAGCAACGGCGCGGCAAAAGACCTCGTGAAGGCGGGTGCTGTCGCGCTGGATGGCGAACGCGTGACCGAACTGCGGGTGCCGCTGGCCGATGTCTCCGACCGCGTTCTCAAGGTTGGGAAACATGCGTTCCGGCGGCTGCACGCCGGTTCGTAACCTGCGCTCCGGCGTGAACGGTTGATCTGATCGGCCCGAACGCCGACCGCAGCACCGTGCAACGGATTGGGAGCGAAACGCTCCGCTGAACCATGTTCCTTTGTTTTGGCGCGGGTGCCGGGCACCGTTGAACCTGAATTGTAAAGGTGATGTTAAGGTTTTGAAATCTTTACCAGAACATAGATTTACGGGCGGAAAACTGTGTTAGAGTCTGCGTGCCCGTGAACCGAAAGAAGCCGCTTCGATCCGGATTGAGCCTCATGGAACTGATCGTCGTCTGCATCATCTTGGTCGTGATGGCCGGCACCCTGTTCACCGTAACGTCTTCGTCCAAACGCAGTGCAAATGACAGCGCGAGCGTGTCGAACTTACATCAGTTGGGACTCGCCGCCGGGCTCTATGAAGCTGACCGTCACGTGTGGCCTGGCTCGGTCAAACTCCTGCATCCAACGTATGTCAAGGACGTCCGGCTGTTTGCGTCGGCCAATGACCCGCATCCGAAAGGGCTGATCACGATGCGCGGTATGCATCTTGAGCCATCACCGTTCAAGATCAGCTACTTCGGCATGGACGATATCTCCGGCCCTGAAATTAGGGAAATGTCGAGCACTTACGGCACCAGTGCGGAAGGCCTCTTCTTTGACCTGTCGTACTTGGCGGAATCAACCCACGAATCGTTCACCGAATTTGCGGCGTCTCACCGCAGATACTCGCGCTTAACGGTTGGCCTATCGGTGTTACGGAAAACGCCTCCGGGCGTCGTCATCACCCCTGACGGCGGGATATGCACTTCCCCTTCACTCTTTCTTGACGACTACGAATCCGGCCTGGAGACCTTCTGCAAATGACCGTTTCACGAAACACCTTGATCGCTCTGATGAGCGTCGTCTTCGCCGTAACCGTTACGATTTGCCTTGTCATGATCTTGCTAAAAGTTCGCGACAATTTGTGGATTGGAGGCGCATTCCAACTGATGGGCTCCGGGAGCGCGTACCTGCTGAAACCATCGCTCGTCAGCCAAATCCAGAAGCGAACCCTGAGTTGGTACGGAGCCTTCGTTGGGATCAACTTTATCTCGCTCCTGCTCATGTTTCTCGGAATCGGGTACTTGCGAAACGCGCTCGGCGCATTGATGAGCGTTCAATCCATCATCGGGCTTGCTTCGATGATCCTTCCGTTGCTCATCGTCGCCGTACTCAGCGTCGAACTTTTATCGCTTATCCTACTGCGGAAGGAACTCAGCAATGCCTAACGTTGCGGAAGTTTTGATGCGTGCCGGCGCATTCCTCCTCTTAACCGTCTGTGTGGTCTTCGCGACAGTCAAGGTGACTACCGCACCACCGAAACCGCTCCCCGTGGTGAATCCACTCATTGAGCCGGATATCCGTGATATCGAGTCTCGACTTGGAGTCCCGAAGCATGAGCGCGCGGTGATCTCCTTTGTTTCGCTCGACTGCCTTCCCTGCCAACAAGGCGTTGCAAATTTCAACGGCAAACTACCGACCAGCGCGCGTCGGTTGACGCTTCCGCTTTGCGCAACATCAGACGAAGCGTGCCAATCGCTTGCGTCGCTGTACCTCGCCGCGCAAACCTTTCGCGCCGACCACGAACTCATTCATCGGTTCTGGATTCTCGGAGGTGAGCCCGTACCCACTCCCGAATCCATCGCGCCTTTAGTCAATGTCTCGGCCGAACGCTTGCGTGAACGCGCCGGTAGCGCGTCGATCAAAGACTTACGTCAACAAATTGAATCGGTACGCTACCAACTCAAGGTGGAAAGCGTGCCGGAATACCTGGTACCGATCCGTGCCGGCCGGCACCGCACCTCGTCGAGCATGAAGGCCATCCAAATACTTGTGCCATTGCCAAACCCGCGACTGCAGGACAAAAAGCTCGTACAATAACCGCGCATGCCGCGACCGATCTACCAATTCGCCCTCTTTGACTTCGACGGAACCCTCGTCGAGTACCGGGGCAATTACCGGGCGTTGGCGATGCGGCTCCGTACCGCCATGGGCGACCCGGGCGACCCGGACACCTTTGCCGCCGTACTGCGCCAGGCCTGCATCGCTCCGCACGGACCGCGCCAACACGTGGTGAGTACGGATACCGCCGTACGGTTTGTCGCCACCCATTTCGGCCGGCACGACCTCCCGATCTCGGACCTTGCCGACGACTTTATCCGCGACTACGTGGCCGAAGTCGCCCCGATCGAAGGCATGAAGGCGCTGTTGGCAGACCTCCGCAGCGCCGGCACCCGCATCGCCATCGTCTCAAACGGTCCCAATACAATGCAACGCGCGGCGATCTCTCAGACCGGGTACGAGTTCGCCGTCGACGCCATCCTCGTCTCCGGCGACGTGCAGGTCGCGGCGTGGAAGCCCGACCCACGCATCTTCGAACGCGCCCTCGCCCGGCTCCGGTCCGTCGCGGTGGATTCCGACGCCGTGCGCGCGCTCATCGACAGCGTCCCAACTTCGGTCCCGGGCCACGCGCGATTCGTCTCCGAACTGAGCGACACCGGCGACGACCCCGAGTTTGGCCACGGTGCGGTGATGATCGGGGACAGCGTGGCCGCCGACCTGCACGGCGCCCGCGCGATCGGACTGCACGCCATCGGATTCCGCCTGGCCGCAGATGCCGACTGGACCGGTCCCCGCGCCGCCGACGCCGAGGCCCTGCGACCGCTGCTGCTCCGAGGGAACCCGGCTTCCGGTAAGGTCTCGGGATGATCGCCATTCTCGTCGCGCTCGCGATGACGGGCACTCCCGCGCGGGCCCCCCAAATCGCACCGGTAACGACCGCCCGCCGCGACGTCGGCGGCTGGATCTATCTCCGCCTGTCCGGAACCCCGCGCGAAATTGGCACGCAGTACGGCACCCTCGCCCACGCCGAGATCGCCGATGCTCATCGGGTCCTTCGCCGCTACCTTAAGGACGGCACCCAGAAAGATTGGACGTGGTTCCGCGACGAAGCGAAGAAACTCTTCTGGGAGAAGCTGGACGCAGAGTATCAGGAAGAACTTACGGGTCAAGCCGAGGCTCTTACCGCAAAAGGCCACGCGATCGATGTCTGGGATGTGCTCGCGTTTAACGCCTACATCGAGCTAGAAGGCTACTACCTCCCGTGGCTCAACGGTGAAGCAAGTACCAAAGAAAGTTGCAGCGCCTTCATCGCCACTGGAAGCGCAACGAAAGATGGCAAAATTGTCATCGGTCACAATCTCTGGTGGGACTACGCCATTGGAAGCCGCTTCAATGTCGTCTTGGACATCACGCCGAAGAAGGGCAACCGCATCGTGATGGATGCGCTTGCCGGATTCATGCACTCCGGAAGCGACTTCGCGATCAACGCCGCCGGATTGGTGATCTGCGAAACCACCTTGCCGAACTTTTTCGGATTCGATCCGAAGGGCCTTCCCGAGTTTATGCGCATGAGAAAGGCCACGCAGTACGCCAATACCCTCGACGAATGGGTCGCCATCATGCGCGAAGGCAACAACGGGGGCTACGCAAATACCTGGCTCATCGGCGATACGAAAACTCAGGAGATCGCCAAGCTCGAACTCGGACTGAAGAACATCACCGAGGTCCGAACCAAAGACGGCGCTTACGTCGGCGCGAACTTCTGCGAGAACCCGAAACTCATCGCCGAAGAAACCCGTGGCTACAGCGAAAATCTGAAACTTAACGGATCGTTACGGCGCAAGAAGCGGTGGGAATCGCTCCTCGCCAAGAATAGCGGCAACGTCACCGCCGACAAAGCCCGGGAGTTCTTAAGCGATACGTACGACGAAGTATTGGATAAGCGCGGCGCCAGCGGCAGCACCCTTTGCGGACGTTCGGCCTTCGGCGGAGCCGTCAACACCAAGGTCACCACCAGCGAAATGGCAAAGTCTTTCGGCTTCTTCGGCCGGATGGGCCAGTCTGACGGCACCCCCGTGCCCCGCGCCCGCAATGCCCCCGACTACTTCCCCGCCATCCCGAGCTACCCCTGGGTCAACTTCCCCGCCGGCACCACGTTGGCCAACTGACGGGCCTCATAATAAGGAATGGCCGAACTGTTGCACACCGCGATTCTGGGGCTGGCCCCGCCCCGCATCGGCAAGGTTCGCGAGGTGTACGACCTCGGCGAGGCCTTGCTCATGGTGGCAACCGATCGCATCAGCGCGTTTGACGTCGTGATGGCGAACGGCATTCCGGACAAAGGGGCCATGCTGACCCAAATGTCGGCGTTCTGGTTTCGCGAGTTCGCCGACGCATGCCCGCACCATGTCATCAGCACCGACCCTGTCGATGTTCAGTCCTATCTGAAGGCTCCGCAGCCTGAACTCAACGGTCGTTCCATGATCGTGCGCAAAGCAACGACCGTTCCGGTGGAGTGCGTCGCCCGCGGCTACATTACCGGCAGTTTGTACAAGGAGTACGTGCGCGAAGGGCGCCACGTCCACGGACTCGACCTGCCGGACGGCCTGCGCGACGGCGATCGCCTTCCCGCACCGATCTTTACCCCTGCCACCAAGGCCGAGACCGGTCACGACGAGAACATCAGCCTCGCAACCATGCGCGATCAACTCGGTGGACAAGCCACCGAATGGCTCGAAGCCAAAACCCTGGGGTTGTACGCCCGCGCGGCTGCCCACTGCGAGTCCCGCGGCATCATCCTCGCCGACACCAAGTTCGAATTCGGCGAGACGCCCGACGGCCTGATCTGGATCGACGAGGCGATCACGCCCGATTCCAGCCGATTCTGGGACGCGGCCGGGTACGCCCCCGGCACCAGTCAGCCGAGCTACGACAAACAGTACGTCCGCGACTACCTCGAGTCCTGCGGCTGGGACAAGAATCCGCCCGGACCCGCCCTTCCCGAGGACGTCCGTACAAAAACTCGCGAGAAGTACCTCACCGCCTACCGACTGCTCGTCGGTCAAGAGTTCAACGGTTAACCGGTCACGTGCTCATCTACCTGCTGTACAACGGTCTGCTCACCTGCCTCGCGCCGATCTGGCTGCCCTGGATGCTGTGGCGCGCGTCGCGCCGCAAGCCGATGCCCGACTGGAACCAACGCTCCGGAAGGTACGCGCTGCCCCGCCACGACCAGCGCATCTGGTTCCACGCCGTTTCGGTGGGAGAAGTGATCGCGGCTAAGCCAATCCTGCAAGAAATCCGCCGGCTCGCACCAGACGCTAACCTCGTTGTCTCGGTCACTACCAGTAGCGGGTTCGCCACCGCCGAAACGCAGCTTAAGGACATCGTCGATCACGTCATCTACTTCCCCATCGACTTCGCCCGGTTCCAGCTTTCGGCCATGCAACAACTCCGCCCGAAAGTGGCCGTACTGATGGAAACCGAGCTGTGGTTCAACTTCCTGTGGGCGGCCAGCGTCTTCGACATCCCGGTGATCCTCGTAAATGGCCGCATCAGCGAGCGAAGCGGCAAACGCATGCGTGCCTTGCGTCCGGTGTTTGGGCAGATGATTGCGTGGCTTAGCCGCGCGATGATGCAAAGCCAAGGCGACGCCGACCGAATTCGGGCCCTCGGCAACACGCGGGTCGAAGTCGTCGGGAATTCCAAGTTCGACGAGGCCGACGCACCCGGCGGACTGCGCGCCGAAGATTGGCCGGCGCAACTCGGAAACCGCCCCGACCGTCCGGTCGTGGTCTTTGGCTCCATCCGGGCGGAAGAGTTCGATCTCACCCTCGGCGTTGCCGCGCAACTGCTGCCCATCGCCGATGTTGTCTTCGCGCCGCGTCACCTCGACCGGCGCGACGAGCTCACCATCGCCCTTCGCCGCGCGTTCCCGAACGCCACCCCCGGCTACCGAAGCCAGGGCGACCGCCTCCGGCCCGACGCCCCGCTCATCCTTGACACCTACGGCGAACTCGGCTCGCTCTACCAAATCGCGACCGTCGCGGTCATCGGCGGCGGCTTCGCGAAGCTCGGCGGGCAAAACCTCATCCAGCCGCTCGCCCACGGCGTCCCGGTCGTACACGGTCCGCACATGTTCAACTTCCGCTCGGCCACCGAGCTCGCCCTTGCCGAAGGCGCGTCGTTCGTCGCCACCGATCCCGCAACGCTCCTGCACGAAGTGTCCCAACTCCTCACCAATCCCGAGCGGCACGCCGCCGCCGCGCGGGCCGCGCGCAAGATCGTCGCCGAAAACCGCGGTGCCAGTCGCCGCTACGCCGAGGCGATCGTGGAGCCAATCATCGGGACGATGAACCGGTAACCTGCCGTCGTGGAGGCGTACACCAACCGAACCTCGCCCGTCGTCGGCATCATCATGGGCAGCATCTCCGACCGCGACACCATGCAACCCGCCGCCGACATCCTCCGCGAGTTCGGAGTGGCCTACGAGTTCCGCGTGGTCAGTGCTCACCGCACCCCCGTCGGGATGGTGGAGTACGCCCGGTCGGCTGCCGAACGCGGACTCCGCGTCATCATCGCCGGGGCCGGCGGGGCCGCCCACCTCCCCGGAATGGTGGCGTCCCTCACCGAACTGCCGGTCATCGGCGTGCCCGTCACCACCCGCGCGCTCGGCGGAGTCGACTCCCTCTACAGCATCGTCCAAATGCCCGCCGGAATCCCGGTTGCCACCGTCGCCATCGGCAACGGCACCAACGCCGGCCTGCTCGCGCTCCGCATCTTGGGCTGTCACGACGACGCCCTTCGCGCCCGACTTCGAGACTACGCCCGCGCGCTGGAGCAAAAGGTCGACGACATGAATGCCGAACTGAGTGCCTAGTCTGGCTTGTTCAAGAACTCGGCGAGTTCCAGCGGTTTGTCCGTACCGATGAAGTCCACGCCCTCGCGGCGAAGCGTCCGCCACACGTTCGGGGTGTCGGGCAATCCCCAGAACCGCACCTTCTGACGCTGCTGTTGAGCGCGCCGCATCACCAGCTGCAAACGCAGTCGGTCACCCTCCGGCAACGGCCCGACCCCCGTCCACTTGAACTTGCCGTACCAACTGTCGCTGATCAGCGGCACCAATTGCGCATCCGTCGGGTTCGGTTCCAGATCGCTGAGGCGGCCATCAATGAACGCGAGACGTCGCTCCTCCTTCGCCAAAATCGCGGTCGGTCGGTCTCCGCTCAGCACCACCGTCACCGGCCCGCGTCGCACCCCCGACGTCCGGAACTCGGTCAGGATGTCCTTGTACGGCTCCAACTCAGTTTTCAGCCGTTCGTAAACCATCGCGCCATCCGCCTTGATATCCACCAGCAGTTGAAGTGGCTGCCGCGTCGTGTACGGTGGATTCTTGCCACCCCGAATCGCGGCCGCCAACGGTGCCAGGTACAGGCTGGTCAGCGTGCGCCCGGGCCGAAGGTCCTTCCGATCGTGCCCGACCCGAAGTTCACCCTCTTGCAAAAAGATGTCCGCCTCGACGCTCGCGAACCCGAGCCGCATCGCGAGCGCCAGCGGTTCCGCTTGCACGTAGTCGTTGTGCGAATGGGCATTGGGCAGATACGGCACGTTGGCCTGCGCCGACTGCTGTCGCAAGGGTGTCAACGGCACCGCCATGACCGAAAGCGCGACGAGGGATACCACGCCTTATTCTCGCCGAGCTTCGGCCCGAAATGCCCGCAATCCCACGGAAAAATTGCGGCGTTCGCCGCGCATTACTGCGACCGAAGGTACAGCCGGTACTGATAGGTCAACTTCTGGGACGCTCCGGAGTTCAGCGTCGGCGTCCACGTCAACCGCGCGTTCGGGTTCACCGCGCGCAACCCTTTCGCCTCGCGCACCACCGCTGCCGTCCCCGCGTCCGTCACCTCGCCCGTCAGCGACTTCCGAACGCGCAGGCTTACCGCCTTCGCCTTCGCGTTGGTGAGCTGAATCTCGCCGCGCAACGTCACGAGGTCGTACATCGGGGCTCCGTTCGCAAACTTGAGGGCTCCTCGCTCGCGCGACACCTCTTCCTCCAGGCCCTCCACCCGAATATCGAGCGACTTGTTGACCGCCACCTCTGCGTTTGCCCCCGCCGACGTGTAGTTCATCAGGCCCTGGCCCACGATCTCGTCTCCGCTGTACGCGGTCGCCACGCTCGTGGTCAACGGCTGCCCCGCCGTGTTCTTGAACTGGATCGTCTGCCACACGTCTTGCGGCTGATCGCTGACCCCGCGGTACTCCACCCCGTTCGTCACCGCATCGGAAATGTCGCAGGTGTACAGCGTCTTGTAGGGAGCCTTCGCCGAAAACAGAATCACGTAAGCGCGATCGTGCTTCTGCAACGTCATCCCCGGATACTTGTAGAAGAACAGCTCCTCGCGCTGTTCGCCGCCCGCCGTCGCCGGGACCGCCATGCTGTTGTCGAAATCGGCTACGACCGCGCCGCGAGCCACGTTCTGAGTCATGGGCGACGGTGCCGCCATCAACCCGCCGGATCCTCCCGGCATTCCCAGATACTGCCTTGGCATCGGCCCGACCGGATCACTCAGAAACGGCTCCAATTCCGCCGCCCACGGCAGATTCGGAAACCCGGTGATCATCCGGACGTCCACCTTGTCGATCGGGTCCAGATCGTTCACCACCGTCGCCTTCGCCAGCAACGTCAGCTCCTTTTCGTTCGAAAGATCCAGCGCGTAGCCGGGCACCCATCTGATGCCTTGCTCAAGCGAAGTCACGACGATCTTCCCGCGCCCCTCGGTCTCGATCCGCACCAAACGTCGGCTCGTCGTCGCCTCGGCCTTGTACACCAGCTTCCCGTCCGCCGCGCTCACCGACAGCAGGCCTTGCTTCAGGTAGGCCCGCACGCCGGTGGAAGTTTCTATCACCGCCGCGTCGCCATCCGCCGAGAGCAACGTGCCCTCCACAAACGGATGCCCGGACTCGCCCGCCCGGTAATCGAGCCGTAGCTTCTTGCCGACGTTCGCCCGCAAAATCTGCTCCAACGAGCCGTAAACCACCGGCTGAGTCTGAGATTCGGTCGTGGTGGTTACCCGCTTCAGCTTCGCGCCGCCCGTGGTGCTAAACCACAGCGTCCCCAGCGAACTGCGCGGGTAGCTGGTCAACCGCGTAATTCCCGAAGCGTCCGCGTCGATCTCGCGCGTCACCACCGCGTACCCGTTCTTAAACATCGATACGCCGACAACCTTGGCCGAACCCGCCGCTCCGCTCGTATCCGTTGCCGAAGCCGCCACCATCCACGCCAATGCCGCCGTGCCGATCATGAATCGTTCGACGCATCACGCTTCCCGCAGTTACACCCACCCCATTCCGCCCGCCCGCTTCTCTCCGGGCGCGCCGTACGCGACACAATCACAGGTATGGCCAAGCCCGACGTGACCCTCCGCGTCCCTGCCAGCTGCCGACCGCGGATGGAAGACCAACGCCAGCGCGCCCTCAGCGAAAGTGTCGAAGAGTACGTCGAGGGCATCTACCGGCTCCAGCGCGAAGTCGACCGCGTCTCCACCGGCGAGATCGCCGTCTACATGCAGGTCAGCCCCGGCAGCGCCAGCAGCATGGTCAAACGCCTCGCCGAGATGGACCTCGTCGAGCACACCCCCTACTACGGCATCCGACTCACCGCCTTCGGAGAAAAGGTCGCCAAGCAGCTGACCCGCGCCCACCGAATCCTCGAACGCTTCCTCGTCGACGACCTCGGCCTCCCCTGGAACGACGTCCACGAGCTCGCCTGCAAACTCGAGCACTACCTCAGCGAAGACGTCATCGACCGCATCGACGCGAAAATGGGCCACCCCAAGACCTGCCCCCACGGCAACCCCGTCGACGCCGACGCCCCCGATCCGAGTGTCCGCCTCGAGGCCGCCCCCGCCGGACTGCTCACCGTCTTCCGCATCTCCGACGAGCGCGTCGAGTTTCTCCGCCGACTCGAAGAGCTCAACCTTCGGCCCGGCGTCACCTTCAACGCCACCGGAAGCACCGCCGTCGACCAGCTCATCCATATCGAAGTCCAAGGCCAACGCCACACCGTCGGACACGAAGTCGCCCGCCACGTCTGGGTCGTGCCCGCCGAAAACTCTGAACAAAACCCGTAAAAATACGGGCAACATTCTTGTTCACAACCCTTCCCAATCGCCGGAAGCTGTGATATACCGTTAAATGAGGTCATCAACGAAGATGCCAGTAACCATTCGCGATGTTGCGGAAGCGGCCGGTGTGTCGCCCATGTCCGTGTCAAAAGTGCTCCACGGAAGGGGCAAAAACGTTCGGGTCAGCGATGAAACCGCCGCCCTGATCCGAAGGATCGCCGACGACCTGCAATACCGACCGAACGAATTGGCACGCAGCTTTCGACAACGTCGCACCCGCACCCTCGGCCTCGCCTTCGAAGGCGTTATCGAACTCTCTGGCCCCGTGCGCTACTTCACCGATATCGTGGATGGTGCCACCCGCGCCGCCTTCGACCTCAACTACTCGGTCACCCTCTGCTCCCGACTCACCGGCCCCAACCCCACCTTCACCCTCGCCGAAGGCCGCTTCGATGGCCTCCTCTGGTGCCGAACCCACGCCGACGAAGAAGAACTGAACTTCATTCGCAACTGCCGTATCCCCGTCGTCTTCATGCACAACCCCTTGTGCGGCATGCCGACCGAACAAAGCCACGTCGGGTGGGATAACGCCAGCGCCGTCCGCATGGCCATGCAGCATCTCGCCGAGCTCGGGCACAAATCCGTCGGATTCGTCGTCAGCACCAACAATGCCGACAACCTGGAGGCCCGCCTCCGACGCGAGCTGTTCCTCGCCGAATGCCAGCAACTCGGCATCCAAGGCAACGCCTTCATCTGGGACGAAACCCTCGACGCGGTCCGAAACTGGTGGCAAGCCAACCCCGCCGAAACCGCCCTCATCTTCTGGAACGACACGTCCGGCATCGCGATGCTCCACTTCGCCCGCCAACTCGGCATCGCCATCCCCCAAGACCTGTCCGTCGTCAGCTTCGACTCAACCTACCAGTGCGATTTCACCACGCCTCGGCTCACCGCCCTCCGCCAACCCCTCACGGATATGGCCAAGCGCGCCACCGAGCTCCTCATCCAACGCATCGAAAACCCGGAAACGGGCCCGATCCACGACATGTTCCCCTGCGTTCTCGATATCCGAGAAAGCACGGCCCGACCCCGCCTTGCCCCATGATCCCTCAACGTAGAGGCATCCCTCATGAAAAAAGCATTTACGCTCATTGAATTGCTCGTGGTGATCGCCATCATCGCGATCCTCGCCGCTATCCTCTTCCCCGTGTTCGCGCAAGCTAAAGCCGCGGCCAAGAAGACCCAGTCCCTCAGCAATGTGAAGCAGATCAGCCTCGGCCAAATGCTCTACATCGCAGACTTCGACGACATTTTCACCCTTCGACAGATTGTGGACAACAACGGAGAAGGTATCCCGCCTCGGCAGACGTGGGCGCCGCTCACCTGGCGCGAACTCTCCGCCCCGTACATCAAAAACGGCGTGAACCAGTACACGTGGGTCACGACGGACGGCTCGCTCGGTATCTGGTCGAACGCCGGAATGTGGGAATCGGTCGTCCGGCCCGGGGCATACGGGGTGGTTGACATGCACGAGCGGCTCGGCACCGGTCTCAACTATGGGAACTGGCCGTACAACCCCATGTCAGCGACGTCTCTCAACCGACCGGCCGACACACTCATGATCGTAGAAAAGGGCATCAACCCAAATTGGGGAAGCCCGGGTCGCAACTTTGAAATGAACTGGTGGGGATACCGCGATCCGCAGTACAGTTGGCCGCCGCGCCTGAAGGGCGACCCGAACATCATGGACGCGGACAACGTGAACTGGCCGTACTGGTGCATTCCCCGTTACCGATACAGCGCAAATAGCGCCAACGTCGGATACGCCGACGGCCACGCGAAGGCAGTGGTACGTGGTCGACTCAACTGGTGCCGCGAAATCCACATCGAAGGCATGGACCCGGGCCAAGAATGGCTCTACCAAGCAGGTAACCCCTGCGAAGGAGAGGCGCCCTAACCCTTGACTCCGCTGCAACGCCATTGCGTCGCTGCGCTCGTGTTCGCGACCGCCCTGTTGGGCGGTTGCGAACCACCCGAGCCCGCCGGTAACGCCGGTCCCCCACCGACGGCCGAAAGCTTCGATGCCCAGATCACAAAGATCAAGAACGATCCGAACCTAAACGCCCAGCAAAAAGAGCAGGCGATCAAGGGCATCGAGATGTCCAAACAGATGGCCGGCGCGGCCAACGATCCTCGAAACGCCGCCGGCAAAGCCCCGAAATAGGGCTACTCAGCCCGGGCGAAACCCACCCCGCCCGGGCCACCCAACCCGCCCCGTCCAGAAAAATCTCAAAAAATCGCCGTCCCCCCTTCCGCATCACGAAAACTTGATATATCCTTATATCGCGCAGGACGAAGTCGATGGCAGTGACGCTCAAAGATGTCGCCAAGGCCGCCGGGGTCAGCCCCATGGCCGTCTCGAAGGCCCTCCACGGGGCCGGGTCAAACGTGCGCGTCAGCCCCGACACCATCGAGCACATCCGCCGCGTCGCCCAGCAACTCAACTACCGGCCAAACGTCCTCGCCCGCAGTCTCCGGCTCCGCCAAACCCACTGCATCGGAGTCGTGTTCGAGAACTTCCCCGAGCTCATCGGCGACATCGCGTACTACAACGAGCTGCTCACCGGCATCATGCGCGCGGCCTTCCCGAAGCGGTTCAGCGTGACCCTCTGCAACCAACTCATCGGCGAATTCTCGGAAAACGCCCTCGCCGATGGCCGGTTCGACGGGCTGATCTGGTGCCGAGATACGCCGGGCGACGAGCTGGAATCGACCGCCAAACGCATCGGCCTGCCCATCGTCGTCCTGCACGAAACCCGCGAAGCCACCGGCACCAGCGCCCACGTGGGGTGGGATAACGCCAACGCCAGCGCCGCCCTCGCCGATCACCTGTTCGCGCTGGGGCACCGACGCGCCGGCTTCTTCCTCCCGCATCGGTCCGGCAATAACCCCGAGGCCCGCGAGCGCATGGACGGATTCTTCCGCCGCTGGAAACTGCTGGGCGGCGAAGTCCGCGACACCGACTGGCTCGCGTGGCCCGATAACGCCGAGGGCTTTGCCGAATGGTGGGACGCACGCCCCGACCAAACCGCGCTCGTCGGCTGGAACGAGCTCTGCGCCATCGAGTTGCTCCGCACCGCCGAGCGCCACCGCGTGTCCGTACCCGCCCAACTTTCCATCGTCGGCTTCGACTCCACGCCAAAGTGCAACACCACGCTCCCGCCCCTCACCGCCGTGCGCCAACCCCTCGTGGACATGGGGCAAGCCGCCACCAACCTTTTGATCCAGCGGATCACCGATCCTGAATCGGCTCCCGTCCGCCTCGTCTTCCCCGGAACGCTGGACGTTCGCGCCAGCACCGCCCGACCCCCGCTCGATGAAGAGATTTCCTCATGAAAAAAGCGTTTACGCTCATTGAATTGCTCGTCGTCATCGCGATCATCGCGATCCTCGCCGCCATCCTCTTCCCCGTCTTCGCCCAGGCGAAGGCTGCCGCAAAGAAGAGCTCTGACCTTTCCAACGTGAAGCAAATCGGGACCGGGCTCATCATGTACGCCACGGACTACGATGACTTCTTCCCGAGGAACATCTACGCCAATCCCGCGTTCGGCGACAATGGCTTCACCTGGCGTGAAGCAACGCAGCCGTACATCAAGAGCGGCGGACGTTCGGACGGCGCCTATTCAAACAACCAGCTTTTGGCGGTGGGAGGCCTGTGGGCGAGCCCATCCGAACCGTCGAATTCCAAGTACGGCTACTCCGCATTCGTATCCCTGATCCCGAACGAAGGAAACCCCTCGCGCTCGATCACCGAACTCAACCGCCCAGCCGGCACGGGAGTGTTGACAACCGTTGGCATCAACCCCGACTGGAATCGCTCCTCGGCGGGATTCATTGAGTACCACTGGTGGTGGCACGGCGGAGCCCAGTGGCCCCCGGTTTGGGGCGGACCGAACTCCGGCGCGAAGTGGGACAACGATCTTGGCGGATGCAACTGGAGCACGCAAGCGAACTGTGCGATGCCGCGATACCGCTACACCGAGTCTGCGAATGTGGCTTGGGCGGACGGGCACTCAAAAGCCGTGCGGAAGGGTGCACTCAACTGGTGCCGCGACATCAACACCGGCTTCTCCATCAACGGCGAGGACTGGAGCTGGATGTTCACGCCCGGCGGCGTCTGCGCCGAATTCGTTCAGTGATGTCGTGCGTCCCTTCCCCAATGCGGGAGCACCAGAGCCGCATCATGATCGGCATACTGGTACTCATTTCGATCGTCGTAGGTTGCGATCAGTCCGACGCTGGTAGTCCGCCGCCGCCTGCAAAGGAAATGACGCAGGCGGAAATAGATGCCATGCCACCTCAGGCGCGCGCAGCTATGGAGTCCGCCCGCAAGCAGGGGGAAGCAATGGCAAAAACGAAAGGGATCAACGGTGCCGGGCCCTAGCCGCTCGAAGTCCTCCCGTGATTGGACCGCGCTCTGCGCGGTCCCACTTGTGTGCGCTTGGGTGCTCGCCGGTTGTTCTGAACCTACCGAAATGGTGGAGGCTCCGCCGGAACCGACACCGTTTGAAGGAACGGTTCAGCCAGCTTTGACTGGCGCATGGCGTACCAAATCGGGGCTCTCGGAAATGGTGCTTAAGGCTGATGGCACGTGCCAGACCATCAACAAGGCACCTGGAAGGGGAGAAAACGCCGCGTCAGGCGAATGGAAGGCCACCGATCGTTACTTGCTCGTGCGAATAAAGAACAAGGTGTCTAAATTTTCGTACGAATTGAAAGATGCCCAGCTTCGGCTACGGCAAAAGTCAACTCGACTGGACACCACGTATCTAAAGCAACCGTAAACCAAAACCCCGGGCGGAATCACCCCGCCCGGAATCGAACCTCACCGACCGCTTATCGTAGCGCGTCGGCGCGGCTCACATCTTCCCACGGAAACCGCGGATTGCCGAAGTGGCCATTCTCCGCCGTCATGTGGTAATTCCATCCCCCGTCCGCCGATGCCGGCAGGTGAACCTTGCCTTCTGCCACCAGCTTGCGCAAGCCCGGCGAGGCCGCCGGCGCCGTCGGATGCAGCAACGTGAG
>JANRKI010000086.1:0-5615 GCA_033763535.1 Fimbriimonadaceae bacterium | reverse complement strand
ATCTTCACCACATTCATCGGCGGTAGCGGAGACGAGACCGTGAGCGGTTCGTTCACACCGGCCGCGAAGATTGCTCCCGGAGGAGCGATCGTCGTCGCCGTCACCACGAATTCGACTGACCTTGAAACCACCGGTAGTCCGACACCGCTACAAGCGGTAAAAAACGGAAACTATGATGGTTACCTGATTCGACTTGACCCATTACTTGGCAGCTTTCAACGCGGCACGTACTTTGGCGGTCCGCAGTACGACTCGATCAATGCATTCGACATCAACCCAATAAACGGAGATATTGCGATTGGCCTGAGTACGCGCTCATTGAATCTCGGGAGCGGGGTTGATGGGACGGCTGCGGCGCTGAACTACCATCGCGGCACGAGTGCGGTCGCGGCGGCGCCGGGCACCGATACAAACGGCTTTATCGCGGTGATTGACCGAGACCTTTCGCGGACCAAGTTTGGCACCTATTACGGAGGTAACCGCAGCACACAACCGTACAGTCTGACCTACGGAAGGGGTTACGAAAGCGTCGTAATCGGGGGATCCACGCGTGCGACGAACATGACGTGGAATGCGGGTTCGATGAATAGCGGGGACTTCGGCGCGTTCGTCTCGCGTTTTTCTTTGGGGGCGGGACCGCGGCAAGGCTTACCGTCGCAAGCGGTGGTCATCACCTCGGGGATTGAATACTTCTCACGCGTTTGGGTGGACCAGGTCCACGATCGCGTCTACGCGATCGGGCGGGCTTACGGTACGCCTTCGAATGCATCGTTCAATCAATTGGCGGCTCATGCGGCCGGGTTCCAAAAGACATTTCCGCCTTCTACTCAGATGACGCGAGGAGTCCTCGTACGGTTCCGACCCGAGGTTCACGAGGGAATCTCGGGCTGGTCTATCATCGGCAGTAGCGGCACGAGTGAGACCGAGCGCTTAACCGGTTTAGTCGTGTTGCGAAACGGCACGATGGTCGTCAGCGGATACACCACCGCGGCGAATCCGCCCATGCCGACAATCCCGGGCGGAACGAACCTCTCGCACTCCTCCGGAACGTGGACGGCCGGTTGCGTTTATCGAATTCCAAACGGGTTTACCGGAATCACTCACGCGGCGTACGTCGGCGATCGAACGACAACGGGTAGTGACGCCGCAGGCATCGTTGCCGCGGGGCCGTACGAAGATATTTACGTGGTTGGGAGCACGAGCCGTCTTCTCGCGCCGGCGATTCCGGGCTTTACGCCGCATGACAGCGTTGCCGCGAATTTCGAGCCCTTTATTGCGCGGATTGCGTACAGCACGGACCCCGTTTTGCTCCGAACGACGAGTGCTTCCCCGCTCTCCGGCGAGCGCGTGGACGCCATTCTGGAGCTAAACGCGCACGTGGTGGATCCGGCCGGACAACGAGTGACCTTTACGTCGTCCAATCCGGCGGTTTTGCGGCTGCAAGGCGGTCCGGCCACTCGGACCATGGTGATCCCTCGGAATCAAGATCGAGCGGCGATCAAGATGCTGGCGGAGTCTGTGAGCGAACCGACCGCCGTGACGATCAGTGCGACGAGTAGCGGAACGACGCGTTCGTCGGTCGTCACCGTGTTGCCGCAGTAACGTTTGCTCACGCGAACTTCGCGCCCCGAGCGCGTAGTTCTGGGGGTGGTTTTATGGAAGCGCACGCAGTCGAGGAGTGCGCTTTCAACCTTGCGAGCTTCGGATCGGTTTTTTGAAGTTGCTAACGTTTTAGCTGCTTCATTGCCTCCAGAAATGTCGCGTCGGTCGCCGTATACGGCACGGCGTCTACCGGTTGCCGTACCGCAATATCCGGGGGCACTCCGCGACCAGGCTTTACCGGCACGATGCCCGTAAATTGCTTGGTTGAAATCGCGACCGCAATCTTGGAATGCGGGAGCTGAACTTGCACCCACTGGCCGTACCCCACTTGCCGTCCGCCCGTTTCTTGGCCAATCACCGGTGCAAGCTGATACTGCTTAACGGCCGCGACAAACGACATCCCGCTGGAGAAAGTCCGTCTACCGGAAAGCACAATCCACTTGCCGCCGAATGACTCTGGCTGAGGCTCGGGCGGAGTGAGTTCGGGCGCGGCAGGTTCGAATCGAAACCATTGTCCATTGGCTGCTTCCCACGCGCTGCGCTGGTATCCGTTTCGAATACGCTCTTCGCCAAGCAACGTCTTAAGACGGTTGGTCACCCGAAAGCTACTGCCACGGTAGGCGGTGGATGGTTTGTCCGTAAGGTAATTCAGGAGCATTCGCCAGCCATCATCGCCTCCTCCGGAGTTAAGTCGTGCGTCGACAATAAGGTACTTAAACTTGCGTTGTTTGATTTCTGAGAATATGGGTTGCGCGAGTTTTTGGATCTCATCTGCAGAGACGCACGCCCTAAACTCTATCAACGCCGTATCCGCGTCAATTTTTCGCCAAGTTAATGGTGCGACCGATTGCCGAGTGAACGCTTCGAACACCGTCCGATCGACGGCGGGTACCACCACTACGCGCGTTGATTTATCGGAACCTGCTACCTTCAGCCGGAACACGTCGGAGGGGCCGTAAAACCGCCACCAGTAGCGTCGAAAGAAAGTGGTCAGCGACTCCTCGCCGTACGGATCCTTCCGATCACCAGACAATGGACGGAACTCGCGATAAAGGTCGACGAAGGAGCGTTCGTTTAGGCTGAGACACCGTTGCCCCACTTGCAGTTCCGGATGACCGCCAGTTCCCTCCACGTACGCCCGCCCATTTTCGAAGCGGATGTCCACCGGAAAAAACTTGCCGCCGGACGTCACGTGCTCTCGCCACCCGGGAACGAATGCCCAGCTGTGCGGATCGTCGTAATCCACTACAAATCGTGCGACCTCGCGAAAAAGCTCGGCGGGCGGGATGCCGGCCGGATGAGCGCCCACGAACGCGTTTGCGCGTCGTTCGAAGTGTCCTTTTGGTCGCCTCCAATATGGGTCCGGGTGAAGATCTTCGAAGGCGGAGCGAAGCTCGGTTAGGTCCTGCCGGATCCGCGCCTGAGAAATCTTCGAGTCCGTCGGGGCTGGTTCGGACAGCCCGGCAGAGAGTATGGCCAGCAGCATGAATGGATTCTACTGGCCATTTTCGTGTTTTTCGATGAAGTTTTGCCCGCTTTTTTGAGCACAGGAATCACCGAGTCGTAGCGCCGCCGGTGCCGAAGCGCCGGGGGGCGCGCTCGCACGATTCTCCATGCAATTGGCCTTGAAGCTACTTTTCGATCTCAACGCGGATGGGGTGACGGATGCCGAATTTGCCGTTGACGTTGACATCGACGCCATTGCTTCGCCAGTGCTCGAGGACGTCGGCGATGCGGGCCATCGAGTCCGGCTCTTTCGCGCGGGCGACCACGGTTTGGGAGGCGAGCAGATTGGCGGCGAGCAGGACGGCGCAAGTGGCGAGCAAGAGTTGGGTAAGTCGTTCCGATTTCACCCCGATAGCTTACGACGACTTTTCCGGCGGCGGGGTGGAAAGGCTCCCCCGGGGCGAATTCCGGGGGAGCGGGGTTGCGGTTTACCCCTCGGTGGGGAGACCCTGGGTGAGTTCGTCGCGGCCGTCCTTGCGCAGAAAGTCCGGCAGGTCGACGGGTTCCTTCTGGTTCGGATCGAGGGCGCACACGTACTTGCGGCCGTCGGTACGCTTTTGCAGATCGGCCTTCGCGCGGGCCCTTAGCTCGGCGTCGGTCATCACGTCGAGGCCGGTCGCGGTGAGGATTTCGGCTGCCTGAATGGTTGCCTTATCGCCGATGCTCATGCCGCCCGCCGCCGTGACTTGCCAAGTGTGGAAGGCCATCTCGCGCGAGACGCTGGGCCAGGCGAAGAGGCCGGTCGGCGTGTTCCAGCTGATGTCCGCGCAATCGGTGGAGCCGCCGGCGGTCATGAGCGGGATGAACGGGAGCGGCTTGGTCGCCATGCCGGTTTCCTTGAGGTTGGCGGCGCGCTGGAGCTTCTTGGCGAACTCCTGCTCGTCTTCGGTCCAGTTGAGCGGCGTGTTGACGAGGTGCTCATAGATGCGGCGGGCCAGCGGTTCGTTCGGGATGAGTTCGGCTACGCCGATAAAGACCTGCACCTCGCACTGCACCTGGGCGGCGAGGGCGGCACCCTTGGCGGCGTCCTTCAGCCACGCCATCGTTTCTTCGAGCAGGGGCGTCGTGGCGTCGCGCGCCTTCATGTAGACGGTGGCTTCGTCGGGCACCACGTTCGGAGCAAGGCCGCCCATCTCGTAGATGTAGTGGAGGCGCGCGGTGGGTTCGCGGTGCTCGCGCATCAGGTTGATGGCGTGGGTGAGGAGTTCGGCGCCGTCGAGCGCGCTTCTTCCCTGCCACGGCGCGATTCCGGCGTGGGCAGATTTACCCTTAAACTTGAATTTAATGCCTCGGTTGGCGGCGGTTTGGAGCAATCCGGCACCGGCCTCGGTGTGCGGGTGCCAGGCGAGCGCGGCATCGAGGTCCTCGAACAGGCCGGCGCGGGCCATGTAGACCTTCGCGCCCTGGGTTTCTTCGGCACCGCAGCCGTAGACACGGACAGTTCCGTTGAGTCCGCGGGCTTCCATCATGGCTTTGAGCGCGATTCCGGCACCGGTGCAGGCGGCTCCGAGCATGTTGTGGCCGCAGCCGTGGCCATCGGTCACGCCGTCGGCGGTGGGCTTTTTCTCGGCGACGGCCTGGTTGCCGAGTCCGGGGAGGGCGTCGTACTCGGGGAGGAATCCGACCTTGGGGCCGCCGTTACCTCGCGCCCATTCGGCGACGAAGGCGGTGGGGTGGCCGCCCGAGTTTCGGCTGACGATCTTGAATCCGGCGGCTTCGAGGGCCTTGATGTGGACCTCCATGGCGGCTTGTTCGCGCAGGCCGATGGCAGGTTTTGCCCAGACCTCGCGCGAGATTTTCAGGATGCGCTCGCGTTCGGCGGCGACGGCGGCGCGGGCTTGGCGGAGCGAGTCTCGCTCGGCGGGCCGACCGGCGGCACCGGCCTGAGCAAAGGCGGATGAGGTGAGTCCTGCGCTCAGTGCGGCAGAAGATGCGGCACCCAGGAGCGAACGGCGAGAGATTCCTTCGAAGAGTTCCATACCTGCCTCAATCGATCGCGGAACGACACCTTAACACCCATGCCAGCGCATCGGCGCGACCACCCGAAATGCGATTCAGGTGTTCACCGATAGGTTAGCCGGAAACGCGGCCGGATGGAAAGGTCCGAGGGCGTTCAAACCTGAATTTTTGAGAGGAACGTGCGACCGGCGCGCTTACGGGCGACCGAGCGAGCCGATCTTGACGTGCCCGTCGCGGTAGGCCTGAATCACCTCTTGTCCGTGACTGGTGGCATACGGCGCGGCCTCCGCTTCCCGATTGATTAAGACACTATCGGTCAACAGCACCGCACTTTCGTCGCCCGGCAATGGGATGCGGACGGTGCCGTCAGGGCGGACTTCCTCCGATCTGAGGCGGGCGGCGGCGTAGCTTGTGCGCTCGTGGGTACAGGCACCGTATCTGCCTTCCAATTGGTCGGGCTTACCAAAGTGCGGATCCAGAGGGCAACGATAGATACCGTCACTGCGCACGAACTCCTGAAGGCAGTTCATCCACGCGTCCGGCTGAGC
>JANRKI010000085.1:0-80411 GCA_033763535.1 Fimbriimonadaceae bacterium | reverse complement strand
CGAGCCGATCGTGTACCTCAACGAAACGTCCGCGCTTGATCCGAGTGCCGCACCGGCCGGGCGGGCGAATCTTTTCGCCGTGGTCACCGGCCCCGCCGAACATCCGCACTTAGACTGGGCGGGCGAAACGCGTGCGCAGGCACAGGCCGCCGTCGAACGCGCGGTCGCGACGCTCGGGATTGATGTCGCGCAGGCCGACTTCCGCCGCGAGCAAACGCCGACCTACTTCCGCCAACGCCACGGAAACTTCGGGGGAAGTCTTTACGGGCCGGAGGAGAAGGCGCGCCCGTTCAGCGGCCTCCTCCCGCTCTTGCCCGACGATCCGCATCTGCGCAACCTGCGCTACTGCGGAGGAGCGGTGCAGCCGGGCGCGGGCCTGCCCATGGTCACGCTCAGCGGACGTTTCGCGGCGGAACGGCTTCCGTAGACGCCGCGATGGTGCGCCGACCGTCCTTGTTGATGCCCTCGCCGTGCCCGCCGCAGGCCAGCAGAACGAGGAGCATCACCAGGGCGAGCGCAAGGCTATAGGATCTCTTTTCCGCGAACCGTGCCATCTTCCGAAAGGTCGTACACCAGCGGGACCGCCGTACCGAGGTTCAGTTGCAAGACCTCGTCACGCGACAGGTTGTCCAACTTCATCACGATCGAGCGGTTCGAGTTTCCGTGCGCGACTACCAGCACGTCCTTACCCTGGGCGATGTCGCCGAGAATGCACCGTTCGAAGAAGGGAAGCGTGCGCGCGGCCGTCATTTCCAGCGACTCTCCGCCGGGCGGAGGCACGTCGTAGCTGCGGCGCCAGATGTGTACCTGTTCGTCGCCGTACTTCTCGGCCGTACGCTTCTTGTTCAGGCCCTGCAGGTCGCCGTAATGCCGTTCGTTGAGGGCCGGGTCGATGATCGTCGGGATCTCGACGCCCATGGCGTCCACGATGAGGGCAAGCGTGTGTTGGGCGCGCTTCAGGCCGCTGGTGTAGGCGACGTCAATGCTGATGCCGCGGAGTTTTTCGCCGGCCCCGCGCGCCTCGTCGCGACCTTTCTCGGTCAACGGAACGTCCACCCAACCCGTAAATCGGTCCTCCAGATTCCACAGCGATTGACCATGACGCACAAGCACCAGCTTCGGCATGGCTCAGAAGTGTACCGAGCGTTTAGCGGGCACTCTGTTCGCGAGAGAAGAAGATCAGATCGGTCTCGGGCCACGCAATGCCGTCGATTTCGGCAAGCATCCGCAGCTGGCCGCGGTGGTACGTCCCGTGGTTGATCACGTGGCGCACGATCTCGTGGTTCGGCTGCGTAAAGGGAACACCGCTCAGCGTGCGGTACTCCAGCGCTTCGTCCAGGTCGAGTTCGGCCACCACGGCGATCCAGGCGGCGTCGACTTCGGTCTCCGATCGTTCGGTGTGGTCTTGCCCGTCAAATCGCGTCAGCCACGTCCGTTTCGCGTTGGCCAGGTGCAGACGCCAGCGGTGCGCCGTCTCGTTCGGCCATTCGGCCAGTACCGCGTCCCAGCGGGCGTTGGCCCAGGCATCGTAACGGAAGCCCTCGATCAGCGTGTCGCGCAGGGAAGTGGCGTTCGCGTTCATCCCATCCAGTTGTACTCGGCAATGACCGGATAGTGGTCGCTGTGCGGCACCCGCGGACTGCCGGCCGAGCGCAGTTCGAAGTGCGGGCCCGCGATGATGAAGTCGATCGCGTCGGAGCCTTCGCCAAACTGCCAGCCGTGGAACGTGGGCCGGTTCGCATCGCCCGCCTCTGCCATCGCACTCTTGCCCATCCGGAACAGCGGAGCCAAGTTCGGGTTGGCGGGGGGCATGTTGAAATCGCCGAGCGCAAGGAAGTCGAGCGGGCAACGCTCAAGAAATCGGCACAGCGCACGCACGCTCTCCCGGCGGCTCGGGTCCGATTGGTGGTCGAGGTGGCTATTGGTGATCAGCCAAGGTCGGGCCGCGGCGTGAAGTTCAATCCAAGTGGTGATGCGCGTGATCTGGTTGCCCCAGGTTCGACTGTTGGGGACTCGCGGCGTATCGCTGAACCAGAAGGTGCCGTGCCGGGCGACCACCCAATCCTCGCGCACGTAGATCGCGCAGTGCTCACCCTGGGTGTCGCCGTCCTCGCGCCCGACTCCGAAGCGGCGGAAGTTCGGCAACTCGCGTTCGAGGAACTCCACCTGATCGGGAAGCGCCTCTTGCACGCCAAGGACGTCCAACTGAAGCCCGCGAAGGTATTCGGCGAGCGCATCCTTGCGGAGCGGCCACGCATTCGGACCGTCGTTTCCGGCGGACAGCCGGATGTTGTACGTGGCGATTCGGATGGACTGCATGAACTGTCTAGACAGGAGGCGATGCGAATCGCCTCCTGTAACTTAGTTTTTGCCGCCGGATGTCCCGGAGAGATCGCCACCGAGGTCGCGCTCGATGGATTCGGCCTGGCCGAGTTTGCCTTGGGACTCAAGTGCCAACTCTTTTTCGGACTTATGTCCAGCCGGCATTTTGGTCACGTTGTCAACAATCATCTTGTCGCCTTGGTTCGAGTTGTAGACGCTGAAACCCACGGCAACCGCCGCGACGACAATGATCGCCACCAACGCGATTTTCTTGACGTTCTCGTTCATTAGTTCTTGTACCGCTCATCCCAGTGAATGAGATTGCGAGCACCGTTTGCGATGGCGGTTGCCGGATCCGAAGCCCACCGTGAATCCATAATGGCGTTGCGATTCATCGCCTTCGAGTGACCATCGGCATAGCCCCAATTGGTGATGCCACCGTAGTTGCCAAGCGAGATCGCATCCTGCGTACCTGCCGCACCGCACCACTGTCCTGGGAGGAGATTGACACGTGGCCAAAGGGCGTGTCCGCCTACGCCAGGCGTCCCCGGAGCGAAGGCGTATTCACGCTGGTCGTTACGGTGTTGCATCAATCCGTTCCAGTAGGTCCAACTGATGTAGCTTGGTATGAGGAAGATCGTCTGCGCAACGTTGCCGACTGCCGTGCCGCTGCGCGAGCTCGACCGAAAAGCTTGAACCGTAGTCCCGGCCGGACCCGTGCTATCCCAGCCAGAGAGGCCAAATGCGTAAGGTCGTGCCGGATTCTCGACGTAGTACGTGAACACGTACGACACGGGTCCGCCCGTGGGATGGTTCTCGCTCGTCGAATAACCCGTTGCGCCACTGTCGCAACGGCCCATCGTATCGTTGGGAGAACGCCACATAGCCTTGTTCTTGATGTACGGGTTCACCATGATATGGCCGCTGTTGATCTGCGGCGCGACCGGTACGGCCGTCCAGAAGGTTTGGCCGTTGCGTAACATCGGGTAAACGTCGTCGAAATCGCCCATGTACATTTGCACGCCAAGCAGGATTTGCTTGTTGTTGCTGAGGTCTTGGGTCTTCTTCGCCGCTTCCTTCGCTTGGGCGAAGACGGGGAAGAGAATGGCGGCAAGGATCGCGATGATGGCGATGACAACCAGAAGTTCGATGAGCGTAAACGCTCGGCGATGGAGTACAGGCATAGGATGCTCCGGGCCAATTCGCCGGCCCGCATTCGTTTTATCACGCGCGGACCATTTTTGGCGAACTTTCGAAGCCTATTTCGCCCGAAAACTTTTCGGAACCGACACCCCGCTCAGGAGGTTGGCCGTCTTGAATTCATACCCATCGGGAAGTGCCTCGAAGTAAGCCTCCGCCTCTTTCCGCTTGCCGTTCACCTTCGTGATCTGGCATCGAATGCCGTCGAACGTCTTTTCCATCCCACCGGAAAAGAGTGGTTTCGGAGGCTTGCCCGGCAAAACTTCCTCTAGCGAGCAGCCCGATTCGTTGACGGTCAGAACCGCCTCGCCCCTGCCGACGGGAGCGACGAACTTGCCGAACGCCAGCTTGACGTTGAATTCGGTTTTGAGGAGTGGGCCGTCGGAATCCTTCACGATCTCGCCCGCGCCGGCCACCGGTTGGGGTTTGGCCGCCTCGGCCGAATCTTCCGGCTGGCACCCGTCAAGGCCGAAGCCGACAAGGACCAGTAGCGTGACCCACGGATCAAGGCGGCGCATCGTTTACGGTCCCTTTTCGGACGCGGCGTCCGGATTCACGGCGCCACTCGTGGGGCTGTCCACGGCGGCCGCATTTGCGGCTTTGACTTCCGCCTGATCCTTTTCCGGCGTACCGGTCGGTTCGCTATTGCACGCGCCGAGGACGGCCGCGAGCGCGACGAGCAGAAAACTGAACTTTTTCATGGGGGTTTGCGTGGACATGCCGCCCCCCGGAATTCCGGAGGACGGCATGGATGGTGGATTTTGCCTTAGTTCGGGCAGTTTCCGCCGAGGGTGTTTCGCACGTAGTTGCGCAGGAAGTTGTCGGTTTCCGGATAGGCCGATTGGAATCGGGCCGCCGCGCAGTGGATGGCGATGTTGACCGGTGTCGGCATGGTAAAGCTCGGGGCGCGGCCGTTGCTCGGCATCAGGATGTCGCCCTTGATGAACTTGGCCGAGGTGTCAAACCGCACGTGGTTCGCCCCGTCTCGTCCGTAGCGCCACCAGCGACCCCACACCTTGCCGCGGTAGCCCGCGTAGGTCGGGACCCACTCTTCGCCGTAGCCGTTGAGGAAGTAGTTCGGTTCCAATCGGATCGCGGTCCCGGTATCGCCCAGGTACAGCTTTTCCGACGGGTTCTCGATGCGACCGAGTTGCGGGAAGAAGTAGCAGCCCGTAAATCGGTTGGTGGATTGTCCCCATTGGCAACCGTTGGTGGCATCGAAGAAGCTGGCCGGCTCCCACATCGCAAGTTGGTGCATCCCGATCGATCCACCCACGTAGCCTTCGCGGCCCGGCGATTTCCAGATGCCTTCGCGGCTACCGAGCTGCGGGTTTCCGTTCTTCACGTACGGCGACAGCTTGCTGTCGAACATGCGCGGGGCGGCCCACAGGTTGGCGGCGTTGCAGTTCACGTCTTGGGTGAACGCCTGCGGGTTCACCATATCGCGGTACGCGTAGCATTCGTGCCATGCCGGCAACGCGTCGTCGAAGTCGGACGCGTAAATGTTGGCGGCGGTGCCGATCTGCTTCATTTGGGCAAGGCCTTGCGTCTTCTTCGCGGCTTCCTTCGCCTGGGCGAAGACCGGGAACAGAATGGCGGCAAGGATGGCGATGATCGCGATCACCACGAGGAGCTCGATGAGCGTAAACCCGCGGCGCGTGGGGAGACCGTATTTCATGGAATAGATCCTAGGCCGTGGTGGCGTGGCCAGACACGTCCGATACGCTGACTATACAGGTTTCGTCGGAAAGCGTCAAGTTTTTCGACACTTTTTTCGGTTCTGGTTTGTTTTAGGGGCCGAACGTGCAGACAGGTTCCGCGCGTCGAGCACCTCGTACGTTCCCGGGGTCAGGCCGGCCAGCGTGATCTCCCCAATCGCCCAGCGCACCAGGCGAAGGGTCGGAAAACCGACCGCCGCCGTCATCCGTCGCACTTGGCGGTTGCGCCCTTCGGTCAGGGTGAGTTCAAGCCAAGTGGTCGGGATGGCGCGGCGCGCCCGGATCGGTACCGACCGCTCCGGTACATTCGGCGGATCGATCACTCGCACGGTGGCGGGCCGGGTGGGGCCGTCCGCCAGGGTCAATCCGCGGCGGATCGGTTCGAGGTCGGCATCCGTGGGTGCGCCGTCGACTTGCGCCCAGTACGTTTTGGGATGCTCGAACCGCGGGTGGCTGTACCGCGCGATGGTCGGCCCGTCATCGCTCAGCAACAGAAGCCCTTCGCTGTCTTGGTCCAATCGGCCCGCGCTGTACACCCGGGGGATCGGCACGTAATCCGCCAACGTCGGGCGTCCGTCCCGGTCGGTGAACTGGGTCAGCACGCCGTACGGTTTCCAGAATCGGATCAGCACGCGGATAATGTACCGAAAAGACTGGTGTTTACGGTAAGACTAGTTGATGTGGTAAGATATAAGTCCGATGGACGTCACCGCCACCGAGTTCAAAATCCACTGCCTTGATCTCCTCGATCGCGTCAACGCGACCGGCGAGGTGTTGCGCATCACCAAGCGCGGCAAAGTCGTGGCGGAGCTCCATCCCCCGTCCAACCTCGCGCCCGCCGTGCCGTCGGGGTACGGGTTGCTCGCATCGGTGGGCCGCATTCACGGCGACATCGTGGCTCCCATCGACAACGTCGACTGGGAGAATCTTCGCGAGTTGACCCCTCCGTCCGTTCGCGACGCCGCGTCCGGCGGATACCGCGCCCCGCTCCCGGTTCGGGAGCGCATGATGGTCGCCGAGACCTCCCGCGTTTTCGATGAGCCAACGCCCCCCAAGGAGGCCCCGTGATCGTCCTCGACACCCACATCCTGGTCTGGTACGCGCTCGGCAGTCCGCAACTTTCGGCCGCGCGCGTACGCCAGATTCAGGCGGCCGCGCCGCGCGTTTTCATCTCGGCGATTAGCCTTTGGGAGGTGGCGATGCTGCTCGAACGGGGCCGACTGTCGGGCTTCAGCGTGGCCGACCTCCGAAAGGTCATCGCCGCATCCGGGTTTCAGGAGGCGAACCTGTCGGGCGAGATGGCGGTCATGAGTCGCCGGCTCGGACTGCCGCACCAAGACCCGGCCGACCGGTTTATCGCCGCCACCGCCGTTGCGATGCGTGCGACGCTCGTGACCGACGACGAGAACCTCGTCGGGTTTGCGTGGCTACCCACCGCCTGACGCGTCCTCGCTCGCGGGGAACCACTCCTTCGCGGCCTCATAAGATTCCGCTTCCGTCGGATGCGCGATGCGCTGACCCATGGACCAGAGGTAACCGTACGGGTCGCGGAACTGGCCGTAGCGATCGCCCCAAAACATGTCTTGCAGGGGCATCGTGATTTCCGCCCCGTGCTCGGCCGCCCGGGCGAACGCGGTGTCCACATCCGGAAGTTGCAGGTGGAGCGTCACGAAGATCGGCGTGCCCGGCTCGGGCCCCGGATTGCCGTACTCCGGAAACGCATCGTTGAGCATCAGGAGCGAGTCGCCGAGGATGAGCTGGGCGTTCAGCACCTTCTTTCCGTCCGGCGTCCGGTTGAGAAATCGCACGGAGGCTCCGAGCGCCCGCTCGTACCAGGCGATCGCCTCGTCGGCGGGCGAGACCGTGATGCTTGGCGTCAGTGTCGGGAACTCGTGGGTGTGCAGATCAGCCATCGCCCGACAGCATAGCGCGGTCGGGCGATGGCGTCAAGCGCGCTTAGCGGCGACGCTTGTCGCAGGCGGTGCCGCAGCAACCGGCCGTTCCGCACTGGGCGCAACAGGCCTGGCAACCGGCGGTATCGCAGATGCAGGTCGCGCAAACGCACGCGCTGCAGCAGCAGGAGGAGATGGTCGGCAGGTTGCTCGACGTCGACGAGGGGCCGAATCCGAACGAGGAGACGGCGATGGCGAAAAGGATGCTGTTGAACATGATGTGCTCGATTGTTGCTTCCGGCAAAGGGTCGGTGGGGCCGGAAAACCCACTCACGACAAGCGGAGTGAGCGGAGCACGGGCGGCGCGCGCGAAGGCGGCAAAGTCCGGAACGGGTCCCGCGGGGGACTGCCGTCGGAGGCGATGAGGATGGCGCCGCGAACCGGGGAATCCGCCACGGGCAGACTCACGATTCGGGACAGCGGCAAGACCGCGTCGGGGTCGGCCGAATCCTCGCGGGCTTCGGCGGTGCGGACCCACCAATCAGAGTTCGCTTGTTGGGCGGATGATTCCGAACCTCGGCAACAGCAACTTCCGGATTGATCACCGGCGATAATCTGCGAGATCGCGGTACGAAACTCGCGGGGACAACATCGATGAACTGCGCGTTGCGGGGCGACCGCGACTTCTGCGATGGACGCCGCAGAAGGCGACGGCGTGGTAATCGCCATTGGACACGCCCGCACGGCGCAGGCGATCGCCCGCACCGCAAAGGGCTGTCCGAATAGCAGCAACGCCAGGCTGAGAAGGCATAACAGCCGACGTTGCATGCCACATCATAACCGCAAAAAAGACGCAGGGAGTTCCGAATCGAAACGTTATTCCGGAATTCCGCCGAATTTTCGTACGCGCTTCTGGAAGGTGTTCACCGCCTCCAGCAGGTGCTGCGGCTTGAACTCCGGCCAGGCGACATCGGTCACCACCAGCTCGGTGTAAGCGGCCTGCCAAATCAGGAAGTTGCTCCAGCGCATTTCGCCGGCGGTCCGCACCATCAGTTCGGGCTCCGGAACGCTCGGGTTGTAGAGGTGCTGGGCGATGGTGTCTTCGGTAATCGTCTCCGGTGCGGCGCCACTGGCCACGATCGTTTTCACCGCGTCCACGATCTCCGCCCGACCGCCGTAGTTGACGGCGAGCGTAAAGGTGATCCCGGTGTTGCGCGCCGTGGTCTCCATGCCCTCTTGCAGCGCACGCCGCAACCCGTCCGGAAGTTCGGCGATGCGCCCGGCGACCTTCACGATCACGTTGTTTTGGTGCATTAGGCGCAGTTCGTCGCGCGCGGCCTGTTCAATCAGCTTCATCAGCCCGGCGACTTCGTCCTGCGGACGCCGCCAATTCTCCGCGCTGAATGCATACACCGTGAGATATCGCACGCCGAGCTCGCTCGCGGCCAGTAACACACCGCGGAGGGCTCGGTACCCTTCGCGGTGGCCTAGCAATCGGGCCATGCCGCGCGCCTTGGCCCACCGGCCGTTTCCGTCCATGATGATCGCCACGTGCTGCGGCAACCGCGCGAGATCGATCCCGAGCGCCAGGGCTGCCTCTTGAACCGGCAACAGGCTCGGGCCGGAGGGAGAAACCGCTGCCGAGGTCGCGTGCGACATAAAACGTTTGATCAAATCGTACGCCGAATTCCTTAGAAGATCAAATCTGCATCAGCTCGGCGTCCTTCTTTTTCCCGAGCTCTTCGGCCTGACCGATGTACTGGTCCGTCAGCTTTTGCACCTTCGGTTCGTTGCCCTTCACCTCGTCTTCGGTGATCTCCTTCTTCTTTTCCAGGGCCTTCAACTGGTCGATGGCATCACGTCGAACGTTGCGAATCGCGATGCGGGCCTGCTCCAGACGCGCGTTGACCTGCTTCACCAAGTCTTTGCGCCGCTCTTCCGTCATCTGCGGAAAGTTGAGGCGGATGCCCGTGCCATCGTTGACGGGCGAGATGCCGAGGTCGCTCTTCAGAATCGACCGCTCGATCAGCGGCGTCATCGACTTCTCGTAAGGCTGAATCAGCAGCTGGCGCGGCTCGGGAATCGAGATGTTCGCCACCTGATTGACCGGCGTTTCGGTGCCGTAGTAGTCCACCGTCACGCGGTCGAGCACGGCGGGCGTGGCGCGACCGGTGCGGTACGAGGCGAAATCGTGGACCATCGCGTCCACTGCGTTTCTCATCTTCTGTTCGGCATCGCGGAAAATCTGTTCAATTGTCATCGTTATTCTCCTCCGACCAGGGTGCCGGTCGGCTCGCCCGTCAGCGCCTCGCGGAGGCTGCCCGGCGCATTGAAATCGAGCACGATGAGCGGCAGCTTGTTCTCGCGGCACATCGTAAAGGCGGTCTGATCCATCACTCCCAAGCGGTTCTCAATCGCGGTGGAGTAGGCAAGCACGTCGTACTTCACGGCGTCCGCGTGCTTCTTCGGATCCTTATCGTACACGCCGTCCACCTTGGTCGCCTTGACGAGCACTTCCGCGTCAATTTCCAGCGCGCGCAGCACCGAGGCGGTGTCGGTGGTGAAGTACGGGTTGCCGGTGCCGGCTGCAAACACCACGATGCGACCCTTCTCGAGGTGTCGGATCGCGCGTCGCCGAATAAACGACTCGGCCACCTGCGCGATCTGGACCGCGCTCTGCACGCGCGTCGGCACGCCCTGATTCTCAATCGCGGACTGGAGCGCGAGGGCGTTCATCAGCGTACCGAGCATCCCCATCTGGTCCGCCACCGCGCGATCAATGCTGCCGTCCGCGCTAAACGTTTCGCCCCGGACAAAGTTGCCGCCGCCCACCACAATGCCGATCTCGTGACCGGCCGCGTGGACCCGAGCGACCTCTTGCGCGATGTACTTCACGACGTGGGGATCGAGCCCAAAGCCGAGACTCCCGGCGAGTGCCTCACCACTCAGTTTGATGAGGGCGCGTTTGAAATGACGGCGTTGCAAGGACACTTTTCAACCTCTCCCCCGGCGAATCGCTTCCCGGATTTCGCGACCTTGCCGGAGTCACCTCTCCGTCCCTTGGTCCGCGAGATTATACCGTCGGGCCAAACAATCGACGGGCTTCGATCGTGCCCGGTCCGATCTTCGCCTGGCGGAACAGCGTCTCGGCGTGCGCGGTTTCCTTTAGCAGGTCTTCGGCCACCCGCGCATCCACAAATCGCTCGGCGTCGTCCGTCACCCGACCGCCGAGTCGCTCGCAGAAAAATCGCGCGGCGCGCAACATGCCCTCCATGCCGCGGGTCGGATTCGGGCTGAGCGGTACGGAAAATCCGAGGCTGAGCCCCTCATGCTGCACTCCCGATTGCACCTGAGCGAGGCTGAATCGATCGTAGCGACCGGCGGGGTGTACGGCGAAAAGCGGCAGCGGGCTCGCGTCAATGCGCCACTCGAACGAACCTTCCGGCGAGTACTGCAGACCGAGGGCGGCGCAGGCCAACCAGATCTCGCGCTCGGCGACGGCGCCGCGGGCGGGCAAAAACAGCAGCGAGATGCCAATGTCGAGCGTGTCGACGACGCGGCGCAGGTCTGAAACGATGCCCGGCAAGTCGTCGGCCATCGGAATCAAGATTGCGATCCGTTCAATGGCCTGCGCGAACGGTTGGGCGGTCTGGTGAAGCAGTCCGGCCGCGTGCGGAGTCAGGTCGCCCTGCGCCCGAATCAGCGGCCAACTGAGGGCGAGCGAATCGTAGCTGCCGTTGCGATCGCCGGTGAGCCGTTGCCACTGGGTATCCGCCGGACGCTTCGCCCATGCGGCGGGCTGCCCGAGCGCGGCAAACCAGTCGGGATCGACCAGCCGGGCGGCGGCATGGGCCGGAATCGAGCGCGGGCCGACGAACTCGATAACGGCTTCGATCCGGCTGCGCGGACCGTCCCGCTCGATGGGCACCGGCACCACGTCCGGAAGCGCGACGGACGGGTCACGCGTCAGCTTGCCATCAAACGGATCCCGGAACTGGTCGCTCATCGGTCGTATTCGAGTTCGTGCAGCAGGCGAGGCGACATCCGCCAATCTTCGGCCACCTTGACGTGCAGGTCGAGGTGGACCGAGCGGTTGAGCAAGGCCTCGATTTCTTGACGCGACTCAATGCCGATCTTTTTCAGGAACTGACCCTGCTTGCCGATCAGGATGGCGCGCTGACTGGCTTTTTCTACGAGGATCGTGGCGCGAATGGTGGTCCGCTCTGGCGAGGCCTCGTCCCAATCCTCCACGATGACCGCCGTCGCGTGCGGAACCTCTTGGCGGGTGGCCAACAGGATCTTCTCGCGCACGAACTCGGCGGCCATCCAACGGGATGTTTGGTCGGTGAGTTCGTCCGGGCCGTACATCGGAGCGGTCCGGGGCAGGTGCGGCAGAAGCATCGCGATGAGCTCGGTCAGGTTTTGCTTCCGCGTCGCGGTGGTCAGCATCGACTCTTCCGTTCCGAAGAGCTGCTGGAACCCCTCGACGTTGCGCACGACGTTCTCCGCCTTGAGCTGGTCCATCTTGTTGAGGCACAGCACCACCGGAATCGGGTGATCCTTGCGGAACAGCCGAATCAAATCCGCGATCTGCCGATCTTGCTCGCCAGGGAAGTGCGAGCCATCACCAACGAAGAGAATGACGTCGACCTCGGAGAGGGCTCGCCTCGCCTGCTCGTTCATCGCTTTGCCCAGGGCCGTGTGCGCGTCGTGAATTCCCGGCGTGTCCACGAAGGCGATTTGGTACGCGTCCGTGCTCGAGATGCCGATGACGCGCCGCCGGGTCGTTTGCGGCTTGTTGCTCACGATCGAGACCTTCTGGCCCACGATCGCGTTCATGAGCGTACTTTTGCCAACGTTCGGCTTTCCGACGAGGGCCACGAACCCGGCGCGAAACGGTACGGTTTCCATCAGTCTCGCTTCCGGAACATCACGTTCAGGCTGCTCTCCGGATCGCCGGCGGTCGTGTCGGCAAACGCCGGCGGTCGGTCGCCTGGCCGATCGTTGCCGTTGCGGCCGCGTCGTCGTCGACGTCGTCGGCCCACCGCTTCGGGGGTTTCCTCGGCGCGGGTGACTTCCACGACTTCCGGCTCGGGGCGCAAGAACCATTCGTCCACCGACTCCTCCGAGTCGCTTCCGCTCATCCACTCGCCAAGCCGCATCACCGGCACCTCGAAATCGTCGATCGCGGTCCGCTCGTTCGATTCGCGGGGCGGAATCGACTCGACCGGAATGAGCGTATCGGGCGACATCCGCAGCCAGTGTTCAATCTCCGATCGCGATCCGGTGAGGAACACGTGCGTGGAGCCGTCGATGGCGTGGAACCGCACGTTCGGCACATCCACCGCGACCCAGTTGTCATTGACCAAGTCGTAGGCGCAGGCCTTCTCGGGGAGTGCGATCGTCCGCGGCCCGGTTCCGGTGCAGTGCACGGTGAGCATCGGCCCCCGCACGTGGACCACGTCGCCGTGGAAGTTCCATACGTGAGCCCCCGCCATCTGGGCCAACGCGCGAATCAGGCTATCGTTGACGACCGGTTCGCCGAGGAACACGCTCGTCCACTCGCCCTCGGTTTCGTCCTTCACTTCTTTCACCACGAAGCTCGGCAGGCCGCTGCTCGTGTATTCGCCCAACACCACCGCGTCCTCGGGAATCGCGAAGTAGCTCGGTTCGAGTTGGGCGTTGCCGCTCAACGTTCGGTCCGGGAACGCTTCCGCCAGCGGATGCCGGCGATTCGTGATCGTCGTGCCGGCCTTGCTGCTAAACGGCTGCGGCTTCAGCGCGATGCCCGTGACTTCGCGCGCCCGCTCCAGCGCCACCCGACCGCTGTCGAACAAGCCGGCGGCGTACAGCCAGAACAGCACTTTTTTATCGCGCTGCAATCGCGTCTTGATCGCCGCCCGCAGGTCCGGGCGAATGTCCCACGCGTTCAGGAACAGATACAGCTTGCTCTCCGGAAACACCTCGCGGTGGGCGAGATCGCTCAGCAGGTAGAAGCCGGCACTGACTCCGGCGCGCAACACGGCCTCGCGCACGTTTTGCACCAACAGGGTGAAGGCGTTCGGGTCCACCAGGTACGCCAACGACCGCTCGTCGATGAACACCGCGACATCCGGCGGAGTCGCCAACGGGTCGGGACGCTTCAGCAACGCGCCGATCAGCCGTTGGGCGCGTGCCCATGCGCTCGGAGTTTTCAGCCAGCCGTGGCCGTGGGTGTCCATCCAGGCGACGCCGGTCGCGTGCGCCATCGCCGCGCCGGCCGAACGCCACTGGACGGATTCCAGCGCTTGCGGCGTCTTCATCACCGGGTTCGTGGAGTCGAAATCGGGCATGTCGCCCAGCGAGGTCCGGTAATCGTCCTCGCTCAGGTACAGCTTGCCGTTGAGGGCGAAGCTGTCCACCGGCGCGGGGAAGGCTCCGGTACCGCCCGGCTCGCGCGTGCGGTAGCTGGGCGGACCCGCGACGTAATCCACCTCTTCCGTACGCATCAGCTTGCCGAGCGCGAGGTGCCCGCTGTAAGCGTGCGACCATTCGAAGGTAAAGCCGTAGCTCACGCCCACGAGGAAGTACCCTTCAGACGCCGCCTTGACCGCGTACGCCAACTGGCGGATCCGATACACGATCTCATCGCTCAGGAACAGGTGGTAGTCCACGTATCGGCGTTGCTTGCGTGAGGACCGGACGAATCGCTCGCCCTCCGCGCCCTCCGGAAGGTACTCGGGCACGTTGATCGAGTCGAACCGTACGTGGCCATCGAACCAACTGGCGCGCAACGCCACGACGTCGCCGTTGTAGCGCGTTCGGGCCCAATCGCAGAACCGTCGGCGCGCCGCGTCGGAGGTGTCGTAACCGGTGGCATCCGGGAAGTACCAACGCGAGTGGTCGAGGTGGACGCCCATCACGTGCGCGGCTTCCGGAAGTTGCCGGACGCGTTCGACGAACTGCGCGAGCAGCCGCTCGGCCTCGCCCCAATACGCCTCATCCGAGAGACTCGGCGGCGCCAGCGTCCCGTCGAGTTGGCGGTACGCCGCATCGGGATACGCCTTCGCCCAGTCGCGCGGGGCCGTGAGTTCGATCCGGAACAGCACTTGCGTGTCCGCATCGGCGGCGCGGGCCGTGTCGATCGCGAACGCGGCTTGCGTCACCGCGTCGTCGAGGCCGGTCGCGCTGACTTCGAGCGGAATCCGGAACGCGTGAAGATGGACGCCGGCATCGTTTGCCATGCGAATCTCTTCGCGCACGATCTCCGATCGGCGGGCATCCGGCAACGATCCGATGAACATCAGTGGCGGGTAGGCGCGGAAGTTTCGGACCAGCGTCGGTACGCCGTCGCGCAAGATGACCTGCGGAGCATCGGTCGGCACCGCAATCGGTGGTCGCTTGGTCACCGCCGGAACGGTGACCGGCTCAATCGCGTCATCGCCGGCCGAATCGAATGTGGCGTCGGACGCGGTCTCGACATCGGCGTCGTCGGCCCGAACGCCCGTTCGGCCCCGGCGACGCCGTCGGCCACGCCGACCGTCACGGTCGCCGGACTCTTCGGCCTCCGGCGCAGGAATCCCGGACTTCGTGCGCCATTGAAGCGTAATCACTTCGCCAGGCTCGATCTCGAACTCCACCGTTTCGACGATTTCGGACACGGCGACGGGCGGTTGCGCGGGCGGCACGACGGGCGCGGGGGTTTCGACCGGCGCGGGGCGGCCCGCTTTAGCCGTGGCGACCGGCTTCGGCGCGGCGTTGCGGCCTTTGGCGACCGGTCGGAACGCGGTCACCGGCAAAATGTCGTCGCCAAACTCGTCGATCGGGGCGGCGGCGGGCGGTGCGGTTTCGACCGGCACGGGCACGACCGGCACGGGCACGACAGCGGCGGTTTCCGGCTCGTCATCGAGCGAGACAAATCGTCGCGGACGGGCCGATCGTTCGGACGTGGTCGACTCCGTTCGATTCGACTCCGTTCGATTTGAGCCCGATCGACCTGACGCCGACCGACCTGACCCAGGTCGTCCAGAACTCGGACGATCCGATGCGGGCCGGTCAGCGCCGCCGCGCGGTCGGAAACTCACCGAGAACTCGTCTCCGGGTGCGTCGTCCGCTTCGGGCTGAACCGGCTGAATCGGTGTCGTGATGACCGGGGTCGTCACCACCGTCGCCACCGAAGCGGTCGGCACCGGAGTGGCCGGGATCGAGTTGGCCAAGGTCGCTACGGCGGGTTCGCTCGGCGAAGGCGTGGCCGCCGGGCGTCGAACGCCCAATCGTCGGGCCGGAGTTGCAACGGGTTCGGAGACCGATTCGAGGGCCGGTTCGGCGGCAGGCACCGGTTCGCTGACTTCCGCGGTTTTCGCGCGCGATCGGCGCGGGCGGCTGCTCGAGCCAGCGGCGGCAGCAATCGGGGCAGAGTCGGAGGATTCGGATGGGGTCGGGGTCGACGGCTCCACGGATTCGGCTTGCGGAGCGGTGAGATCAGGGTCGGGCGTTACTTTCTTGCGAGGCATAGGTCGGGGGTCAATTGGTGTTGGACCCACTCAAAAACCGTTTCCGGAGTGGGAAGGATGAAATCGGGTTGTTCGGCGTGGAGGGCGTCCGGTTGTCCGGCGCCGTAAGTGACGGCGACTGCGACGACGCCCGCTGCCTTTGCGCAACGGAGGTCATACACCGAGTCGCCGATCATCACGGCGCGATCCGGGGAAACGCCGAGCCGCTGACAGGCGAGCAACGCACTGTCCGGCGCGGGTTTCGGACGCGGAACGTCAGATGCGGAAACGATCGCATCCACGTACCGGCTCGCCGAAAAGCGAGGAAGAAAAAACTCAAGTTCGGGTCGGCTCTTACTGGTCACCAGCGCGGTTTTGATCCCGGCACGGTGCACCCACTCGAGGGCCGCAATCGTGGCCGAAAACGGACGCTCCAAATGAGCGTATCGTTCGAACCGCTCGGTTGCGAGCGAGCACATGCGCTCCACCACCGCCGCGTCGTCCGGTACGCCCGGATACAACGGCAATTGGTCGCGAAGCGGAATCCCGATGTACGCGTGAATCGAGGCATCGCTCGGACGAATCCCGGCGAACTGCTCCACGATGTCGGCAATGCCCGGCGTCACCGCCGGCAGACTGTCCCACAGCGTCCCGTCCACGTCAAAAAGGACCGCCTCGAATGGTTGCATTCGTGCGCCTCCTTTCGTCACGGGGTGAGTATGACAGATCGGCTAGGTAACCTCGCACCCATGATTCGAAACGTGGTGAGCACGCCGGATGCCCCCGCCGCCATTGGACCCTACAGCCAGGCGATTCACGCGCAAGGCTCGTTCCTCTTTATCAGCGGCCAAATTCCGCTGCGGGCCGATGGAACCATCGTGGAAGGCGGTGTCGCCGAGCAAGCCGAGCAGTCTTGCCGCAATCTCATCGCGATCCTTGCCGCCGCCGGATTGACCGCCGCGAACGTCGTCAAGACGACCATCCTGCTGCGCGACATGGCCGACTTCGCCACCGTGAACGAGGTCTACGGGCGATTCTTCGGCGAGAGCCTGCCCGCCCGCGCGACCTACGCCGTGGCCGGCTTGCCGAAGGACGTCCGCATCGAGATCGAAGCGATCGCGGTCGCGGACTGACCCCCTTGGCTGATCCGACCCGCCGCGTCGTCTCGCTTTCGCTGGGCACCTCGGCCCGGGATAAACACGCCACCGTAACCTTGCACGGGCAACCCATCTCGGTGGAACGTCGCGGGACCGACGGCGACTTTGTCCGGTTTCGGCGCGAGTTGGCGCAGCTCGATGGCCATGTCGCGGCGATCGGGCTCGGTGGGGCCGACCGCACCATCCGCTTGGGCGATCGCCCGTACACCTTTCGCCAGATTGATCGGCTCGTGCGCTCCGCCCGGACCACGCCGGTCGTCGACGGCACCGGCCTGAAGCATACGCTGGAGCGCGACGCGATCGCGCAACTTACCGCCAGCGGGCAACTGTCGCCCGCCAACGGACCGGTGCTGCTGGTCTCGGCCCTCGACCGATTCGGCATGGCGCAGGCCCTGGTGCAACACGGATACCCGGTCATTTTCGGCGATGCGATGTTCGGCCTCGGTTGGAACCGGCCCATCCGCACCCTGGCCGAACTCGAACGGCTCGGAAGGCTCATTTTGCCCATCGCGACCCAACTGCCGTTCAAGTGGGTGTATCCCACCGGCGCCAAGCAGACCGAGCGCGTGCCGAAATTCGGACCCGTGTTTGCGGAGGCCGCGGTCATCGCGGGCGATTGGCATTACATCCGCCGCTACGCCCCCGATCGCATGGAAGGGAAGACCATCCTCACCCAAACGATTCGCACCGCCGACCTCGACTGGCTCCGGTCAACCGGCGCCGAGACCCTGATCACGACCACGCCGGCGATCGAGGGCGAAACCTTCGCCAGCAACGTCCTCGAAGCCGTGATTGTTGCCCTCGCCGATTCCGCAATGCCCCTTTCCGAATCTGAGTATCGAGAATGGCTCCAACGATTCGGGTGGCAACCGCAACGGTGGTCCCTGCGTGGTTCGTAGTAACCCGCAGACCGTAATCCTTTGGGTCACTGCCGGGACCTGTCGGGTATGTTCTTAACATTCTCTTAACGTGACGCGCTTCGCTTTTGTCATCCACCCCCTTACGCCGCGAGACGCTGCGAGGGCTCTGCCCATCGCGCGCTTCTTGCCAGATCGGGTGTTGGAACTCTTCCTTGCGCTGAAGTCGCCGGTCACGGTTTCGAAGATCTCGGGCATCCGATCACGCACGGGCGCGACCACCGAAGGTTGGTTCATCGGCTGTCCGCTGACCCCCCGCCTCATGACCCGCGGATTGCCACTGGCCCGCGTCTACCGTCGGCTGAACCAATGCGCAGAGCGTGCCGCCGAACTCGGGGCGGACCTCATCGGACTCGGTGCGTTTACCAGCGTCGTCGGCGACGGCGGCATCACGGTGCGCGCCCATAGCCCCATCGGCGTCACCACTGGCAACAGCTACACCGTCGCCACCGCCATCGAGGGCACCGTGCGCGCGTGCCAACTACTTGATCTTTCGACCCGGCACGCTACGTTGGCCGTGGTCGGCGCGACCGGCAGCATCGGACGCACTTGCGCCCAAATTCTTGGCCCGCAATTCGCGCGGACGCTCCTCATCGGCCGAGACCCTGTCCGCACCGAGACCGTGGCGCGCGATATTCCGAACGCCGCGGTGGAATCCGATTTCTCCGCCCTGCGGCACGCCGATGCCGTCATCACGGTGACCAGCAGCGAATCGTCCGTGATCAATCCGACGATGCTGAAGCAAGGTGCCGTGGTGTGCGACGTCGCCCGTCCGCGCGACGTGAGCACCCGCGTCGCCAGCGAGCGCCCCGACGTGCTCGTGATCGAAGGCGGCATGGTTCGGGTTCCCGGAACCGTGGATTTCGGCTTCAACTTCGGTTTTCCCACCGGCACCGCGTACGCGTGCATGAGCGAAACGATGCTGTTGGCGCTGGAAGGCGACCCGGCGCAGTTCGATTTCACGCTCGGCAAGTCGGTGAGCGTTGATCAGGTGAACCGCATTACGGCGATGGCCGACCGCCACGGGTTCGAGCTCGCCGGATTCCGCGCGTTCGAGACGGCGGTGGATGCGCGGATGATCGAACGCGCGCGCCTCGCCCGGATTCCGGCAGTCGCCCGCCTCGCCGGACGCGGCACCCCCGGCGCCTAAACGGCCTGTGCCTAAACGGCTGGCGCCTAAACGGCTGGTGCCTAAACGGCTGGTATCTGAACAGCTGGTGCCCCGGAAGGCCCGACCACCCGGAAGGCCCGGCCCCGCGACAGGTAAACCCATCCCGTGAACGACGCCCCGCCCGCGCCCGAGCCCCTGTCGCCCGACATGGTGCTGGCCCTCTGGCAAAACTGGCGGTTGGAAGTCCACCGTGAACACGACCTCATGTCCGCCCGCATCGGCTGGATGCTCGCCTTCCACTCGTTCTCCTTCTCCGCATTCGCCATCCTCGCCAACACGTTCATCAGCAATTACGTGGCCGAAGTCGAGCAGTCCCGCACTGCGCGACTGATGGCGAATTCCCGCGTCGATGACTGGCTCACCGTCGCCCTCGTCATCATCGCCTTCGCCGGAATCTTCGTCACCGCGATCGCCCACTTCCTCGTGCGCCTCGCCATCCGGCGGCTCCACCGACTGGATGCCCTGATGCTGGACCCGGCCAACGTTGCCATGCGCACCCATCCGATCATCCAAGGCCTGAATGCCGGGTACTGGACCGAACCCGCCCCGGGCGAACGCCTCAAGAGCTACGACACCATCGCCCGCAAAGGCGTGGACTACGTAAAGTTCGGCATGTTTGCCCTGTTCTATCTCGTCTGGATCGCCGGCGCCCTTTTCGCGCTCGATCTTTTGCGCATCGCCAGCCGTGCCTAACCCTGGCCAAACCGCCCGCCCCGCCGACTGCGTAGAATGCGGCAAAGCCCATGACGTCGATGCACGCCTTCACGCTCTACACCCCCACCCGAATCTTCTTCGGCTCCGACTTTCTTGCCGACTTCGCCGCCTCGGTGGCCCAGCTCGGCCAGCGCGCGCTCATCGTGACCGGCGGCGGCACTGTCGCACGACTCGGCTATTTGGACGAAGTCCGCGACGCCCTAAGTGCGGCCGGGATCGAAACGTTCGAGTTCAGCGGAATCGAGCCGAACCCGGAAAAAGAGACGGTCAACCGCGCCACCGCGTACCTGCGCGAAGTCGGGGCGCAACTCGTGGTTGCGCTCGGCGGCGGATCGGTGATGGATGCGGCCAAAGCGATCGCCATGCTGGCCACTACCGACGACACCGACATCTGGCCCTACGTGCTGGGCGAATCGAAGGCCGGCACGCTCGTCACGGCGTTGCCGGTGGTGGCGATTCCGACTACTGCCGCTACCGCATCCGAGGTCACGCCGTACGCCGTCATCAGCAGCCGCGCGGACTCCGGCAAGTCGGTCCTCGCGCACGAATCGATCAAGCCGAAGGTGTCTTGGCTCAACCCGGCCTACACCACCGGCCTTTCGGTTACCGTGACCGAGGACGGCGCCGCCGACATCCTGAGCCACGTGCTGGAAAACTACCTGCTGGGCGATGACGCCGCGCCGCTGGCCGACCGCTACACCGAGGGCGTCATCACCACCGTGCTCGAAACCCTGCCCGAACTCCGGCAGAACCCCACCGACCTCGCCGGGCGCGGACGGCTGCTGTGGGCCTCGACCATGGCTCTCAATGGCTACCAGATGGCCGGCCGCCAAGGGAGCGAATTTGTGCTGCACAGCATGGAGCACGCCCTGAGCGCCTTCCGGCCCGAGCTCGCCCATGGCCGCGGCTTGGCGACGCTTTACCCGGCCTACTTCCGCTGGCTGCACGCCTCCGGACGCGCGGTCGATCGGCTCGCGTCGCTCGGACGGCGGCTGTTCGGCATGACGGGCGACGACGCCACCTGCTCCTTCGCGTTTCAGGAGGCGTTCGAAACCTGGCTGGAGGAAAATGGTCTGCGCCAATCCCTCGGCGACCTCGGCTTTTCGGAAGACGAGTATCCGAAGATCGCGGAGTACGCGGTTCGGGTGTATGGCACCGATGGCCAACTGAACGCCCGCGGCCCGCTTCCGGTGGAGACGATCGTGGAAATCTTCCGCGATACCGCCCGCCAATCCCGGGCGTAGTCGCCCGAAACGCGTTCCCGACTCGGTCGCCAGTCACCGAGTCGGGAGCACCGCCGATCTCCCCGCGTAGCCCCGAACGCCCCGTTCGGTCTATCCTAAACGAACTTGCGCTCGTTTCGCCGCACGCTCGAATTCCTCGTCCCCTACCGGGGGCGGGTCATCGGAGCCGTCTTGCTGACCCTGCTCGTGACGGTGTTGCAGATCGTGCCGCCTCGCCTGTACGAGGGCGCCATCGACGGGCCGATCGCCGCCGCGCTGAAGTCTCGGACGCCGGACTCCATTGCCGCCGCCCGCCAGCAGCTCATCTGGTTTGCGGGCGGACTCATCGCCGTCGTCGCGGTGCGAAACATCCTCAGCTACGGGCAGTCGTATCTGCTCAATTGGATCGGCCACCGGTTTGTGTTCGACCTGCGGTTCCGCACGTGGCAGCATCTCCAGCGGTTGTCCCTGGCGTTTCACCACCAAACCCAAACCGGCAAAATCATGGCGCGGGTCACCGCCGATATCGAGCTGATCCAGGGCCTCATCCAGGGCCAACTCGTCACCTTCCTCAGCGATATCGTCACGCTGGTCGTGGTGCTGGGGCTGCTGTTTACGTTGGAATGGCGGCTGGCCCTCGCCGTGCTGGTGCTGGTGCCGTTCTACGTCGTCAGCTACCTCGCATTCCTGAAGCACATTCGGGAGGTCAGCCAGCGTCAACGCAAGCTGTACGACGAAATGCTGGGCAAGCTGGCAGAAAAGATCGCCGGCATCCAGGTCGTCAAGGCGTTTGTGCGCGAAGACGAGGAGCGCGAGAGCTTCATGCAGTCGGTCCGCGCCAAGTTCGTCGTCGACATGCGGCAGGTGCACCTCAACCGGCGACTCGGCCTCGTTTCCGGCGCGATCTCCGCCATCGGCACCGGCGTGGTGTACGCGTACGGCGGGCAACTGGTGCAACAGGGCGAGATGACCGCCGGAAAACTCGTCGCCATCACCTTCTACATCGGCTTCATCTTCAACCCCGCCGTCCGGGTGGTGGACTTCAACAACGCGCTCCAGTGGGCGGTCAGCGCCATGGACCGTGTGTTCCAAACGCTGGATACCCGGCCGGAAATCGAGGATCGGCCGAACGCCACGATCTTGCCGAACGTGCGCGGGGCGGTGACGTTCGAGAACGTGACGTTTGGCTACCAGGCCGGGCACCCGCTCATCGACGGGCTCAACCTGACCGTGCGCGAGGGGGAAGTGGTCGCGCTGGTCGGCCCCAGCGGATCGGGCAAGACGACGCTGATGAACCTGCTCATGCGGTTTTGGGACCCGCAGCGGGGCCGCGTCTGCGTGGACGGCCACGACATTGCGGAGGTGCGGCTCGAATCACTTCGGCGCCAAGTGAGCATGGTCGCGCAGGAGAACGTGCTGTTTAGCGTCTCCATCATGGAGAACATCAAATACGGCAAGCGCGACGCCAGCGACGAGGAGGCGATTGCCGCCTCGCGCGCCGCCGACCTCCACGACTTCGTGGAGACCTTGCCCGACGGCTACGACACGATGATCGGCGAGGAGGGCATCAAGCTGAGCGGTGGCCAAAAGCAGCGGCTCGCGCTGGCCCGCGCCCTGGTCACCGATCCCAAGATTCTGATTCTGGACGACGTGACGAGCGCGCTGGACGGCGAGACCGAGGCACGGGTGCAGGATGCGCTCCGCCGTGTGATGCGGGGCCGCACGACGTTTATCATCGCCCACCGTCTGAGCAGCGTGGTCGATGCCGACCGGATTCTCGTCATCGAATCGGGCCGCATCGTGGACATGGGCACCCATTACGAGCTCGTTGAGCGCGCGGGCATCTACCGCGAGACGTACGAAGAGCAGTTCCGCAGCGCGCTGGCCCGCTGATCTTCCCAATCCATCCCAATTACCGGGCGAACCCGGGTCATTTTCCCAACTGATCCCAGTCATTTTGCCCGACGCTGCCAAAACTAGTAGACATAAGTGAGTTAATGTGCGCCATTATCGGTGCAGAATGTCTACTTTATCGGTTAGTGCGGTGAAAAAAGTCCGAAAATTCTTGCAAAAAGTAACGAAAGAGGGTTGTGCAAACCCAACCGATACCATATAATCCCAACAACGAAGCCAGATTCAGGACGATGAAGGGTTCGAGGGTGGCAAGCGCATCCTTGGGGAAAAATGAGGCGGGGATTACGGATGAGATCTGCCTCACTCCACTTAATCATCGGCGAAGAGTGAACCGTCATGGAAGATCAAAATCGGGAAACGGACTTCCCGACACTCTTCGGTCCCGATGATGCGGCGGTAGATGATAAAGGTCGGCTGGCCATCAGCAAGACCAAGCGAGAATGGCTGGGGCCAAACTTTACGATGCTCCAGTGCGATCTCGGCATTCTTGCGATTTACCCCCGCCCCGTTTGGGAGCAGCTTTATCGCCGAATCTTGCGATTGAAGCTCAACAATCGCGGTCGCATGCTGTACGAGTCGCAGATCCTCGGTTCGGCCCACGAAAACATGAACTGCGATAAGGAAGGTCGCGTGGTCATCCCGCTCTCTTTGCGGAACAAACTCAATCTCGGCGGACCTCTACAGCTTCGCGCCGTGGGCAGCTACATCCAGGTGTGGACCGAGCGCGATTACGAAGCATGGATGGAGAACGACGAGGCGTTCAACGCGAATTGGCAGCAGCGTGTGCAGAAGGCTCTCGCGCTGATTGAAGAGGAAGAGCGCGAGCGAGGGCTGGTATGAGTTCTCCGTTGAACCACGTGCCGGTCATGCTGGCCGAAATCCTCGCCTACCTCGATCCGCAGCCGGGTCAAGTGATGGTCGACGGCACGCTCGGGCTTGGCGGCCACGCCCGCGAGTTCGCGATGCGGATCACGCCGGGCGGCATCCTGTTTGGTTTCGATTGGGACGAGGCCATGTTCGTCATCGCAAAGGACCGACTGCGCGATCTGACCAACGTGGAGATCATCCTCACTCCGCAAGACTTCCGCAGTGCCCCCGAGGTTATTGACCAATACGCCAAACGGGTGGACGGCGTGCTCCTCGATCTGGGCCTGAATAGCGGGCAAGTGGATGACCCGCAACGCGGGATGTCGTTCCGCGAAATCGGTCCGCTCGATATGCGAATGGATCAACGTGTGGGCGAACCCGCATCTGCATGGCTCAATCGGGCAACACCCGATGAAATTGAAAATGTGTTGTTTCACTATGGCGATGAACGATGGGCCCGGGCGATTGCCAAAGTCATCGTTGCGACCCGTAAAGACAAACCACTCAAGACAACTCAAGACCTTGTCGATTGCGTACTAAACGCAATTCCACCTAAAGCACGCGATAAACGTATACATCCGGCTACTAGAACCTTTCAGGCCGTCCGGATATATTTGAATCGGGAGCTCGAAGGGTTATCGGATGCAATTATTGCCCTCGCTAATCGTTTGAATCCCTGCGGAAATGTCGCCGTTTTGAGTTATCATTCCGGAGAAGACCGAATTGTGAAGAACACCTTTCGGGATTTGTCGGGAGAAGACTTTGAGGAGAGGACAAAGAAGCCGGTGTTGCCGGGGGCCGATGAGGTCGCTCGCAACGCCCGCGCCCGGAGCGCAAAGCTCCGCGTGTTGAGAAGGCGCCCCTTGGTCCCCCCTTCCCAAACCGAAGACCCCACTGCATTGAACTGAAATCCGCGCCGAAGCATGAGGCTCCGGCGCACTGCAAGCCAAGAACCAGGAAATCAAGGATGAGCGTCACTCTCGCCCCCGAATTTATTCCGACCCCCGCCAACCGCGAGGTCGAGCTCTCGTTTGAAATGCCCGCGGCTAACCGCACTGCGGCCAAAACCGCACCGGTCAACCTCGAGCCGGCCAATCTCGCGACCGAACGCAGCGCCGCCGTCGCGCAACCGCGCCGAGTGATCGAGGCCACCTTCGAGCCGTACGGAGACCTCCCGTCCGATGTCGAAGTCCGCCAGGCCCGGGCCTCCCGCACGCGCCGCGCCCAATCGGTCGTGGGCTCCATCCTCGCTTACTCATTCCTCTTCGCCGTCGTCACCTTCATGGTCTATTTCGTCTCCACCCTCACCGCGCAGGTGCAGGTCGAGCACGCGCGACAGACCCAGGTGCGCGCCGTCCGCAGTGCCGAACGCGCCGGAGTCAGTGCCCGCGCCAGCCATCAGCGCACCTACATCGCGAATGCCGACGCGATTGATCGCCCCGCTCCGTCTGGAGTAGTTGCGGAAACTTCTCCGTCTATGGGTGATCGTGTCGTCGCGCAACGCTAATCAATCGGGAACGAGCCCTCGGCAGGGCAAGCCGCTCGGGCCGGGCCAAGCTCGGCATTCGGGGCAGGCCGGGGCGTGGGTGCCGGCCATCTTGGCGGCCGGATTCGTCGTGGCGTGGGGCTCCCAAGCGATCGTGCACACCGCCCGCTCCGAAGCGATCAAGGCGGAGGCGAAGCGCGCCAAACGCTACGCCAAAACGATCGTGTACCGCGCGGCGCGCGGCCGAATCCTCGACCGGCACGGCATGCCGCTGGCCGCCGAATCGAGCCTGCGCTCGCTCCAAGTTGACGCGAAGAAATCCCCCCGCTCGCCCGGATTTGCCCTTGCGACCGGACTCGCCACCGGAGTCTCCGCCACCGAGATCCTCCCCGTGCTCGCCACAGGCACGAAAGCCGACTGGGACGTCCAACTCTCGGCGCAACAACAACTCGATTTCGCCCGATTCGTCGCCCGCTGGCGACCCGACAGCACGTCGAGCAAAGTCACCGGAACCCGCCAGTACCCCCTCAACCAAGAGGCCGCCATCGTGGTGGGCGGTTGGCGCGACCAGATGGGCATGCGCGACGGACGCCGACAACCCATCCGCCTGGCCGCCGGAATCGAGCGGAGCTTCGACGAGATCCTCCGCGGAGAAGACGGCCGCATCGAGGCATTCACCGATCGCAATGGGAATGTGCTCCCCGGCCGCATCATCCCCGGAAGCGCCAAAGACAAAGTCGCAGGCCAAGACGTGATGCTCACCATCGATGCGGTGTTGCAGCGCCAGGTTTACGCCGCGCTCCGCGCCCAAATGGAGACGTCGCGAGCACTCAGCGGCACGGCGATCGTCCTCGATCCGACCAACGGCGATATCCTCGCGCTCGCCAGTTACCCGACGTTCTCCAGCCAACCCGTTTCCACCCAACCGGAGAACTTCAACAGCATTCCGGCGGTCCAGTGGGCGTATGAGCCGGGCTCTACGTTCAAAATTCTGTCGCTGGCCAAGGCGATCGACATGGGGCGGACCACCGTGCACGACACCTTCACCTGCACCGGCGTCCGTCGCCTCTCCGGAAAAGATATTCACTGCGCCCACCTCGCTCGGCACGGCACCATCAACGGCACCGAGGGCATCGCCAAAAGCTGCAACCTCATGGCCATCCGATGGGGCGAGCAGGTCGGGCATCGCGAATTCGTGCGCTTCATGCGCGATGCCGGCCTCTTCGATCCCACCGGCATCGGGTTAGAACCCGAGACGCCGGGCCGATTCGTTGAGGGCGAGTCGAACAAAGCGCTCCAGCTCGCCACGTTCGGTTTCGGCCAATCCCTGCGCGCCACACCCGTCGCGCTCGCCAGCGCGTTCGGAAGCATCGGCAATGACGGCGTCCGGGTTCCGCCCCGATTGGTGCGAGTGGTCGGTAAGCACGCCGAGCCAATCCGCGAGGGCCGGGCGATCCTGGGCGAAAGCGCCGCCGATGAAGTGTTGCGCGCCATGGAAGCCGTGTTCGAGAACGGCACCGCGAATAGCCTCCGCATTCCCGGGTACCGCCTCGCCGGAAAAACCGGTACGGCCGAGAAGATCGGCACCATCGATCCCGTCACGCGCCGACCGGTGAAGGGTCACGTCGCCAACTTCGTCGGATTCGTCCCCGCGCGCGAGCCGCGCGCCGTCGTGCTCGTAATGATCGACCAGCCGAAGGGGAAGTACTTCGGCGGAGAGGTCGCCGGCCCGGTGTTCCGCAACATCGCCCTCAGCCTCATCGACCGCTTCAAGATTCCGGCCGATCAGCCGGTCGCCCGCACCCGCCGCCCTCGGAGGGACCGCGCGTGAGCCTTCCTGCCCGCGCTTCCGTGGCCTCCAAGAACCTGCGTGACCTCATTCTGGGGCTAGACGAGGTCACCGCCGAAAACGGCGACGTGATCATTTCCGGGATCCAGGCCGATAGCCGCCGGGTTATGCCCGGCGACCTGTTCGTTGCGATGCCAGGGTTGCGTCGCGATGCCCGCGAATTCATCCCGGACGCTCTCGAACGCGGAGCGGTGGCGGTGATGGCCTGGGACGATTCGGAGCTGCGCTGGCCCGGTCTGCGCTGCCCGACCGCCGCGTATGCGGATGTGCTGTGGCAATTGTGCGACCGTTTCTTCGCGCACCCCACGCGCGGGATGAACGTGATCGGCATTACCGGTACCAACGGCAAGACCACCACCGCTTGGCTCGTCCGACGCGTCTTGGAGGGCATCCACGAGCCGACTGCGTACCTCGGCACCCTCGGCCTCGGTGCCCCCGGCATTCCCATCGAACACTGGGACGACCTTCCGAACACGACCCCGCTCACGGTCGACCTCTACAACGACCTCGCCCGATTGCGCGACTCCGGCGCCACCGCCCTCGCGATGGAGGTGAGCAGTCACGCCCTGGCCGAGAAGCGGGCTGACGGCGTGGAGTTCGACGTCGTCGCCTTCACCAACTTTTCCCAGGATCACCTCGACTACCACGGCAGCATGGAGGCGTACTTCGCCGCGAAAACCCGCCTCTTTCTCGGCCTCGGCCGACCCCCCGGGACGCGCAAAACGCCGGTCGCCGTGTTCAATGTCGGGGACGAGACCATCGCGGAATTCGCCCGGCAGTACAAGGGTCCGGCCGTCACCTACGCGGTGGACCAGCGCGCCGACCTGATCCTCACGCCGATCGAAGTGCGCACGTCTTGGATGCAGGTTCGGGCCGAATGGCACGGCCAAATCGTGCTGCCGCCTACACGCATCGCCCTCGGCGGCCAGTACAACGTCGAGAATTTCGCGGCCACCCTCGCATGCATCGGGGCGCTCGGGCGACCGTGGCGCGAGGTGGTGAACGCATTGCCGCAGATCCAACCCGTGCCCGGGCGGTTTCAGCCCGTGCCAAACGCGCGCGGCGTCGATGTCATCGTCGACTACGCCCACACTCCCGATGCGCTGGAAAAGCTGATCGCCGCCGCCCGGCAACTCACCAAGGGCCGGATCATCACCGTGTTCGGCTGCGGCGGAGACCGCGACCGCACCAAACGTCCGCAAATGGGCGACATTGCCCGCCGCGCTTCCGACATCGTCGTGGTCACCAGCGACAATCCGCGGACCGAAGACCCGGACGCCATCATCGCCGAAATTCTTCACGGCGAGTCGGCGTCGGACACGCTCCAAGTGGTGCCCGATCGCGCCACCGCCATCCGCGCCGCCATCCGCCTCGCCGCCGCCGGAGATACCATCTTGATCGCGGGGAAAGGCCACGAGACGTATCAAATCGTGGGCGGCCAAACCTTCCCGTTCAGCGATTGGAATACCGCCCAGGAAGCCCTGAATGAAACTTTCTCCTCGTGACCTCGCTCACCGCCTCGGCGGCACGCTCGTCTCCGTTCCGGAGAGCGTGACCGTGCCCGTGGCCACCGGCTTCGCCACGGATCATCGCGAAGTTGCGCCCGGCGACGTCTTCCTCGCGATCCGCGGTGCCCGCGTCGATGGGCACGATTTCGTCGCGGATGCCATCGCGAACGGAGCCGTACTCGCCGTGACGGAGCGACCAGTGGACGCGCCGCACATTCGCGTGCCGTCGCTGGTGCCCGCTCTGGCCCAGATGGCGGGCACCTACCGCTTCGAATACCGCGGTCCGGTCGTCGGAATCACGGGCAGCGCGGGCAAAACCACCACCAAGGAGTTCGTGGCCAGCGCGCTCGGCAATCTCGGACCCGTCCACAAGACAAGGGGGAATCGGAACACCGAGTACACCGCCCCGCTGCTATGGCCAGAAGTCCGGAACGATCACGCCGCGGTCGTGGTGGAGATGTCGATGCGCGGCAAGGGCCAAATCCATCAACTCGCCACCTTTTGCCGACCGACCCATTCCATCGTGACCAACATCGGCTGGTCGCACCTGGAGCAAGTGGGCTCGCGCGAGGCGATCGCGCAGGCGAAGTCTGAGATTCTGGAAGCCCTGCCGGAGGACGGGGTCGCCATCCTGTGGCGAGAAGACGAGTACTACGAATCGCTGCGCCAAGTCGCCTGGCCGCGGCAAATCTTCACGTTCGGATTCACGTCCGAGGCCGACTGCCGAATCATCGAGTACGAGCCGATCGCGTGGGATCGGTGCCGACTCAAGGGCTTTTACATTAACCTCCCGTGGGAAGCCGAACTGCCGATCGTGGGCCGACACGTTGCCCTCAACGCGGCTGCCGCCGTCGCCGCCGCCGCATGCCTCGGTGTGTCCCCGATGGAGGCCGCCCAATCGCTCGCCTTCGCCGATATCCCGCCGTTCCGCATGGATGTCCGCGTGATCGACGACGTAGTCGTGGTGCTCGATACCTACAATGCCGCGCCGCCGAGCATGGTCGGAGCCATCGAAACCGTCAGCGAACTGCCGTCCGAAGGCCGTCGGTACGGCGTCATCGGCGAAATGCGCGAACTCGGCCAGTACACCGAAGTCGCCCACCGCGAGATCGGCCGCAAACTCGCCGTTTCTCGGATCGAATCCGTCTGCTTCATCGGCGAGCCGATGGTCACCTTCGCCGCCGAAGAGTTCGCGCGGTCCGGCAAGCCGTTCGTGCGCGCCGAATCGCTGGACGACGTGCGAGCCTACCGGGCGACCTTCGCCCCTGGCGACACCGTACTCGTCAAAGGTTCGCGCGCGCTGGAACTCGAACGCGCCTTCATCGAAGCGGAAGCCTAAGCCATGCCGAACCTAGCCGCGACGGGTCTCATCGCCTTCTGGACGTCGCTGTCCGTCGCCGCCATCGCCTGCAAGCCGGTGCTCCAACTGTTGCGCTCGCTCAAAGCGAAGCAGGTGATCAGCCAGCACGTTCCGGAAGGTCACCAGGTCAAGGTCGGCACGCCGAACATGGGCGGATTGATCGTCATCGCCGGCTTCCTCGTCGCCATTCCGCTCACGGCATCCGGCGCGGACGGATGGTTCGCCTGGCTCAGCTTCGCCATGTTTGCCGCCCTCGGCTTCGCCGATGACTACCTCGTCCCGCGGTGGAAGCCCGGCTCTCGCGGCATCGACTGGCTTCCAAAACTTGGGCTGCAGGTGCTCTGCGTGGTCCCGACGCTCGTCCCGCTCATCGGTCAGCCCGGCCCCGCCCTCGGACTCCTGTTTCTCACCCTCTTCTTCGCGAACGCGTTTAACTTCGCGGACGGCCTGGATGCGCTCGCCGGAGGCATGCTGCTGGGCCTCAGTGCCACCCTCGCCGGATTCTCCGTGTGGACCGGCGATCCGCTGTGCTTCGCGCTCGCGCTCGCGCTCCTCGGCGGAATCGTGCCGTTTCTCTTCGTCAACGCGCCGCCCGCCCGCGTTTTCATGGGCGACACCGGCTCGATGCCCATCGGGGCGATGCTGGGCCTCATCGTCTTTCGCCTCGCCACCCAGCCGCCATGGCTCGCTTCGTCCGATCTCGGCGCGTCGGGCCCGGAATCATCTGCGAACCTCGCGCTTTGGTACGCGGCGTTGATCGCGGCGAGCGGCATGATGATCGGAGAACTGGTGCCAGTCCCGATGCAGATCCTCGCCGTAAAGCTCCTGAAGCGGCGCATTTTTCCGTTCACGCCGATTCACCACGCCTTCGAGAAGGCAGGCTGGAAGGAAACGCGCGTCGTGTGGTCATTCGTGCTCACCCAACTGCTCTTCAGCGCGCTCGCCGTGTCGCTCGCCGTGCTCGCTACCGGAGCGGTCTCCCTCGGAGGCGTCACCAAATGACCCCACTCGCGTGGCAACGCATCGGAGTGTTCGGACTGGGTCGCTCCGGGTTGGCCGTGGCGCGCGCCGCCATCCGACGCGGCGCCGCCGTCCGGATCCTCGACGAAGCCCCCACCGGACACGTCGCCAAACCGGAACTCGTGGCCGAAGCCCGCGATCTCGGGGCCGAAGTCGCAATCGGTCCGATCGATCCGGAGACTGTTGCCGCGTGGGCGAACGCGGTGGTCGTCAATCCGGCGGTCCGAAAGGATCATCCGGTCCTGCTCGAACTCGCCGCGCGCACGGACGTGATCGGCGAGATCGAATTCGCGTCGCAGATTTCCGCCGCGCCCATCGTCGCCCTCACCGGCACCAACGGCAAGTCCACGACCACCGTCCTGACCTACCTCGCCCTGCGTGCTTGCGGAGTCGAAGCGGTGCTGTGCGGCAACATCTTTGGTTCCGGCTACCCCGAGCAGCCGCTTACCGACGCCGCCGACGCCTCGCACCCTCGCCAAGTCCTCGTTGCGGAAGTCAGCAGTTTTCAGCTCGAATGGGTCCGTCAGTTCCGCCCGATCGCCGCCGGAATCACCAACATCACCCCGGATCACCTCGACCGGTACGCGAGCTTCGCGGAGTACGCCGCCACCAAACGCCGCATCTGGGCCGCCCAGGGTCCCGGCGACTTCGCGATTTGCCGGGCGCACGACCCGAACGTGCCGCCGCCCGCCAACGGCCCAACCGTGTGGCGATTTGGGCCCACCGCCGAGGAGGCCCGGCTGGAGGACACGCAGTGGTCCTTCTTTGGCCAAATCGTGCCGATCAGCGGATTTCCGTTCCCGGAGACGCACAACCGCATGAACGCCGCGATGGCGGCCTTGCTCGCCCAGGCGACCCTCGCCCGGGTGTTGCCCGAACGGGTGGCAACTGCGAACGCCGCTCGTGTGAGTTCGATGATGGCGATGCGCAGCGTGTATTCGGGCCGATTCGATCCGCCCGCCCACACCCTGGTGCCGGAAATTCTCGATGGCCTTCGCGAATTCCGCGGCCTCGCGCACCGGATGGAAGCGGTGGGCGCCCGCGACGGCGTCCGGGTGATCAACAACTCGATGTGTACCAACCCGGACGCGGTCGTCAAGTCCGTGCAGGCCGTGCGCGATTCGGTCCACGTCATCCTCGGTGGCACGAACAAGGGCCTCGACTTCTTGCCGCTGCGCAGCCTGCTTGCCCAGGGGCGGCATCGGGCGTACCTCTTCGGTCGCGATGCCGAGGACATCCGGCGCGTCATCGATCCGACCCTGCCGATCTATGAAACGATGGGCGACGCCTTCCGTGCTGCCGCCGCGCAGGCCCGCGCGGGCGAGGTGATCATGCTCGCTCCCGGCTGCGCGAGCAGCGATCAATTCCGCGACTTTCGGCACCGCGGAGACGTCTTTAGAGAACTTGCCAAGGAGTGGCTGAATGAACTTACCGCCCGGACCGATTGAGCCCAACGCCGCCGACGCCCGCGGACCTTCGGCTGAAGGTCCGACGCTCCGCGATTACGCGAACGCCCGCACGTCCGGGCCGTCTCGTCCGTCGCCCGAACGCCGTGCGCCGTCTCGTCCCTCACCCGATCGTCCCTCACCCGATCGTACAGCGCCCGAACGGAGCGACTCGACCGCCGCCGCGATACCGCACTGGCGCACGTGGTGGACGCTCAGCCGCTTTGGTCAGGCCGATTTGGCCGTCACGCTCTCCGCCGTCGCCGCGACCTTGCTCGGACTGATCGCGATTTTCGACGCCGGCTACGTGCGTTCGCTCGCCCGAGACCAGTCGTTGATTCCGCCTGAGATGCGCTCGCAGCTCACGTGGCTGGTGCCGAGTTGCCTCGCCTACCTCGTGGCGCGACTCGTACCGATCGCAGCGTTTCGCCGCGCCGCCATCGGCCTGTTCGCGTTCAGCATCGTGTCGCTCTTCCTCGTCGAAATCTTCGGTGAGTCTCAGAACGAGGCGAAGCGATGGATCGCGGTGGGCGGGCAAAAAATCCAGCCGTCCGAGTTCGCCAAGGTCGCGCTGATCCTCTACGTCGCCCAAATGCTCGCGTGGAAGCCGACGGCCCCGGAATCGCGCCCTGCCCGCACCTTCAACGACTGGATTCACGAGCACATCGTGCCGTTCATCCGCCGCGTCGGCCCGTTCGTTCCCGCGTTCTTCGCCATGATGCTTGTCGAACGCGGCAGCGACCTCGGGACCGCCGGCGTCCTCCTCGCGATCACCCTCGTGATGTTCCTCACCGCCCGCATCCGCCTCAAGAGTTGGCTGATCGGCGGCACGGCCGTCTTGCTCGTCGTTGGCATCCTCGTCATGGCCCAGCCCTACCGCATGGAGCGGATTCGGCACCATCAAGCGCGCTGGAGCGTGGACAACGTCAACGACATCGGGTACCAAACCACGCAGTCGGAACGCGGCATGGCGGACGGCGGACTCCTCGGCGTCGGCGTCGGCAACGGCCATGTCAAGCACATCATTCCGGCCACCACCAACGACTTCGTGATGGCGACCATCGCCGAGGAGACCGGTCTGCTGGGGGCCAGCATCGTCATTCTCATCCTCGGCGTGCTCGCCGTGCGCCTCGCGCTCCTCTTGCGCGCGGCCGGAAATCCGTTTGCGCGGTACGTCATCGCCGGCGTCAGCGCATGGGTGGCGGTCCAAGCCTGCGTCAACATCATGATGGCGAACGGGACCTTGCCCGCGATCGGGATTCCGCTCCCGTTCGTCAGTTCCGGCGGATCGAGCCTGGTCGCGCTGTGGGCCGCCCTCGGATTGGCCCAGTCGGCAGCCCTGACCGCCGTCGCCAAACGCCCCGTTGCGGAGGAACGGATTGAAACTCGCGATCACCGGCGGTGGGACGGGCGGGCACATCTTCCCGGCGCTTGAGGTCGGTCGGTTCGCCGCCGAATCTCGCGGCGTCGAACTCACCTACCTCGGCAGCCATCGCGGCATGGAACGCGCCGCGTGCGAATCGCGCGGTATCCCGTTCGTCGCCGTAAACGGGCAGCCGCTCTGGTCGCTCAAGTCCGTCGCCGGATGGCGGTCGCTCGTCGCACTCCTTCGTGCCAGCGGGGAAGCCACTCGCCACCTCCGCCAGAATCCTCCCGACCGTCTCTTCAGTACCGGCGGGTACTCCGCTGCTGCCTGGCTCTTTGCCGCCCGCCGAAACCGCGTGCCTTATGTCGTTCACGAGGCCAACAGCGTGCCCGGTCGGACCACCCGAATGTTTGCCCGGGGGGCGCTCGGCTATACGTACGTGTTCCGCGCGACCACCCCGCTTGCCCCCGCCAACGCCGTCCGCACCGGTCAGCCGATCCGTCCGGAACTCCGCGCCGCCGCCTCCGCCGTGGGCCTCGCGTCCGGCAACCACGTCCTCGTGATGGGGGGGAGCCAAGGCGCCGTCCGGGTGAACCAAGCCGTGGTCGCCGCCGCCGCCGACGATTCGAACCTCCGCTTCACCATCGCCGCCGGTCGGCAGCACGCCGACGCCCTCCGCGCGGATGCCCCGGCCAATGTGGATGTGCGCGACTTCATCGACGCGCCCGAACTCGCCGATCTCTACCGATCCTCCCGGCTCTTTATCGGCCGCAGCGGAGGCACCCTCGCCGAAGTCGCGGCGTTCCGACTGCCCAGCGTGCTCATTCCGCTCCCTTCCAGTGCCGACGATCACCAAGGAGTCAACGCCCGCGAATTCGCCGGATTCGGCGCCGCCATCGAGGTGCCGCAGCGGTCGCTCGAGGTCGGCGGACTCGCGCGTGGCATCCGGCGCGCCCTCGATCTGGACCCCGCGCTCGTGGCCGCAAGCCTTGCAGATTGGGATATGCCCCGCGCGACGTCCGCGATCCTTGGCATCATAGAGGGCACATCCGATGCGAACCCCCGCTGAAATCGCGACCGCCTTCGCCCCACGATCCGCCCTCGATGGTGTCCGTGGGCTGTTTTTGGTCGGCATCGGCGGCGCGGGCATGAGCGCATTGGCCCGACTCGCCCGGTCGCAGGGGCTCACCGTTGCCGGAACCGATAGCACCGCCTCCGACGAAACCGACCGCCTCATGGCGGAGGGCATTGCGGTCGAAATCGGCCATCGCGCCACGCCGGTCCACGACTTCGTCACCGCCGTCGGCCCGTCCGAATCCGTCGCGATGGTCCTCACCGACGCCGTCGACCTCGCGACGAGTCCGGAAGTCGCCGCCGCCCGCACGCTCGGACTCCCGCTCCTGCGCCGCAGCCAACTCCTCGGCTGGCTGTTGCGCAAACGCAAAGTCATCGCCGTCACCGGAACCCACGGCAAAACTACCACCACCGGCCTGGTCGCCAGCGCCCTCGTCTCCGCCGGATACGACCCGCTCGTCGTGGTCGGCGCCCAAATTCCGGCCTGGGGTTCGCCCGTCCTCTACGGCGTGGGCGAATACGCGGTCGTGGAAGCGTGCGAGGCCTACGACAGTTTTCACGATCTCGACCCCCACCTCGTCGTACTCACCAACCTCGAACTGGACCACGTGGATTTCCACGGCACTTGGGAAAATCTTCGCGCCAGCGTGGCCCGATTCATCGCCCGCATCCCGTCCGACGGCGCGCTGGTCTATACGCCCGCCGATCCCGGCTCGTGCGAAGTCGCCGATCCGTTCCCCGGAATCAAGCGCCCGTTCCAACCCTCCGACCTCGGCAACCATCCCCTCGCCCTTAACGGCCTGCACAACCGGGCGAATGCCGCCGCCGCGCTCCAGGTCGTGGCGCATCTTGGCGCCGACCTTCCGTCCGCCATGGCCGGCCTCGCCCGTTTCACCGGTGCCGAACGCCGCCTCCAATTGCGGCACGAGGGGCCCATCGGCCCGTGCGAACACCTCGTGCTGTTGGATGACTACGCGCACCATCCCACTGAGATCGTCGCGTCGCTCCAGGCCGTTCGCGAGCGGTACCCCGACCTGCCGCTACACGTCGTGTTCCAGCCGCACCTCTACAGCCGGACCGCGGGGCTGATTCCGGAATTCGCCGACGCCCTCAGCCGCGCCGATCACGTCACGATGACGGACATCTACCCCGCGCGCGAGGCACCTGTGCCGGGCGTCAGCAGTGCCCGGATCACGGAACTGCTGACCGTCCCGTTCCATTACGTGCCGAGCCGTCACCAACTCCCTACGGAGGTCGCCAAGATCGTGCCGAAACGGGCCGTCGTCGTGGCGATGGGTGCAGGCAATATCAGCGAGTTTCCCGCCGCTTTCCTTGCGGAACTCGGTCGCCCGCTTGCGGCCCGCGCTAAGGTCGCCGTCATGCTCGGCGGAGATTCGGCCGAACGCGAGGTCTCGCTGCACAGCGGCATCGCGGTCGCCGAGGCCCTCACGCGCCGAGGCTACGACGTCACCCGCATTGACCCCGCCGAACTGCTGTGGCGCGAGCAAAGTCTCGTCCGTTTGCTCGGCCCCCAGCGTCCCGACGTCGTGTTTCTCGCGGTTCACGGCACCCGTGCGGAGGACGGCACCATCCAAGGGCTTCTCGAACTGCTCGATCTGCCGTACACCGGCAGCGGCGTGCAGGCGTCGGCCCTCGCGATGGATAAAGAGGCCACCAAACGGGTCCTCGCCGCCGCCGGGATCCGCACCCCGCACGGGCAATTGCTGACCGGGACGGACCCCGACGCCGTGACCTTCGACGGGCCGTACGTCGTGAAACCGAACGCTCAGGGCTCCACCGTCGGACTCTCGTTTGTCGACGACCGCGCGGGACTGCGGGACGCACTCGCCCGGGCCAACCGCTTCGGTTCCGGTGCCCTCGTCGAAGAGTGGGTCGTCGGCATGGAGGTCTCCGTGCCGGTGCTGGGCGGACGCGCGTTGCCGGTGGTCGAGATCGCTCCCGCCTCCGGACGTTACGACTTCGCCAGCAAGTATCTGCCTGGCGCAACCGACGAGATCGTGCCCGCCCGCCTACCCGACGCGGTGACGGAGGCAGTCCAAGCGATCGCCGTGCGCAGTCACGATGTCCTCGGCTGCCGCGGCGCCACCCGCACGGACATGATCATCCGCGACCCGCACGGCGCTGCAGAAATCTTCGTGCTCGAGGTGAACACGCTGCCCGGAATGACCGGAACCTCGCTGCTGCCAAACTCCGCGCGCGCTGCCGGCATCGACTTCGACACCCTGTGCGAACTCATCGTGGAGGAGGCACGGCGATGAAGCGCCCCGGCCCATCCGGACGCGATGTGCGGCGACCGGTCCCGCCGAAGAAGTGGCCGCCGGTCGACCTGATCAATTGGAACCGCACCTTGGCCCTCGCCACCGGCATTAGCCTCATCTTCGGGCTCGGGTTTAGCCCCCAGATGTGCGTTCGAAAAGTCCGCGTCGTCGGCGTCGCGGCCCCCGAGCGCGCCGCCGTCACCGAGCATGTGCGATCGGTGCGCGGCATTTCCGTCTGGAACCTCAACCGCCAAATCGTCGAAAGCCGCGTCGTCAATCTGCCGAACATCGCGTCGGCGAGCTTCGATACCAATCTGTTCGGCCGGGGCGTGCTGAAGGTGGAGTACCGCGAGCCCGTCGCGCGCCTCACCGGCACCCGCAATATTGCGCTGGCCTACGATGGCACCGTTTACCGAACCTCGCAAGACCTGACGCAACTCCCGGAAGTCCAGGTCCCGGCGACGGACATGCAGGGTTCCACGGTGATGCTCGGTCGCATCCCCACCGCGCAACTGGCGTACGTGGCGATTCGGGCGCGCAACCTTGGCCCGGCCGCGCGCGGCAAGATCCGCTATAGCCGGGAGGGCGGCATCTACCTCGATTACAATAACAAGCAGATTGTTCTTGGCCAAGCGTTGCAGTTGGAGGAGAAGATCGACATGATCTTGGCGCTGCGACGCGCGGACCCGGAACTCCTGGACCGCATCAAGGTCTTGAACGTGATGGCGCCGAACAATCCGGCGGCCCGCTTCTGATCCTGAGATCCCGAGCGAAACGCCCCAATATCGAGATAAGTGTCGTGAGTATCTTCCGTCAGTTGCAGTCCCAAAACTGGGTGGTCCCCGTCAGCGTCATGTGCGTGATCCTTGGCTTCATGACGACCATGGCGTGGGTGACGCAAGACAATCGCAAGTCGCGCCGAAGCTATCTGCAATCCGACCAATCCTCCCGAATCCGCGAGAGTGAGGTCGATATCGAGGCGTTCGAGCAGTTGCAGAATCGGGTCCAAGAACTCCTCGAACAAAACGCGAAGCTCGAAAAGTCACTTTCTGGCAGCAGTAGCGAGGCGAAGACCCTGAACGAAAGCCTCCAGCAGGCCAAGCAGTTTTCGGGCCTGACGGAACTGGAGGGTCCCGGCATCGTGGTCACGCTCCGCGACAGTCCGAAGACCTCCGGTATGGGGCTCGGGGCCGGGGCCGACAGTGGCGACGTCATCCACGACACCGATGTCCTGCGGGTCGTCAACGAACTGCTCTCCAGCGGTGCCGAAGCGGTGAGCGTCAACGACCATCGCGTCACCAATCGCAGCAGTTTTCGGTGCGTGGGCCCCACCATTCTGGTCAACGACATTAAGATCGCCAGCCCGATCGAAATCCGCGCGATCGGCGACCCGAAGACGCTGTTCGGAGCGATGAACTTGCCGGGGGGTATCTTGGCCGATATTCGTCAGGCCGACCCGGGCATGGTCGAGATTGAACGCGTCGAGAAAATGTCGATCAAGGCGTACACCGGCAGCATCACGGGGCGGTTTGGCAAGCAACCAAAGGCAACGAAGTGATTCTGATTCCCCTGATCGCCCTGTTCATCGGGGCGATACTCGCCATCCTGATCAATGTCGGCCCGGTCCGCGGGGTCGGCGGCCAGTATTTGGCCATTGCCTGCCTCGCCGGACTCGATAGCGTGCTCGGCGGCATCCGATCCGGCCTCGAGGGGAAGTTTGAGACGAACCTCTTCGTCACCGGATTCCTCAGCAACATCCTCATCGCGTTTTTCATGGCATGGCTCGGCGATCAAATCTACATCAATCTGTTTCTCGCCACGACCTTTGTCTTCGGGCAGCGGATCTTCGATAACCTCGCGAAGCTGCGCCGTATCTTCCTCACCTGGCTCGACGATCGCCGCCGCCGAACCTCGACCGAGGTGGCCTCGTGACGTTCGTCGCGGCGGTTGACATCGGAACCCGGCACGTGACGTGCGTCGTCGGTTCCGGTGACAAGCGTTTGCGGCTCGAAGGCGCGGCCCGCACCGAGTTCGGCGGGTTCGACAAGGGCGTGCTGCGGCCAGATGCCGGGCTTGCCGACGCGGTGCAGTCTGCCGTCAGCCAGGCCGCGCGTCAGGCCGATCGTAAGGTCACCGAACTCGCGGTCGCCATCGGCGGCAACGATGTCGAATGCTTCGAGGGCCAGGGGATCAAGATGATCATCCCGAAGGGCCGCCAAATCATGCCCCAGGATGTGCTGGAGGTCATCAACCACAGCCGTTCCATCTTGCTCCCGTCAAACGCGACCGTCATCCACGTGGTGCCGAAGACCTTCAAGGTCGATGGTCAGCGCGGCATCCAACGCCCGCTGGAGATGGCGGGAAGCAAGCTCGAAGTCGAAACCCTTATCGCGACCGGCAACGCGTCGGCCCTCGGAGCCATCGAGGCGGAGATCGAAGCCGCCGGATTCCGGGTGCGCCAATTCGCCTTCGGTCCGATTGTCGGCGGACTCGGCGTGCTGAGCCAAGAGGAAGTCGAGCGCGGCACGCTGATGATCGACCTGGGAGAAAGCCGCATCGAATTTGCCGTGTTCGTCGAAGGTTCGGTGGCCTACGCCCGGAGCCTCCCGCTCGGCAGTGCGTTCATTTCTCGCGATATCGCGTTGCTGTTCAAAACCACCGCCGAGGAAGCCGAGCGCGTTAAGCGGACCGCAGGTCACGCCGCTTCTGCCGAAGTGGGAGAGCACGAGACCACCGACGTGATGCGCGCCGACGAGGATTTCTACCGACAATTGCAGCGCCGCGTCCTCGCCGAAGTCATCGAGAGTCGCGTTCGGGAGATGGTCAAGTTCGTGCGGGCCGATCTCGAGGCGACCCGATACCTTCGGTTTGCCACCGGCATCGTGCTCACCGGTGAAGGCAGTCGCTTGCCCGGACTGGAGACCGTCGTGCGCAGCGCATTTGACCTGACCGTCCGGTCCGACGTGCCCACCCGCGGCTCCGCCGCTGCCATCGGGTTGGCCCGGTTTGCCCTCCAGAGCGGGGAAGAGCTCGGCCCGGCCCAGGCTTCCGAGGGCTGGAAAGACCGAGTGCGCCGCTGGATCAAGCGCACGGGCTGACCCGCCGACTGGTCACGCCCCGAAGCGCGCCCGGCGGATGCGACGCTTGATCAGTCGCGCGTTTTGTGCCGAATGCTGGCGACGACCACGTTTTTGCGCTTGGCCAGCGCGTTGCGGAGCTGTCCGGCCACGTTCTCGGTCAGCAGGCGTTCGTACCACTTGGCGCTCACGGCTTCCGACACGATCACCGTGATCAGCGCGCTCGGATCCTCCTCGCGCAGCTCGTCGACGTAATCCAGCACCGGGTCGATGAGCGATCGGTACGGCGACGGCAGCACGACCAGCGGTACGTCCAGGCTGATCTTTTCCCACTGACGCTGCAGTTCGGGCAAAGTCCGTTCGTTCAGCGTCACGTGGACGGCCTGCACCTCGCCACGCAGGTTCCGGGCGTAACTCAGCGCGTTCGTCATGCCTCGGTGAACCCGCGGCACGAGTAACAGGGCGATATGTCGGCGATCGCCCGGCACCGGCACCGGCGGGGCCGAAAGGTCCTCGGCCCGAACCTTGTAGTACCGATTGATGCCGTTCATCACGCCGTACAAGATCGGCAAGAGCACCGCGATGACCCACGCCCCTTCCGTGAACTTGGTCACGAGGATGATGCCGAGCACGACGATGCACAGGCCGCACCCCACGAGGTTGATCGCCACGCTGCTGCGCCAATTGCCTGTCCGCTTCTTGAGCCAGTGGGCCACCATGCCGGCCTGTGACAGCGAGAACGCCGTGAACACGCCAACGGCGTAGAGCGGTAGCAGGCTGTCCAACTCGCCGTGGAACACGAAGACGAGCACGATCGCCATGACCGCCAGCATCAGGATGCCGTTGTGAAACACCAGCCGGTCGCCGAGTCGTGCCATGTAGCGGGGCATGTAGCCGTCGCGCGCCAAGAAGCTGCAGACCCGCGGAAAATCGGCGAAGGCCGTATTGGCCGCCAAGAGCAAAATCAATGCGGTGAACGCTTGCACCGCGTAGAACAGAATCGACCCCTGGCCGAACGAGTACGCCGCAATTTGGCTCGCCAGCGTGCGGAATTCCGGGTTCTTCGCGCTGTAAAGCGCGACCTCCGGCAAGAACTGCACCAGATAGCCCATGCCCAAGAACAGCGTGCTCAGGATGATCGCCATCCGGACCAGGGTGTTCGCGGCATTCTTTTGCTCGGGCTTTTGGAACGACTGCGTGCCGTCACTGACGGCTTCAATCCCGGTGAGCGCGGTACAGCCCGCCGCAAACGCGCGCGCCAGCAAGAACAGGAACGGCCAGTTCGCTTCGGAACCGACCTTGCTCGGCTCCGTGAGCACGACCTGCTGAACGGGGGGCGATTGGAGTGCCTTTGCGATCCCGACCGCGAGCATCACGTACATGATCGCCACGAAGCCGTAGGTCGGAAACGCGAAGACCGCGCCCGACTCTTTGAGTCCGCGCAGGTTCGCGTACGCCAACAGCGCGATGAACACGACGCTCAGCGGCACGAGGTACGCGTGCAAGGCCGGAATCGCGGACGTGATCGCGGCGACGCCGGCCGCCACCGATACCGCCACCGTCAAGATGTAGTCAATCAGCAGGGCCGCGCCGGCGACCAGCCCGAGCTTCGGCCCGAGATTGTCGCTCGCCACGATGTACGACCCGCCGCCCTGCGCGTACGCCTTGATCGTTTGCCGGTAGCTCATCGCGATGATTGCGATGAGCACGACGATGGCGAACGAGATCGGCATCTGCAAGCCGAGCGACTCGGCGGATTTCAGCACGAGTACGGCCAAGATCGCTTCGGTCGCGTACGCCACCGAACTCAGTGAGTCGGAAGCGAAAACGGCGAGACCCACGAGTGGCGACAGCTTCTCGTGATGCGCCTTCGAGGTGGCGATCGGGTCGCCGAACAGGCGTCGGACGAACCGTTGCCAAGGGGTGAATTCGGCTTTGCTCATGGCCGGGCCAATGCAACGAGGCGGAAGCGGTTATGCATGATCGCTCGGGAGTTCGGTCTCGCTCGCTACCACGATGAGGTCCACCGTCCGGAGTTCGCGCGAGAGGTCCGTGAGGACGCTGGGACGAAACATTTCTTGCAGGCGACTGCGCTCGGGATGCCCGAGGATGATCGCGGTGACGTTTCGCTCCTTTGCGAACGCGACGAGCGTGGGGCTGAGCGGACCTTCCAGAGTGACCGTCTCGATGCCCAACCGCTGGGCGAGTGCGAAGTCGTCGGCGAGAATCTTCTTCGCCTGCACGCTGTCCGAGGATCCGTCCTTCACGTGGACCGCGATCACCTCGCCGTGCATCCGCTGGCCCATCCGCCAGCCGCGCCGGATCAGCCGGAGCGACGGCCGCGTGGGGCTGACGCAAATCATGACGCGGTCTTGCGTCGCCCACGGCTTCTCGATCCGCTTTTCGCGCCGATAGTCCTGAATCTCCTCGTCCACCGTGCCCGCGATTTCGCGTAGGGCGATCTCTCGCAGTGCGCTCAGCGTCGCCTCGTTGTAGAAGCCGATCACTTCGGCGGGGGCATGACCTTCCGCAAATACGTCGCCGCGCCGCAACCGGTTCAACAGCGCGGTCGGCGGCAGGTCCACGATCTCGACCTCGTCGGCATCGTGCAACACGTGGTCAGGCACCGTTTCCTGAATCCGGACGCCGGTGATGTCGTGGATATGGTCGTTCAGACTCTCCAAATGGTAGACATTCAGCGTTGAGAGCACGTTGATGCCCTGATCCAGCAGAAACTGCACGTCTTGCCAGCGCTTTTCGTTCCGGGCGCCCGGGGCGTTCCGTCGCGCCAACTCGTCGGTGATCACGAGGTCTGGCTTCCGGGCGACGATCGCGTCGAGATCGAGGTCTCGGTACGTCACGCCGTCGATGGTGCGTTCGATCGGGGCGATGACGGGCAGGCCTTCCTGAACCTCTTGCGTGGACGGCCGATCGTAATGGGCAACGTCGGCAATGACGACCTCTTGACCACGCGCGTGTCGGCGTTGTGCCTCGTCGAGCAGGTGGTAGGTTTTGCCTACCCCCGGGGCGTATCCCAAAAAGATCTTATGTTTTCCCATGAGGGTGCGGTCGCGCGACAGCCTAAACCGGCGAAACCGTGAGCATGGAGTCTATCCACTTTCGCAAACCGGAGGAGAGGTCCTCGATGCGCAACACCCGATTTTCCGGCAAGGCGGCGTGGTGCCACAGGTGGTTCGCCAGGCACTCCTCGCTCATCGCTTGCCAAAAACTGGCGCCGCCGGGCACGGTTTCCGAGTCGGTGTGCGCCTTGACCAGCTCCTGCACGTACACCGGCAGGGTGACCGTTACGAGTGACTCCTCGTTTTCTCGCACCACGCGGAACGTGTACGCCATGTCGCCGGCTCCGCTCTCCGGCACCTGCGCGTCTTCCAGCTGGAACGAGAACCCGTTGAACGTGGTGCGCGTAAACGAAGCGCAAACCTTGCCGACCGGGACCGCCATGTGATGCTGCATCGGTCGATCCAGCGTCGTGCGGACGGCCGCGCGTAACGTATCGGCGGTAAACGGCTTTCGCAGGAAATCTTGGGCCCCGGCCTGAATCGCTTCCAGCGCCAGGTCCAGCGTGCCGAACGCGGTCGCGATGATCACTTTCGCGCTCTCGTGCCGCTCGAAGATCGCGTGCATCACGTCGATGCCCGGCATCCCCGGCATGCGCTGATCGAGGATCACGAGGTCGATGCCGGATCCGTCGCCGTACGCCGCCAGTCCGCTCGGCCCATCGTTGGCTACGGTTACCCGGTAGCCGGTGTGCTGCAGGGCAAGCTGCATCATCATGCGGATGCTGCTTTCGTCGTCGATAATGAGCACGTGCTCGTTCATGAAACTGACGCTCCGGAAGCCGAATCGGAGGGCTCGATGGCGCGAGCGGGGAGGACAAATCCGAACGTGGAACCCTTACCGAGTTCGCTCAGAAGTGTCATCTCACCGCCGTGATTCTCGACGATCCGTTGCGCGATGCTGAGTCCAAGCCCCGCGCCGCCTTGCGTCGAACCCGGTACCTGAACAAAGCGCTGAAAGATGCGTTCCCGATATTCGGCTGGCACCCCTTCGCCCGTGTCTTCCACTTGGAAAGATACTTGATCCGGGACGATCCGCACCGAAACTTGGACGGATCCGTCGGGCGGCGTATGGCGGACGGCGTTGTTGACGAGATTGATGAGCACCCGCCCGATCTGACCGCGATCAACGCGGAGCATCGTTTCCGGTGGATCGGGGGGCAAGATGGTGAGTCGCACCCCCTTGGCCCGCGCGATCGGTGCCATCGTCCGCTCGACGTCTTCGAAGATTCGGGCGATCGTCACCGGGGCCGGGCGCGGCGTCATCGTGCCGCTCTCCAACTTCGTGATATCCAGCAGGTCGCGGGTGAGCTGCTCCAGCCGTTCGAGGTCTTGGCGCTGTACGCGCACCACGTCTCGCTGGGATGCCGTGAGGTCGCCGGCGGCACCTTCCTCCAAGAGTTGAACCGCCAGCAGCAGACCGGTCACCGGGGTGCGTAGCTCATGCGCGGCCACTCCGATGAATTCGGTCTTGAGCCGGTCGAGCTCGCGGTTCGCGGTGAAATCTTCCAACACCGCGACCGATCCCAGACGCTTGCCCTCGTCGGTGGTCATGGGTGTGACCCGCACCCGGTACGTTTTCTCGCTTTCTCGCACGCGAATCGGCACAAAGTTGCGTTCGTCGTGATCATCGTCCGCTTGCTCGGCGGCGGCGGGCAAATCCTCGTCGGTGAGGGCCGCCACGATGCGGGAGTCGTTGATGACTTCGCGAATATGCCGTCGCGGGTCACTCGGTGCCGGGCCAAAGATGGACTCCGCCGCGCGATTGAACTGGACGATTCGGTGCTTGGCGTCGGTCACGATCACCGGGTCGTACAGCGAATCCAGCGCGGCGTCGGACATGAGCTGCGCCTTCTCGAGGCGGCGCGCATTCACGGTCTGGAGCTCGGAGAATCGGGCCGCCATCTCATTGAACGAATCGGCCAGCTGCCCGATCTCGTCGTCGCGCGGCAGCACAAGGCGTTCGGTGAGATTGCCGGAACCGAGGGATTCGGCGGCGCGGGCGATGAGGGCGAGCGGACGGAGGGCCATATCCATCATGCGGTACGCAAGAAAAATCGCAACCACTAAAGAAAAAAGGGTGACGAAAATCCCGATGTAGGAAAAGCTCAGCGCCTGCGCCTTGGCACGCTCGTGATCGGTGAAAATCGCCAGTTCGTTGATGCGACGGAGCTCGTCGGTTCGCCGGATGGCGCGGCGAAGTTGGGGGTCTACCGCCGTTTGGAGCCGCATGACGACGCCCGGCTGAACGGTGAGGGTGGGACGATCGAGAAAGGTCAGTTCGCGACCGATGACGTCGAGCAACTCGGTCAGTTGGGCCACGATCCGTTGCTCGCCCTCGCTGGTGACTTCGCCGAGGGCGCGGGTGTTCAGCACGGCGCGGGCGTAGGCATCGCGCGACGCCTGCTGGCCCGCCGCCGCCTCGCCGGCCGCATAGGTGCGCAGACCCAGTTGCAGGTCGCGCAGGCTCTCGCCGAGACGCTGGGCCCGCGCGACCGTCGGATAGTTGTCGGTGACGACCTGGTCGATGGTTCGGCGCAAGGTGACGAAGCTGAGCACCGCGCCGCTGAGCACGATCCCTACCAGGAGGACCAAGGCCAGGTGGCTGATCAGCAACTGCGTCCGTAAACTCCGCACGCCTGCATTGTGCGCCACGCGTTCGGCCGGATCGGTTCGGATCGGATCGGAACAGGTTGGTCGCCGAAACGGCGTCACAATAGAAGGTGATGAAGTTGCGCTGGCTTCTCTTGGCCTTTGCCGGAGCGCTCGCTTCGGGCGGACTGCTCTTGGCGTACGAGTCGACCCGACCGATCGTGAAGGACGGCGGACCCCTCGTGATGGAGTCGCGGCACGATGTCACGGCGGAGATGCGCAAAGACTCCGCCGCGCGCGAACTGACGCCGGCGCCGAAGTTTTCTCGCACCGATCATCGCGGGCGACCGGTGACCATCGGGGACCCGCAGGCGGCGCGACCGCAACTCGTGCTGTTCATCAAGTTCGGCTGTCCGTGCAGCATCGACGTGGAGCCGATCTATCACAAGCTGTACGACCGTTACGGCGACAAGGTGGACTTTGTCGGGGTGATCGACAAGCCGGTGGAAAGCGCGCGGCAGTGGCAAGACGACCTGCTCACCCCGTTCTCGATTGTGCCGGATCCTGAGAAGAAGATCGCCCGTGCGTTCCGAGTGGGCCGATCGGCCTACGCCGCGCTGATCCGCGAAGACGGTCGGATCGTGCGCCTGTGGCCGGGCTACTCGCGCGGCATCTTGGCCGAGGTGAATGAACTCATTGCGAGCGAAATCGGACTCGACGCGAAGCCGTTTGACGTGGCGTACGCACCGGAAGCCGAGACCGCCGGATGCGACTTTTTCCCCGGACAACGGCTGTAAAGCAGATAAAACATCAATTGTCGATGATGGATGGGAGCTATTCCGATCATCGGTCGCGTATGAGTAGCGGTAAGGAGCTTCGGCTCCGGAGAACTCACTCATGAACCTCAGCAAGTTCGCGCTCGCAATCATCGCTCCGCTCGCCCTCGCCCCGGTCGCCTTCGCCAAGGCCGAGAAGGACATCGTGGACACCGCCGTCGAAAACGGCAACTTCAAGACCCTCGTGTCGCTGGTGCAAAAGGCCGGCCTCGTCGAAACGCTCAAGGGCAAGGGCCCGTTCACGGTTCTCGCGCCGACCGACGCCGCTTTTGCGAAGCTGCCGAAGGCCCTCGTGGACAAGATCGTGGGCGACAAGCAACTGCTCACCAGCATCCTCACTTATCACGTCATCGCCGGTAAGGTCCTCTCGACCGACCTCAAGAACGGCCTCAAGGCGAAGACCGTCCAAGGCGAAAACCTGATGGTCAGCATCAAGGGCAAGACGGTTCGCTTCAACAAGTCGAAGGTTGCCATCGCCGACGTGCTCACGAGCAACGGCGTCATCCACGCGATCGACACCGTGTTGGTTCCGCCGACAGTGCTTAAGGCCCTCACTGCGAAGAGCCACCACTAAGACCCCTCCGGTCCCGGATTCTTTCAGGCGGGCGATGCTTCGGCGTCGCCCGCCCTGTTGTTGCGGTCTCGCTCGGCCATCTTGGAGACACACGCCGCGATCGTCATGTCTCCGGTGACGTTGAGCACGGTGCGCGACATATCGAGAATCCGGTCGATGCCGAGCACGATGCCGACCGCCGCCTCTGGAACCTTGTACATGACGAGAATCGTGGTGATCATTGGCCACGCCCCGCCGGGAATGCCGGCCGTGCCGATGCCGCCGACGATCGCCAAACCCATCACCGTCAACTGTTGAGCCAAGGAGAGTTCGACGCCGAATAGTTGGGCGAAGAAGAGGATCGTGATGCCCTCGAACAACGCGGTGCCGTTCTGATTTGCGGTGGCGCCGACGGTGAGGACAAAGCTAGAGATGTCCTGCGGGAGCTTCACCTCGTCGGTCGCCGCCTTCAGCGCGGTGGGCAACGTGGCGTTGCTGCTGCTGGTCGCAAACGCGGTGATCATCGTGGTGCGCATTTGCCGGAAAAATTCGGCGGGGCTGCGCTTTGCGATGAACTTCAGGACGAGGCTGTAGGTGCCGAACTGGTGGATGGCCAGGCACACGAGGACGATCGCCACGTACGCGCCGACAGCGACAAACACGTCGGTCCCGAGCGTGGCGGTGGCCCGAAAGACAAGGAAGAACACCGCGATGGGTCCGTAGTTCATCGCGTACTCAATGATTTTCTGACTCGCCGCGAAGACGCCTTCGAAAAAGGCCCGGACGGGGGCGGATTGTTCCCGCGGAATTGAGGCGAGCGCAATCCCGAACATGATCGCAAAGAACATGAACGGAAGCAGGCCGCCCTCCAAGGCGCGGTTCACCTCCTTGAACGGATTCTTCGGGATCACGCCGAGCAAGGGCGGGTCTTCGGCCCCTTTCTTGGCGGCCTCAAGATTCTTCTTGCCTTGCTCCTCGTTGCCGTACTTCTCCACGAGCTGCTCTCGACGTTCGGCGGAGATCACCTTACCGGGGTTCGTGAGGTTGACGGCCGCGACGCCGAGCACCACGGCGGTCCCGCTGAGAACCACGGTCATGAGCAGGGAGTACAGGCCGATCTTCCCGACCCGGGCCGCATCGCCGAGTTCGCCGACGCCGAGCAATAGGGCCGAGAACAGCAGCGGCACCACGATCATGAACAGCAGATACAGGAAAATGTTGCCGGCCGGGGTGGCGATAGTTTCGACAAACCACTCCAGCGATTTGTTCTCGGCCCCCAGCGTGGCCTGCGCGATCGCTCCGACCACCGCGCCGAGGCCGAGGCCGATGAGGATGCGAGTGTGCAACGGCATCTTGCCCGTCGCGGAGGCGGTCTGGGTTTCGGCAGCCATCAGCCGGGATTATAGGCCCGGATGGTGACCTGATTCGCGCGTTCGGGCGTTAACCTGAATGTCGTATGGTCGAATCGTGGATTTTTCTTTCGGTTCTGGGGCTCGGCGGACCGCAATTTGTGCCGAAGCGGGTGCCGGAGTTCGAGTTTCCAGGACGCAAGGCGATCCACGTCGCGGTCGTCGCGATGCCGGAATGTCCGATCGCGCGGCAAGCGGTGCCGGAGCTGAAGCGGCTGCACGCGGCGAATCCAAAGGTCTCGTTCCAATGGATCGTGCCGGGAGTCAACGCGAACGACACGTCCTGGCAACGGTTCGTGCGCGATTATAAGTTGCCGTTTGCGGTCGTCGCCGATCCGATGAATGTATCGCGTCGGCGTCTCGCGGTCACCACTTCCCCGACCGCGGTGGTGCTGAATCGGCGGAACGAGGTGCTGTACTGGGGCCGGATTGACGACCGATTTGCCGACGTGGGCATCCAGCGCAAGCTCACCGAACGCTCGCTGAAGCTCGCGCTGGACGCCGCCGTGGCGGGTCGTCGCCCGAAGCCGGATCGAACGGAACCGGTCGGTTGCCTCTTGCCGAAGCTGTGACGGTCAGTCGGTCAGTTCCACCGTGACAAAGGTGTGATCGCTCGGCCGTTCCAGGCGACGGGCGTCGAGGTCGATCGCGGCGGATTGCACCCGAGCGAGCAGCGGTTCCGTGACGTACACGTGGTCGATCCGCCAGCCGAGTTTGCGGTCGAGCGCGCGCGGCACGGTGAAATCCCAGAACGTGAACTCCTGCGTCTCCGGATGCAGGTGTCGCCACACGTCAGTCAGGCCGAAGTCGAGAATGGCATCGAGCCGGCTGAACTCGTCGGGATGGTGTCCGACGCCGCCCAGCACCTTGGCGCTGTCGAACACGTCGATCGGCTGCCGGGCGATGTTGATGTCGCCGAGCCAAATCACCGGATCGTCCGGTCGAAACCGCTGGCGGAGGTACTGCCGAAACGTCTCCAGCCACGCCATCTTGAACTGCCACTTTTCATTTCCGACCGCGTTCCCATTCGGCACGTACGTGTTGATGAACCGGATTCCGCCGATGGTGGCGGCGATGAGGCGGCGATCGTCGGCGAGCAGGTCGTCCTCCAGTCCGCGCGAGACGGCGTCGATGGGGAGTCGGGACAGGATGGCGACGCCGTTCCACGACTTCTGGCCGTGGATGGCGAGCTCGTAGCCGCGTGCCTCGAACTCTTCGCGCGGAAACTTGTCGTCTTCGACTTTGGTTTCCTGAATCGCGAGGACGTCGGGCTCGTGCGCGTCGAGCCATTCGGTCAATCGGGGCATGCGGGCGCGGACGGACGCCGCGTTGTACGTTGCGATGCGCATGGCGTAACGTTACTTCAGCGGCCAAAATGCGGCATGGATCTCTTGATTCGCGGCGGGCACCTCGTGACTTCGGCCGGTGTCGAACGGGCGGATATCGGCATCGCGGCAGGCAAGATCGTCGCGATCGGCGACCTCGGCGGGGGGGCGGCGGCGGAGACGCTGGACGCGACCCATCTGCACGTGCTGCCCGGCGCGATTGACACCCAAGTCCACTTTCGCGAGCCGGGGCTCGAGCACAAGGAGGACCTGGAATCGGGCACGCGGGCGGCGCTGCACGGCGGGGTGACGGCGATTCTGGAGATGCCGAACACCAATCCGAACACCACCGACGCGGCGACGTTGGCGGACAAGCTGCACCGCGCCGAGGGACGCGCGTGGTGCCACTACGGATTCTTCGTAGGGGCGACCGCCGAGAACGCGGCCGAACTGGGCGATCTGGAGCAGTTGCCGGGGACGCCGGGAATCAAAATCTTCATGGGGAGTTCCACCGGTTCGCTCTTGGTGGCCGACGACGAGGCGTTGCGGAGCGTTCTGCGGCACGGACGGTTCCGCTGCCCGGTGCATGCAGAAGACGAGCCGCGGAACCGCGAACGGAAAGCGTTGCTCAGCGCGAATCCGCACTGGCGCGAGCACCCGCATCTTCGCGATGCAGAAAGTGCGATGCTCGCCACCGCGCGCCTATTGGCACTGAGCCAGGAAACGGGGCGACCGGTCCACGTGCTCCACATCAGCACGGCGGATGAGCCCGACATGATCGCAAAGGCGCGCGAGATGGGCGTGGACGTGACGTGCGAGGTCACGCCGCAACACCTGTACTTCTCGGCGGAAGACGCGTACGAGCGATTGGGGAGCTTTGCCCAGATGAACCCGCCGATCCGGTCGGCGGACCATCGCGACGGGCTGTGGCGGGCGCTGGAAGCAGGGAAGTTCACCGTATTCGGCAGCGACCATGCTCCGCACACACGCGAAGAGAAGGCCTTGCCGTATCCGCAGAGTCCGAGCGGGATGCCGGGCGTGCAGACGTTGCTGCCCGTGCTCCTGACCTTCGCGGCGCAGGGCCGGCTGGATTTGCCTACGATCGCGCGGATGCTGAGCGATCGGCCGGCGCGAATGTACGGCATCGCCGGCAAAGGGCGGATCGAAGTCGGGGCCGACGCGGACTTGGCGATTGTTGACGCGGCCCGCTCGTACCGGTTTGACGACCGCATGGTGCAGAGCAAGTGCGGCTGGAGCCCGTACTCCGGCGATACGCTTACGGGCGGGGTGAGTCACGTGGTGCTGGGGGGCCGGCTCGCGTTGCGGGACGGAGAGCGCGTCGGGGAACCCCGCGGGCAGGCGTTGGCGTTCGGTCCGGATCGACCGTCCGCTAACGCGCTTCACGCCTCCAGCTGAATCGAATCGTACGGATCGAACGGGTCGCTCAGGTCGAAGTACTGCTTCGGCGCGACCGTGACTTCGTTCCAATCGATCGCGTAGTGGCGCTTTTTCTTGGCGAGAATCTGCTCTACGAGCCGGGCGCGACCCTTCGCCCGGGTGTTCTGCGGCGGATCGGTCATCGCCATCACGATATCGACGTCTTGGCAGACTCGCTTCGTCTCGCCACTTTCTTGCAGCGCATGGAAGAGTGAGAGGCCGGGGTCGATGTTGTGGTACTCGAGGTCCACCGAATGGAGCGCCGGATCCTTCCAGTCCGAGCCGTTTTCTTGGATATAGGTTTCCAGAATTTTTCGCTTGGCCACCCAGTCGATGCGGTCGCCCATGGCCATCGGGTCACGTTCGAGGTCGTCGAGCGTACGTGCCCATTCGTCGAGCACCCAGTTCGTCTCGGCGTCGGTATCGCGGTAGCGCTGGGCGGCCTGCAAGTAGAGGCGTTGCACATCGATGGCCGTAATCGGGGTGCCGTCGATGCGCAGGATTTGCCACTCGAACGTGGGGTCGCGGGAGATGACGCGCAGGGCCATCAGCGGTTGTGCGATCAGAACTTCGTCGGCGATGGCTTCATCCTCGATCAAACGTAACGCGAGCTTCGTCGTCCCGACCTTTAGTGCGTAGGCGTACTCATTCTGATTGCTCTCGCCGAACAGCATGTGGAGGCGGGTGAAGCCGCCGTGGCTGTACATGGTCTCCCACTTTGGATTCAGCAAGGCGCGGTTGAAGCGGACGCGCGACGCCATCGTTTTGAGGATGTGGTCGGCGCGTTGGCTGAGCTGAAAATCGACCGAATCGTCCGGGACGACACCGTAGATGTTGGACACCCAGATGTAATCGACGACGTTCTCCATCATCTGTTGCTTGGTCGGGATTCCGGCGGCGGCGGTGAGGAGGTGCCCGCCAACCCGTCCGACCCCCGCAAAGATTTGGCGGGTGACCAGGAACGGATAGAGGTACATCATGCCGCGCTCGAAGAGGGATTCGTCGGCCCGGATCATGTAGTTCTCGTGGCATCCGAATGTATGCCCACCGAAGTGGTCCACCGAGTTGTTGTAGATGCTCACGACGTCGGCGAGGTCCAGGTCGCGGATCGCGCGGACGATCTGGCGGTGCCCGGCGCGGTCGTTCGCCACGAGATCGGGCAGCGAAAGGCATTCGGCGGTGGCGTACTCGAGGTGCGAGCCGACCGCATCGACGTACAGTCGGGCCCCGTTCATGAGAAAGCCGCCGCTCTCAGCCGGCTCGAACACGTCGTCGCGGGCGCGGCGGTCCAGCGCCCCCAGTTTTAGCTCGTAGAACAGATAATCCTTGAGCGTTTCGACGGCGGCCTCGGGCGTCCCGACGGTCTCCTCTTCCACGAAGCAGCCAAACTCCGTCTCGACCCCGACAATCCGTTTCGGAAGACTTTCGAACGCGCTCATCTGAAATCACTCTACGCCGGAACCGGGCGGGTATCTTTCAAGACCTTGAACAAGACCGCCATCGGGAACGACGGCACCTTCGTGCAGTGCCAAAACTGCAAGAAGATCATCTTTTCCGTCGAGTTCGCCCAGAACCTGTACGTTTGCCCGCATTGTCAGCATCACCATCGCCTGACGACGGCGCAACGGATCGAACAGACCTTTGACGAAGGCAGTTTTGTCCGCGAAGATGACGACCTGCGGAGCATCGACCCGATCGGATTTCCCGATTACGGCGCGAAGCTGGAACAATTGAAGGCGAAGAGTGCCGCCACCGATAGCGTGATCGGCGGAACCGGAACCATCGAGGGTCTGCGCGTCAGTGCCGCGATCAGCGACTTCAGCTTTATCGGCGGTTCGATGGGGAGCGTGGCGGGAGAGAAGATCACGCGCGCAATTGAGCGCGGGATCGATCACCGGGTGCCGGTGGTGCTGTTCTGCGCTTCCGGCGGGGCGCGAATGCAAGAAGGGTTGCTGTCGCTGATGCAAATGGCGAAGACGACCGGAGCGGTCCAGCGGTGTCGCGAGGCCGGGATTCCGTACCTGGCGGTATTCACCGATCCGACCATGGCCGGCGTGCTGGCCAGTTACGCCAGCGTGGCCGACGTCATCTTGGCCGAACCGAAGGCCTTGGTCGGGTTCGCCGGGTTGCGCGTCAGCAAGCAGGCAGGCGTGGGCAAGGTGCCCGACGATTTTCAGACGGCGGAGTTTGTGTTCAAGCACGGGATGCTGGATCGCATCGTGGCGCGCAAAGAGATGAAGGCAACGCTGGCCAGCCTTTTGCGCACGCTCGGGGGTCACCTTTACGCTGCCCCCGCCTCGGCCGACACGACTCCGGCGGGCTCGATTCCGGCCGGTTCGAACGCGAGCGTACCGGCGCTCGCCGGAGGAAATTCCTGATGGCCCAGACGATCGCAAAAACGCACAAAGAGTGGGAGAAACCGCTCACCGAACTGGAAGACACGATCGGCAAGCTGCGCGAGGCGGCCCGCAAGGAGGCCGATCTGGACAAGCGCGCGGGGTACGAAGAAAAGGCCGATCGGTACCAAGAGCAGGCGGCCAAGTACGTGGAACTGATGTACGCGAACCTCGGCGATTGGGAAAACGTGCTGGTCGCGCGGGCCGAAAAACGGCCCTACACGCTTGATTACATCGGGGCGATCTTCTCCCAGTTCACCGAACTTCAGGGCGACCGCAACGGCTTCGTTGATCACGCGATCATCGGCGGCCCGGCGCTGTTGGATGGCCGGCCCGTGATGGTCGTCGGGCATCAGAAGGGTCGCAACATTCAAGAGCGCCAGATGCGAAACTTTGGAATGGCCCGACCGGAAGGGTATCGCAAGGCGATCCGACTGTTCGAGATGGCCGACCGGTTCCGGTTGCCCGTCATTTCGTTCGTCGATACACCCGCGGCCGATCCGGGGGTCGAAAGCGAATCGCGCGGCATCAGCGAGGCGATCGCGGCCAGCATGTTGGCGATGTTCGAACTCCGCGTGCCGACAGTCGCCATCGTGATCGGGGAAGGCGGGAGCGGCGGCGCGATCGGTATCGCAGTCAGCAACCGGGTCTTGATGCAGAAGCACGCCGTTTACTCGGTGATTCCGCCCGAGGGCTGCGCGGCGATTTTGTGGCGAGCACCCGAGCGCGCGCCGGATGCGGCGAAGGCCCTTCAGATCACCTCGGAATCTGCCCTCCGACTCGGCGTGATCGACGAGATTGTGCCGGAACCGATCGGTGCGGCCCACCGCAATCCCGCGCAGGCGGCGGAGTTCGTGAAAGCCGCAATCGTTCGGCACTTGGCGGAGCTCGACACCATGAGCCCGGCTGATCTTCAGGCCGAGCGACAGCGAAAGTTCCGCGCGATGGGCCAGTTCGGGAGCTGACCCATGCGCCGATCGTGCCCGACCGATCAAAGGTCGAGCATGATCACGTTCGGCTTGCCGGGCTGCAGGTTGAACTGGATCGTCTTCTTGCTCGTTCCGGCCGTCACGGTGGCTTGGTGAATCCCGTAGAACGCGCGGGCCTCGAGGCTACCGAGCGTGCTCGTCTTGCCCTTTACGGACGTCCACCACTTTTTCTTGACCAGATTTTCGTACGCGAGGGCGGCCGGGCGTTCCGACCAATCGCGGCGGATCATCGCGCCGCCCTCACGCGCCCGCCAGTGGGCACCCTCCCAAAATCCCCACATCACGAAGCCATCGACCGCCGGGTGGCTGAAGCACGCGGTGAGGAAATCGGCCATGTGCTCCCCGTTCACCTTGTCGTCCAGTACACCGAGGTCGTACTCGGTGATCTCCAGTCGTTTGCCGGTCGTGGCCACTTCGTCGAGAATCGCCAGAACGCGCGGCATCGGCGTCATTGGCACGCCGACGTGCGCCTGAATCCCGATGACATCCACCGGTGCGTCGGCATCCGTGATCTTCTTGACGCGGTCTAGCACCTGACGCTTTTGGTTCGGGCCGAACTGCGCCTCTTCCGTGATGTTGAAGTCGTTGTAGCAGAGAAGCGCGCTGGGGTCGGCGCGCCGGGCCCGACGAAACATCTCGGCGAATTCGCGCCAGCCGAGTTTTTCCCAGAGTGCGGTTTCGGTCGCGGCCTCGTTAACGACATCCCAAAGGTACAGCTTCCCCTTGTACCGGCCAACCACATCGGCGGTCCGGGTTTCGAGCATCGCGGTCAGCTCGGCGTTCGACTTGTCCATCACGCCGGGCGGCAGGTACTGGGGCGAACCCCACACCACGTTATGCCCTCGGACGTCGAATCCGTTCGCCAGTAGCCATGCGAGCGCCTTGTCGGGTTCGGCGTAGCCGGAGGTCGCCGTCTGTTGCCACTTCAGGTCGTTCTCAAACGTTACGGTATTGAAGTAACGCTTCAGTGCCGCGCGGAACTTGCCGCCCAGTTCGCCGGTGTCGTTGATCAGCGCGGCCGGGGCAGCGGTGCCGAACCGGAAATCGTGGCGGAGCTGGTTAATCGTGACCTCCGCGTTTTTGACCGGGACCCCGTTGCGGCGGACGATGATCCGCAGTCCGCCCTTGCGCATCTGTTCGATCCGCTTCTCGGCGGCGGCCAGCCACGTCATGTCCCGCTTGCCTTCGGGATAGAACTCGATCGTCTGGGCGACGGTGCCCGGGTCGACGTCGCCCAAGTTTTCGACGCGCACGTTGCGGAACTCCGCCTCGCCCGATTCGTAGCCGAGGAAAATCGTGAGCTGGGCGGTGCCGGGCGCGTGCAACGCCGGGATTCGGCCCGCGAACTGCAGGTCCGTCCACTCCGGCTTCAGTTTGGCCATCGTGGTCAGATACTTGGTGTGCGGTTCGGATGCTTGCTCCAGCATAAACGCCGCCGTGGATTTCGTCTTGCTTCGGGCCTGCAGCCGGATGCGGACGGTCTCGCGCGGTCGAACTTCGGCGAGGAACGGTGCCCCGACAAGGTGATTCCACGGTTGCGACCCGGCATTGACGGTGAACTTGACCTTCAAGGTGCCGTCGGCGATGGTCGGTTCGGACCCGACGATTCGCCACGTACCAAACTCGCCCGGGGCGACGAGGGTTTGCGGTGCGGCCAGCTTGCGGAGCGACACTTCGCGCAGTTCAACCTTGCCGATATCCACGCGACCTTTGCCGGTGTTGAGGTGGAATCCGTACTGTGCGCGGCCGGCGGGCAACATGGCATCGACCGTCCCGGAGACCTCGTACCGCTTCCAGCCGGGCGTGAGCCGGACTTCTTCGCGAAAACTGTCGCGGTACGGCGACTGGTTCTCTTGGAGAAACGCGCTCATTCGATGGCCTGCGGTGCCGCGCGCCCAGAAAGACAATGCGTAGGTTTTGTCGGGGCCGAGCGGAAGGGCCGGTACTTGGGTGAGTGCTGCATCCCACGTCGGCGCCTGCGTGTTGCCGGAGAGCTCGTACCGAACGAAGGACGGAACGTTCGCGTCATCACCCGGCTGAACGCTGACGGTGGCACTGGCTCCGCCCGAGCCGTTCCACTCGGAAAGTCCGTTCCGAAAATCGCCGTTGCGCGTGATGGCGTCGGCTGACGGGCCGTGGACGATGGCGATGCTGGCGATAAGGCTGGTGATCATTTCGCGACCTCGTAACGTTCGATCAGGACGGCGGTGGCCTCGCCGCCCCCGATGCAGGGCGTGGCAATGGCGTAGCGTCCGCCGCGCCGCGCCAGCTCTTTGGCGGCGGTAAGCACGAGGCGCGCGCCGGTCATGCCGATCGGGTGGCCCAAGGCGACCGCTCCACCGTTCACGTTGAGCTTCGATTCCGGAATACCGCACTCGCGGGCAACCACCATCGCGACAACGGCGAACGCCTCGTTGACTTCAAACAAGTCAATGTCGTCCACGGTCAGCGATTGCGCGCCGAGGAGGCGTTGGATTGCGCCGGCGGGGGCGGTGGTGAACCACTCGGGCGCCTGGGCGAACTGGGCGGTGGCGACGATCCGCGCGAGCGGGGTCAATCCAGTCGCGATCGCGGCAGATTCCTCGGCCACCAGCAGGGCGCAGGCGCCGTCGTTGATGGAGCTCGCGTTCCCGGCGGTCGTCAGGCCGTCTTTGGCGAAGGCGGGTCGCAGGCCAGGAAGTTTGGTCGGATCCGCCTTGCCCGGACCTTCGTCCAACGCGATCTCGATCGGGTCGCCCTTCCGCTGCGGCACCGACACGGGCGCAATCTCTTCGGCCAGGGCACCGGAAGCCTGGGCGGCGCGGGCGCGTTCGACACTTTGCGCGCTAAACCGGTCCAAATCTTCGCGGCTAAATCCGTGCTCGACCGCGGTGGCATCGCCGCGGTTGCCCATGTGGACGTTGTGGTACGGGTCCCATAGCCCGTCGTGAATCATGAGGTCGAGCAACGTGCCGTTGCCCATGCGGTAGCCGGCGCGGGCCCGGTCGAGCGCGTACGGGGCATTCGACATCGACTCCATGCCGCCCGCGATCACGAAGCGGGCGTCGCCGGCGAGAATCGCCTGACGCGCCATCATCACGGCCTTCATGCCGCTGCCACACACCTTGTTGATGGTCGTGCAAGGCACCGAATTCGGGATGCCGGCACCGAGACTGGCCTGGCGCGCGGGCGCCTGACCTTGGCCGCCGGTCAGCACGCATCCAAACAGCACCTCGTCGACCTGATCGGCCGAGAAGCCGGTTCGATCGAGCACGGCGCGGATGGCGTGGGCACCCAGTTGGGCGGCGGTGAAGCCGCTGAGCGCGCCCTGAAATGCGCCGATGGGCGTGCGCGCCCCGTCCACGATGACGACCTTGTTCATGGTGTTTCCACGATACCAGCGGGACTATTCCGAATCCGGATGGGTGCGGTTTCGGCGGAAGCGCGCCATTGCTCGGTCGAGGGTGGCGGCCTCGGGCATACGCAATGCAGTGGCAATGGCGTAGTACAGCACGATTCCCGGCACGCAAACGGCCAGAAGCACCGCCACGCTGCCCAGTTTGTTCGTCTGCAGATTGGCCAGCGTCGGCCACTGGAGCAGCGCGTACGTAACGCCCGCGAAGACGATTCCGCCGAGGAGCGATTTGCCCGCCGTCATCGCAAGCCCGGGAAAATCGATGCCGCCGATGCGCCGCTGGATCGCGACGAGCAGCATTACCACCAGCACCAGGGCGGAAACGGACGATGCGGCCGGGATCGCGCGGTACTCCATGCTCGGACGGAGCAACTGGATCGTGCCGAGATACAGGAACGTGGTGATGGTGCCGAGCACGATGGGCGTGACCGAGTGCTGAATCGCAAAGAACGCTCGCATGAGCACCGGATGTAGGCACCAGGCCCATACGCCGATGCTGAAGATGCTCAGCAGTTCGGCGACCGGTACGGTGGATGCGGCCGTGAACTGCCCGTGCTGAAAGATCGCGACCACGATGGGGCGGCTAGCCACTGCCATCAGCAGAGACACCGGAATGGTGATGAAAAGCACCTGGCGCAACGTGGCGTTGAGCTGCGCCTGGTACGCCCGCATCTCGCCCTTCGCGTAAAACTGGGACAACGCGGGGAACACCGCGATGGCAAGCGATTGCCCGAACACGCCGAGCGGGGCCTGCATCAGGACGTTCGCGTACTTGAGCCAGCTATTCACGCCGGCGGCGTAAAACGAGCCGAAGTACCGGGAAATCAGGTCGTACACCCCGGGCAAACTCAGCCCGAGAATGACGGGCAGCATCAGCTTAAACACCTTTTGCACGCCGGGGTGCGAGACATCGAACGAGGGCCGGTATTGGGACCCCATCCGGTGCATCACGATGGCCGGGATGACGAGGTTGCCGACTATCGCGCCGACCAACGCTCCCCACGACATGCCGGCGATGCTGGGGGTCACGACGTTCGAAATGAAGAGCGCGCCGACGATGATGCCGAGGTTGTAGACGTTTGGCCCCAGCCCCGGAACGGCGAACACCTTGCGGGCATACAGCGTGCCAAACATCAGTCCGCCGACAAAAAATGCGAATTGGGCGGGCAGGACGATGCGGCTCATGAACGCGATCTCGGCGATCTCCGCGGGATCGGTCTTGCCCGGAGCGACGAGGCGGGCGAGCGGTTCCGCGAAGATCCAGGCCACGACGATGAACGCCAGTACGACGCTCGCCATGATGGTGGCGACGACGCTGAAAATGTGCCAGGCGTCGTCCTCCTTGTCTTGGCTGTAGTACTCGGTAAAGACGGGAATGAAGGCCGAACTCAGGGCTCCGCCCGCGACCAGGAAAAAGAGGAGGTCGGGGATGGAGAACGCCAGCGTGTAGGTGTCGGTGTTGATGTCGGCCCCGAATTTGCCGGACATCACCATCTCGCGCACGAGTCCGAGGACGCGAGAGAGGAAGAGCGAGACGACCATGATTGCCCCCGCGCGTCCGACGCTGGTTCCCGGGGCGGGCTTGGCGACGTTTCGAGTTGGGTGCGACATCGTTTCCGGAACCGGTCAGCAAGGTACCCGCAGTCGGCTGGTGCGGATGCTGACAATGGCTGACGAGTTTCCTTTGACGCAGAGGTGGTCAGCGACATTCATTAACTTTGTAACGGTGTAACAACGGTCGATCATGAATGATCGGAGGCAAGGAGCTGAACACGAAATGCCGACCCCTCATGATCTTCTCAACCTCGATGGCGATAGTCTCGATCTGAACGTGGAAGACGTGTCCGATGTCGATGACGCGACGGACTTTCAACCCATTCACGACCTGGATACTGATGCCGCTGGTCCTGAAGTTTCCACCGAAACTCGGTTCGGAGCCGCCGGTTCGTGTTCGTACTGCCACGGCACCGGGGTCACGTACTGGCCGAGCTCCGGAGCGGCGGAAAAGTGCTGGCACTGCGGCGGAAGCGGAGTAGGGCCGGTTTAGCGATGGACCCAATTACAATCGCGGCACTCATCATTGGCGGAATGGTCGCTCGGGAAGCAGCGAAACATCTCGAGCCAATCAAGACCGCCGCGCGTAATACGTTTGAGGGCCGATGCTTTGTCGTACTTGGGCCGGTAGAGTCCGGCAAATCCGCCCTCGTCTGGTACTTAAAAACGGGAAAGCCGTACGAAGAAATCAACGGCACACGTCGTCCACCGGGCAAAACGACCGCGGCGTTCATTGCTGCGAATGCAACACTTGACCAAGTCGGAGGCGGCCATGGCGTGATCGAGTCGGAAGTAGGCGGCGAGTGGTTTGAGAACGACGCGAATCTGGATGCGGTTCATGAAGAACTTCGAACTATGCAGCCAAAAGGGGTCATCTACATGTTGAACGCAAAGCATAGCATTGATAAAGTTGATGAGCACCTTATGCTCTTGAAGACGAGGGTATTCGATGCTTACGCTGAAGGAATAGCAAAACCGCCGCGTGCGATTCTGGTCCTCCTCAACTTCACCGAAGGAATGTCGCGAAATACCGCGGCCGCACGCGCCGATAACGTCCAGCAACAGATTCGGCGATCATTGTCGAAGGACGGCAATTATGCGGCGATGTCAAGCACGCGAGTGATCGTGAAGCCGACTTCGTTGGCAATCCACCTCGACAGCTATGCGAGCGTAGATAGCGCGATCCAGGCATTCAGACGGGAGCTTGATGCCTAGCACATCCGCACTCGAACAGGTCGTCACGCGAGATTCAAAAGTCGTCGCGCAGTACGGAATAGGCGAACTCGGCGATTACGAGTTGACCATCGTCCGGGGCAGTACCGCAGAGTCAAGCAGAATCTATCGCGCAATGCCTGGCGGTAGTTCTTGGGGCCGGTTTGATGGCAGAAGAGTCCTGTGGGGAGAGTCCCTTGACGACCGCGATTGGTTGATCGGTTTCACGGTTGCGGAGCCGCATCCGACGCGGTATATGGCGGCTCGGACTTCATTGTACGTGCTACCGGAGCGTTGCTGGACGCAAACTTTGCGATCACTAGAATTTTGTTCGCACCTGGCGCTGAGGCCCGAGCGATTCGGTCGTACTTTCCTACTAATGGGAGACACTACCAGCGAGGAGTACGACGTATCGTTTCTCCACTATTTGGCCGGCAGCCAAAAAATTGAATCGTTCTCTTCCGTAATCTATTCTATGGATCAAGAAGTCGGCATTGCTCGCGGAAAGCGATGCGTTTACGGTTACGATTCTCACCGTCCGATCCATACGCTCGGTTTCGACGCGACCCGAAGCAAGCAATACAGGACTCGTCGTATTCTTGATCAATTCCGTAAGCTGTTGACCAGAATCCATGGTTCCGGTCATCATTTGCCGAGGTGACCCGTGCCAACAGATCGCGTCCATGTTTGAACGACCATTGGCCAGCCATCAACCTCGCAGCAGATAAGGATCGTCGGCGACCTATGGATCGAGGCCGTAGTGCCACCGGTGAGAAACTCCGAATCGCTTGGTCAGAACTACCGTAGTCGTGGTCAACCGGATTCGGTCGCGAACCAGAAAATGAAACGCCCCGCCGACCGGCGGTCGGAGGGGCGGGTACGGAGCGCGGGGTTAGATCGCGCTGTCGATCAGGCCGGCGATCTTATCCTTCGGAAGTGCGCCGCTGTGCTTCGTCACTTCCTTGCCGTCCTTGAAGACGTGCAGGGCCGGGATGCTCATCACGTTGTAGCGCTGCGCCAGGTCCGGCTCTTTGTCGACATCGACTTTGAAGACCTTGGCCTTACCGGCGTATTCGGTCGCGAGCTGTTCCACGAACGGGGCGATCATTTTGCACGGGCCGCACCACGTGGCGGTGAAGTCCACGAGGACCGGCACGCTGGATTGGAGAACTTCGGCGTCAAATTCCGCCGAGGTGATTTCGAGGTTTGCCATGGGTTGTGCGTATTCTGACGTGGTCGGTGGGGCGGGCGTTAGCCGATGGCCGAGTCGATGAGCCGAGCGATGTCGGCCTTCGGCATGGCGCCAAGGGCGCGGTGAAGCTCTTTGCCGCCCTTGAAGACGTGGAGCGCCGGGATGCTTTGGACGCCGTAGCTTTCCGCGAGGGCGGCCTGATCGTCGACATCGACCTTGAAGACCTTGGCCTTGCCGGCGTATTCGGTGGCGAGCTCATCGACGAGCGGGGCGATCATTTTGCACGGCGGGCACCACGAGGCGGTGAAGTCCACGAGGACCGGAACTTCGGACTGGAGCACTTCGGCATCGAACCGGTCGGCGGTGATGTAGATGGAGCTGGACATGTTTTCCTGTTGAGAGCCTTTGGGCGCGCGGCCCGGCTTGCCCTTTTATTGTGGTAGGGATGAACGAAAGAAATGAGTTCCCAAGTCCCGGTGTCGGATGGGCATGTAACAATTTTTCGGGGCGTTTGCGTCAATTGATGAGGAACACGCCGCGCATGATGCGGGGCGAAACAATCTTGGAGGATCGATTTTGAAGACGACGTGGATTCACCGCACGCTTGCTGCCGCCGCTCTGTTCTCGGTGGTTACGGGTGCCTTTGCGCAACGGGTCGAGACGGGCCTGATCGGCATCAAGCTATTCGATAAGAGCACGCGGGTGCTGGCGAAGTACGGCACGCCGGACCAGATTTTGCCGGTAAGCATCGGCGGCGGTGCCCAATTTGGCGGCGGCGGCGCGGGTGGCGGTCGCGGACCGGCGGGTGGCCCCGGCGGCGCACCCGGCCTCGGCGGTGCTCCGCTCGGCATGCCTCCCGGCGGTGCCGGTGGTGGTCGTCCGGTGGACGACTTCTTCATGGCCCCGTTTGACTCGGCCGATTTCCTTCGCCAAACGACGCTCGGCCTTCCGCCGAAGCGCAACCCGGGTGGCGGAGCCCCGAGCGGTGGTTCAACGCCTCCGTTTGGCGGCCCTCCCGGCGGACTTCCGCCGAGCGCCCCGACGGGCGGTGGCGGCGCCCCTCCCGCAGCAGGCAACGGCGAGCGCGTCACCTTCACCCGGTGGGTCTACAACCGAAAGAATTCGAAGTACGCCTTCATCATCGACAAGATGGGACGCGTGGTGCAAATCGAAGCGATCGGCATGAAGGACGCGAACGTGAAGACCGCCAAGGGCGTGTCGTTCGGCGCGGACTTCAAGACCGTCATGCTGCGCTACGCCAATCCGGACGGCTACGAGATCTCCGGCGACAACATGTTCGTCAAGTACCTCACCCGCGCCAAGGTCGGCTTCCGATTCGCGCGGCTGGGGCAAAATCGACCGCAAGTCGTGACCGGCATCGTGGTCGCGGCCGGCAAGTCCTAAGTCCACGATCCAACCGGATCGAGAGCCCATTCGCCACCGGCGGATGGGCTCTTTTGTTTTCCACCGGTTACTCGCGACGGCGTTCCGTACACTGAATCCGCATGGACGAGCGCGACGAAATCCGGAGCCGAGTCGACATCGTGACGCTGGTTTCGAGAGAAGTCCAGCTAAAGCGGATCGGCAAAAACTACCAGGGGCTTTGTCCCTTCCACCCCGATAAGCGACCCTCCATGACCGTCAATCCGGAGACCGGGCGGTACCGCTGCTGGTCGTGCGGCGCCAGTGGCGACATCTTCAACTGGGTCATGAATCGGCAAAACGTCGAGTTCATCGACGCGCTGAAAATTTTGGCCGACGATGCCGGAGTCGTCCTGTCCCGCGGGGCAGAACGGACCGACACCAAAAGCCACGCGGACACGATGACGTTCGCGCGAACGTTCTTTCGCGAACAGCTCGCGCAGAACCTGGTGGCCCAGGACTATTGCAAGCGACGGGGCCTCGATGCGGAGACGCTCGAAAAATGGCAGATCGGCTATGCGCCAGATATGGGCGAGGCGCTGGTCATGGCGCTCAAGAAGGCCGGGCACAGTTTGGTGGAGGCGAAGTCGCTGTTTCTGGTGGACCAAGACCCGACCGGCGGCTTCTTCGACAAGTTTCGCGGCCGCCTGATGTTTCCCATCCATAACGAACGCGGTCATGTCGTCGCGTTCGGGGGACGGGTGATCGGCACGGGTCAGCCGAAGTACATCAACAGCAGCGACACGCCGCTTTTCCGCAAGAGCAAGATTCTTTACGGGTTCTTCCAGGCGCGGGAATCCATCTTCCGCGATCGGCGGGCGGTGCTGGTCGAAGGGTATCTGGACGTCATCGCGTGTCATCGCGCCGGAGTGACGAATGCCGTCGCGTCGCTCGGCACCTCGGCGACCGAAGATCAAGCGAAACTGCTGCGGCGATGGGCCGATGCGGTCACGGTGTTGTACGACGGCGACGACGCGGGCCAAAAGGCCACTGACCGGGCGATCGCGGTGTTCCGCGCGGAAGGGTTACGGGTGGATGTCGCGTCGCTGGCGGCAGGGGACGACCCGGACACGTTGTTGTCGCGCGAGGGCGCGGCGGCGGTGGAGGCGGCCGCCCAACGGACCGCGCCGCCCGTCGACTTCAAACTGGCCCGGCTCGAGGCGACGCGTCCGTACTCCGACCCGGCTTTTTGGGACGAGGCGTACCGGATACTCGCGGAAGCGGAGAACGAGCTCGAGCTCGATCGGCACGTGCTGCGGCTGGCGAACCATTACCCCGGCATCCGCGACCCGGTCCGGGCCCATGCGGCCATGCGGAACACGGTGCTGCGGGCGCGGCGCGATATGCGGGCGGCCGCGCGCGCCAAGGCGGACCGTCCGGACGGCGAGATGCGACCGGGGCTGAAGCCGGGGCCGGCGCGCAAGGTGCACGAAGAACTGCATAGCGCAGAAATCGTGATTCTGCGCGCGCTGCTCAGCACGACATTCCGTCAGAGCGGCTGGTTCTTCTCGCGGACCACCCAGTACTTTCTCACCGGGGCGGCGATTGAGATTTGCCAGGCCGTCCACCGCGCGTTCCCGACCGCACCTCCGCAGGGCGAAGCATGGTCCTGGATCGCGGTACTCCAGCCCGACTCGGTGCGAGATTCGCTGGAGGCGATCGCGCACGACGTGCGGGGCGAGCATCTGTCGGAAACGTACGTCAAAGAGTCGTTCGAGCGGCTGCGTCGGCTGACGCTGAACCGGCGCGCCCGGGCGAATGCGGACTCCACTGAAGGGCGGGCCAAGTACATCCAGCACCTCATGCATCTCAAGCCGCGGCCCGAGGACGATGGTTCGGAGGTGCCGGACGATTGGTAACGCGCTCGGGCGACAGACTTCGACGCAAGATTTCGCAAACTCGCGGCCTTCGATGAGATATCCGCGTCTTTGTTTGATATAGTAAGGGCGTCCGACCAAGATGTCTTTCCGGGCCAAAGGGGGTCCGGTCACTTGTATGACGACGGGGAAGGGAACAATCGAACATTGCGGCGACACGCTTGAGTCGACCGATCTTGAAGCGTTGCGGCTCGCACCAGCGGATGGCGACCCTTCGGCACTGTCCTTCGCGGTGGATGCGGTCCGATGCCCGGCCCTTTTGCTGGCGGCCAATCCTCACGGCAAAACGAGGCCGATGCCGGACTCGGGATGGGAAGACGGCGAACTCGGGGTGCCGCACGAGCCCGACCATCACCATTACGAAGATTCGGTTCGCATGTGGCTTCAGCGGATCGGGCGCATCCCGCTGTTGAGTGCCGAGGACGAAGTGAACCTCGCCCGGTGCGCGCGGTCCGGTTGCGACGCGTGCAAACAGATGCTCATCGAGGCCAACCTCCGGCTCGTCGTCAGCATCGCGAAGCGCTTTGTCAATCGCGGCCTTTCGATGCAAGACCTCATTCAGGAGGGCAACATGGGCCTCATCCGGGCGGTCGAAAAGTTCGATCCCGAGCGCGGCTTCCGGTTCAGCACGTACGCGACGTGGTGGGTGCGGCAGGCGATCTCGCGCGCGCTGAGCGATCACGGACGCACCATCCGCATTCCGGTCCACACGCTGGAGGCGGTGAATCGGATGCTACGGCAGACCGGCCAGCTCCAGCAGGTGCTCGGGCGCGAGGCCACGACCCAGGAGATCGGCGAGCAAATGAGCATGACCACCGAGCGGGTGGAGGAGTTTCAGCGCGCCATCGCCGAGCCGCTCTCGCTGGATTCGCCGATCGGGGATAGCGAAGATACGTCGCTGGTTGAGTTTCTGGTGGATCGCACGGGCGAGAATCCGGCGGATGCCGCCGCCCGCAACATCCTGCGCGGGCATATCGACGACTTGCTTTCCGTGCTCGGCGAGCGCGAACGCGAGGTGCTGATGCTTCGGTACGGGCTGACGGATGGCCAACCGCATACGCTCGAAGAGGTGGCGCGGTACTTTCAGGTCACCCGCGAGCGGATCCGGCAGATTGAGCAGAAGTCACTCAAGAAGCTCAAGCACCCCAATAAGCTCAAGACTTTCCGGGAAATCTTAGACTTACCGCAACCCGCCTAATGCCGCTCGGGATTTCGGAATCGTCGTATGATGATCCGTGAGCACAATAAACTTACACGGACAAACGGTCCACCTTTGGGATGGGCGCGTGATGGAGCTCACGGAGATTCACGGGGGCGAATCCCAGGTGCTGATCTTCTTGCGGCACTACGGATGCATCTTCTGCCGCGAGCAAGTGAGCGAACTGCGCGATCATCCCGAACTGCGCGTGACCTTCGTCGCGCTCGGCACGCAGGCCGAAGCCGCGCGGTTCCGCGAATTCATGAAGTCGCCGCACCCGTTCGTGGTGGATAGCCAACTCGCGCTCTACCACCGATTCGGCTTTGGTCGCGCCCGCCCGACGCAGCTGATGAACGGAAACGTCATCAAGCGCGGGGTTCGGGCGATGTTTCACGGTCACAGTCCGGCATCGCCAAACGCCGACCCGTTCGTCATCGGCGGACTGGTGGTGGTGCGCGGCGACGGCACGGTCGCGCAGGTCGAACCCGCTCGCGATGCCGCCGAGACGTACTCTCCGGCCAGCCTGAACGGATGGCTTGACCGTGCGGGCGACGCTACCGAATCGGCGGCCGCATCTGCCAATCCGGCAAGCTCTGGCCGCTGAGGTACTGGCTCCAGTCCATCGGTCGGCCGGCGCGATCGGAAATCTCGAGTCCGACGCCTTCCGCAATCACCACGGCGGCGGCGACGTCGTACAGGCTTTCGCCGCCGGCAAAGAGGGCGCGGAGGCGTCCCGTGGCCACGAACGCGCCTTCGATGACAAAGGCACCGAAGAGCCGGGCGTTGCCCACTCCGGCGCGGGCACTGCGAAAGTTGTGGCCCACGAGTTCATGCGGTTCGATACCGCCGGATCGCACGGGGGGAAGCGGTTCACCGTTGAGCGTAGGCGCCTGGCCGATGTGCCCGACGAGGGTTTCGTCGAGGTCCGGCAGATCGATCACGCCGGCTTCCAATCGCCCGTTGCGCCACAGCGCCACGCTGACGCCCCAAAACGGGATGCCGTGGGCGTAATTGCTGGTGCCGTCGATGGGATCAAGGAGCCAAAGTCCGGCCTCTGTCGGGGCTTCGCCGCCGAACTCCTCGCCCCAGAACGCGGCGCCGGGCACGAGGTCGCGCAGGGCCTCGCGAAGAAATCGCTCGGTTTCGCGATCGGCGACGGTGACGATGCTGCCGCCGTCCTTGGTCTCGATCTCCGCCTCGTGCCACATTTGGCGGGCGATCGCGCCGGCCTGCTGGGTAATTTCGGTGAGGCGGGCGAGGTCCATCGGCATGATCTTATTGTGACGGTTGGTGCGGGGAGTCCGGCGCGAAAATCGGGCATTGACTTTTGCCGCGCAAGTTTGCTATCATCTCCGATTGTCTGGGGTCGTGCCGACGCGTGTCGGGCGTTTCTCGGCTTTCACTCTCCGGAGGCTATTGGCAGACGTCATTTGCGCCTGAAAAAGCGAACGTTTGACCCGAACGGCTCCGGTGTGAATGCACCGGGGCCGTTTTGGCGACTTACGGAGAAAAAGCAATCGAAAGAGGATAGATGCCAACCGTTAATCAATTGGTTCGAAAAGGCCGATCGGCCCCGAAGACGAAGTCGAAGTCGCCGGCTTTGAAGAGCAACCCGTTTAAGCGCGGCGTTTGCACGGTCGTGCGAACGATGACCCCGAAGAAGCCGAACTCTGCGCTCCGCAAGACGGCCCGGGTTCGATTGACGAATGGCATCGAAGTGACCGCCTACATCCCGGGCGAAGGTCACAACCTGCAAGAGCACTCGGTGGTGCTGGTGCGCGGCGGACGGGTCAAGGACCTTCCGGGTGTGCGCTACCACATCGTCCGCGGTACCCAACAAACCGCCGGAACCGCGAAGCGCATGCAGGGCCGCAGCAAGTACGGCACCAAGCGACCCAAGCCGGGTCAGGCGGCCGCACCGGCGAAGGGAGGAAAGAAGTAATGCCACGAAAAGGACCCGCTGTTAAGCGCGTCGCCGTGCCGGACCCGATCTACGGGTCGGAACTGGTGACCCGATTCATCAACCGCATGATGCTCGACGGCAAGAAAGTGACCGCCGAGAAGATTTTCTACTCCGCCATGGCGATCTGCGAAGAGAAGGCCGGTGTGCCCGCCCTCGAAGTGTTCGAGAAGGCGATCCACAACGCGATGCCGACCGTCGAAGTTCGACCGCGCCGCGTTGGAGGTCAAACCTACCAAGTGCCGATGGAAGTGCGACCGGAACGTCGCCGCACCCTCGCGCTCCGCTGGATGGTCGCCGCCGCCCGCAAGCGATCGGGCAAGACGATGATTGACAAGCTTTCGGCCGAGTTTCTGGACGCCTTCAACGGCGCCGGCAGCACGATCAAGAAGCGCGAAGACACCCACAAAATGGCCGACGCCAACAAGGCGTTTGCGCACTACCGCTTCTGATCCAGCCCGGATCGGTAGAGATTTCGCCTGCCGAAGCGCGGTATCGTGTCCACCAAGGTGGATCGTTCCCGCGCTTTTTCGTTGGCGGCAACTGGGAGTAGCGCGCTCGCACTCCTCTTCTCCGGCGCGCTCGATCAGTCGGGCCCATCGGTACCGATCCCGGAACCGCCCGAGCGTCCGGAGTTGTACACCACCACGTGCGAGCGCACGATGGATCGGGCCTCGAAAAAGTTTCGGGATCAAGCTTGGCGGCGCGAATTCATGTTCGACCGCGAGCGGATGGATGGAACCCTCCGGACGATGTACTGGGGGCTCGCCGGCTTTTTGATCGGGGCGATGCTGACGATCATTCCCGCGGCACAGTTTGGTCGACACGCGACGCCTTGGGGCATATGGATCGGTGCCGTGTCCTTCGCGGTGGCGGGTGTGGTAGCGAGCAGCGGAGAACTGGAGATTCGGTGGATCCGGGCGAAGCTCAGGAGCGACGCGACCCTGCAACGCGACCTGGTTCAGGTTCGGGCCGACTACGCGGCCTGCATCGCCATCCGCAATTCGCCACCCTACGTGCCGGTTCGCCGCCGTCCCTGACGCATCGGTCAGAGCTGCCCGCGCAGCCATTGGTGCGCCCGCGATCGTCCTTCGAGAACGAATCGTGCGATCTCGGCCGTCACGCTCGTGACGGCAAATGCAACGCAAAGGGAGTATCCAAAAACGAATAGCTGCCCAAGCAGTCCGTGCACATTGCCGTAAAAAAACGCCCAGAATGCGATCGCGCTGAAAACCGACGCCGCGATCGTCGCGCTCACGCGCGGGAGTTGCGGTTTTCCGCCCGCCATGATGCCGATGATCAGAGGTACGGCCACGCAAATCACCAGGTGCAACCACTGATTGTGGTTCTGGCGCACGTGCTCGAGCCAAATGACGAACAGGTACGGGATGAGCGTCGCGGTGTAACAGTGCCAAAAGCTCCGTCGGACAACCGCGTGGGTTACGTCCGCCGGTTCGCGGACCGGCTGGGGCTGCGCGATCGACGCCGCCTCGGGTCCCGGGGTTGTCGCGCGAGCGGCCAGCACTAGGCGTACGCGTTCGGCGGGAATGCCCAACTCGGCCGCGATGTCCATCACGTCCTGTGCCGAATAGTGATCGGGGGAGGAGGGCAGCGCCGCCTGGTTCAAGATTTCGGCGACTTCGTCGAGCGTAAATCGTTGGGCCATCGCTTGCACTCGCTTAGGAACGGACGTGGGATCGACGCTGCCGGAGGGCGCCCGCTCCGGCGCGGGTGACGAGATCTGTGATCAGAAAGAGTCCGTACAGCCCGAGCGCAAACACGAGGAAGGTGCCGAATGCGTCAATCGGATGCCGCCAGATTTGAGGAGATACGTTGAGGCTGAGCGAAGCAAGGCTCGTCACCAACGCCATGGCCGTGATCGCGCCGCGCGGAAATCGAGGATGCAGGCCCGTCAGCAAGCCCGCGACGAGCGGCGCCGCCAGGGTGACGACCGCGATCGCGAGATCGCTTTGCCGACGCTCCGCCGTTTCGTAGGCCAGCAGCGAGAAGTAGACCACCGCGAAGATCGCCCAGCCGATCCAAACCATTCGAAAGCTCAGCTTCGTGGCGTTTTCGGCGGGAGCTTGGTCGAGCGATAGCGGGAGCGCGGCGACAGGCGCGGCCGGAGTGATCTCCGCCGCGACGCCCGGAGACGGCAGATCAAGCGCCTGAATGGCGGCCTTCACCCGGTCAGGCCGAATGCCGAGTTCGTCGGTCATCCGCAAGATCTCGGCTTCGGTGAAGGCGTCGTGCGCATCCGTTTGGGTGGCGTGCTGCACGATGGTTTGGACCTGCTCCAGGGTGTACTTTCGCTCCATCTCCGCCCCTATTGTAAGTCATTTCGGCCCGGTCCCGGGACTTTTTTGCGGTTCCGAATCGCGTCGGCCACCCGCACCGAACGCACGGTATCGTCTCAGACGTGGAACTCCCACGGTCGGTGTGGAAGGTGCTCAACCGCGCGATTGCCGCCGGCGAGCCTCAGCGCATTGTGCTGTACGGATCGCGCGCCCGGGGGACGGCGCGTCCCAATAGCGATTTTGACGTCGCCTTCTTCGGCGTGCGCAACTTTCGCGGATAGCAAGACGTGCGACTGGAGCAAATCTACGAGCCGATCTGTCTGTTCGGCATGGATATGGTGGAGTTCGAGAAGGCCCCGCCGGAACTCCAGGCCGAGATCTTGCGCGATGGGGTGGAGGTTTGGCGGAGCGACGCCGGCCCGGTATAACCGTCGGAACCCGGCCCGACGACACCTCTGAACCTAGTGGATCGGGAAGCCCGCGCACAAACCGTGGACTTCTGCCCGCACCGTCGCGATATTCTCGGCGGAACCGTCGGTGATGACCCGGTCGATGAGTTCGGCGATCCGCACCATCTCGGGTTCGGCCATGCCGCGGGTGGTCACGGCGGGGGTACCCAGCCGGATTCCGCTGGTGATGAGCGGCGATTTGTCATCAAACGGGACCGCGTTTTTGTTGCAGGTGATGCTCGCCGCGTCGAGTGACAGTTGGGCCGCCTTGCCGGTGACCCCCTTGTTGCGCAGATCGACCAGCATCACGTGGTTGTCGGTGCCGCCGCTGATGATGTGGTAGCCCCGTTCCATCAGCGCGGCGGCCAGCGCGCGCGCGTTCCGGATCACCTGCCGCGTGTACTCGGTGAACTCGGGCCGCAGGTTCTCGCCAAACCCGACCGCCTTCGCCGCGACGACGTGCATCAGCGCGCCGCCCTGCACGCCGGGAATCACCATGGTATCGAGCAGTTCGCTCATCATTTTGGTGCGGCCGCTCTTCGGGGCGACGATACCAAACGGATTCTCGAAATCCTCGCCCATCAGGATGATGCCGCCGCGCGGTCCGCGCAACGTCTTGTGTGTGGTGGAGGTCACCACGTGGGCGTACGGGATCGGCGAGGGCAGTTGACCGGTGGCAATGAGGCCGGCCGGGTGGGCGATATCGGCGAAGAGGAACGCCCCGACCGAATCGGCAATCTCCCGGAAAATCTTAAAGTCGATCGGTCGCGAGTACGCCGACGCACCCACCGTGATCATCTTCGGCCGAACCCGCTTCGCCGTTTCCGCAACTTGGTCGTAATCCAGCAGCTCGGTCTCGCGGTCGATACCGTACGCGTGGAACTGGTACAGCTTGCCGCTAAAATTGACCGGCGATCCATGGGTGAGGTGGCCGCCGTGCGACAGGTCCATGCCCATGACCACGTCGCCCGGCTGCAGAAACGTGAAGTACACGGCGGTGTTGGCCTGCGATCCGCTGTGCGGCTGCACGTTGGCGTACTGCGCGCCGAACAGTTGCTTCACCCGGTCGCGGGCCAAATTCTCGACCTCGTCGACCACTTCGCATCCGCCGTAATAGCGGGCGCCGGGATACCCCTCGGCGTACTTATCCGTCAGCACCGACATCATGGCCTGGCGCACGGCAAGGCTCGCGATGTTTTCGCTGGCGATGAGCTCCAGGTTTTCGGACTGCCGCTGCTCCTCTCGCGCGATGAGGGACGCGATCGCCGGGTCCGATTCGGCGAGGGGCACGCGGTGGACATGGGCTTGGAGAACGGGCATGATTCAGTATAGATTTTCGGGGCCCGCCGCCGACGGGTTGGCCGGTCGGGCGGATGCGGGAGGTGCGGTCCGAGTTTTTCGCAAGAAATCGGTGATGTGGCTCACTTTTTCTCCGAATCGGATTTACTATAGATTGCATGAGGACACTCCGCAAAGTTGCGGTTGGCGTAGCCGTCGTTCTTGCCGGTGGAGCGGTGTTGGCCGTCTTCGCGCATCCACCGGACGCCGTGCAGTCCGCACCGAATCGTCCCAAAGCGCTGACGGACGTCACCATGCTCAAGCAGCCAGGCAGGTACGAAAAGATGCAGGCGTGGAACAAGGACGAGTACCTTCCGGTTCTCAAGCGAGTTCAGTCCGGCGACCGAACGGCGGTCGGCCCGCTGGTCGAACTGACCAAAACCTCGTACTGGAACCCGCTCACCGCCGCTTCGGTGGCCCGCGACATTGATCGCCTCAACGACGCCCGGTGCCTCGAGATTTTCAGGAACATCCTGAAGAATCTCATGGACTTGCGCGAGAGTCGGCTGTACCGCGGTGAAGAACCTCGTCGCATGCCGATCTTCGAGCTCCCGGCCCTGGCCGAATACCTTCTGCTGTCCGAAAAGTACGGCAAAGGCGAGCAGGCACTTACCGAGCTAAAGCTCATCATGCCCGTCGACGACCGCGCGGGTGTGCTTCGCGCCGCTGCAAATCGATTCCGGCAGGAGGACGACACCCCGCACAACCGGGCGGCTGCCGGGCGTCTTGAGCGGCTCGCCGTCCATCCCGAGGCGGCCCCGTAACCGCGTGACCCGATGAGGAAAATCTTCGACACCGTTTGCATCACGAGTTTGGTGGGGCTCGCCGCCGCCATGCTCTGGCCGTTCTTCGCGCCTCCGCCCAAGACTGAGCAAACGGTTCGGCGGGAGCGACAGCGCATCGCGGTGGCATGGCGCGCCGAGGTGGACGCCGCTCTCCACGCGCTGACGAATGGGGATGAAGGCGCGACTACCGAACTCGTGCGGCTGAGTCTTCAGAACGCTTCGGACCCAAGATCCATCATGACGATCGGGCGCGAACTACTGCGGGCCGGGAGCGAACGCGGGTACGCGATTGTGCGTCGCGCGGCGTTGAACTCGCAAAAACCCATTCAGGAATCCGAAATCTTGTTTTTCGCGCAACAGGCCGCGAAGCGTCGTGACATGGCAGCGTTGGAGCAGGTCATCGCGGCTCGGTTCGGCACGCCGGACGTCCGCGACGGTCTGAAGCGGGCCGAAGCGGTCAGCCGGGCGCGCGGCCGGGCGGGCGACGCCAAAGCCTGGAATCAATTGCGGCGAGTGCTCGACAGCACCGCCGGTTCGGAACCGTCCACCGGGCCTAAACCGGGCCGGGCCTAAACCGCCGGACCTAAACCACCGGGCCGGGGTTCAGGTCCACGACGTCCGGGTGATCCCAGTTGATCAGGATCACCGAGTACTCGTTGGTCTCGCCCTGGCGGCGTTCCACCCGAATCGCGCCGGAATCGGTCAGCTCGGTGATGATGGCCTTTCGCTCGTACTCGGCCAGCTGCGACATCGACTGGCGGAGCTTGTGCAGGTACGGCGTGACCCAAACTTCCGGCTTACTGCCGAAGTGCTCGAGCATGATCGAGAGGGCCTCGCGGTGGTCCTCATCTTCGAGCTTGCGCCATTTGGCAAACTTGCTGGCCGACGGCGCCGGAGTCGTCGGCATCATCGTTTGCTGGCGTACGCCGGGGGCGGCCACGCCCTTGCTTTCGCCCTTCAGCTTGACTTCGGACGGGAGCAGGCTCTTGGCCTCCAAGAAGTTTTCTTTCCCGATGATCTCCAGCAGGTCGCCGGAGATGTTTTCGTGGAACGCCACCACCAGCACGCGCCGGTCGTGCTGGCGCAGGTGCATGATGAGCGGAATGTAGTCGCGGTCGCCGGCCACGAAGACGAAGGTGGTGATCTCTTGACGCGTGTAGAACACCTCCAGCGCGTCGATGGCGAGACGCATATCGGCCGCGTTTTTGTGGTCCGTGCCCATCACGAACTGCGGTTCGATGCCCATGAGATAGAGCTGGCTCTGCGAGTTATCCTCGATGCGTTCAAAGTCGCCGTACGCCTTCATGACGAGCGACTGCATCCGCATTTCTTTCTTCAGCTTGTTATTGAGTTCGAAAAGGAGGTCAAGCGAGACATCGGCGGCGGTGTCGGAGTTCGCGAGTTCCTTTCGAAAGAAGTAATAAATGTTCTCGTAGTCGATGAAGAGAGCGGCTTTCGCCGGGAGCTGAGATTGTAACATGATGGATTGAAAAACCGGGTGCCAAACGGCAACCCGGTTTCGGAAAGGATCAGTACAAGACAAGACGCCGAAAACCGGCGCGATGACTTACTTCTTGGCCGCGTTGCCGTAGCGTCGCATAAACTTCTCGACGCGACCGGCGGTATCCACGAGCTTCTTTTGCCCGGTGTAGAACGGATGGCTGAACGCACTGATTTCGACGCTGATGACACCGTACTCGACGCCATCGACCACGCGGGTGGAAGCCGGCTTGAGGGTGCTGACACCCTTCCACTCGTGCTCGCCATCCACGAAGATCACCGGGTACGTCGCCGGATGAATACCTTGCTTCATAGTTTTGAACCCTAGATCATACCGCATCGGCCCACGCTCAGCTCGGAACAAACCCTGGCAGATACGTCGCGAAAAATCGCAATTTTTCTGCCCGAACCGCTTGTCGGGCGTCGGTCAAAAGGCCTATAACGCTATTCGGAGCGCGGCTGCGTTATAGATGCGCCCGCGTCAATCCCTCCTGGAAATGTCACCCATGAAGATCAACGCAACCTCTCTTGCTTTCGGCGCTCTGGCCATCACCCTCATCGCGTGCACCGGCGGCGCGGGCGGCGGCTCAGCCACGGAATCTGAGCGCGATCGCAGCTATCGCGCCTGGAACCTGCTGACCAGCGAAGTCGCGGCCGACTTCCAAATCGACAACCTTACGCTCGAGGCGATTGCCGGCGGCACGGCCAGCGGTAACGATATCGCGTACAACACGCCGTCCACCCGCTCCAAGTTCTACCGATCGACCTCGCAAGAGGCGATGCGCGTGCAAAACGCCAACAACTCGGTCACGTTCTTCTCCGGCAACGTGGCGCAGACCTCGGCGGACCGCCAACTGATGACCGCCTTCGGCCCGGGCACCGCCGGCTCGGTCAACCACGTCATCAACATGCCGTTCGAGAGCCGATCCGGTTCGACGAACTCGATCACGGTGGCGCACCTCTCCAACCCGGCGACCAGCGGCGCACCGACCAGCATCTCGCTCCACGTCGCGCCGACCGGCGCTGCCGCAAATGCCAGCAATCGCCGGATCACCGACGTACGCTACGACCTGAGCAATCCGTTCAACATGCGCAAGTACGTGAACCTCGACACCATCGGTACCCGCGACATCGTGATCACGAACAACGCGACCGGCGCCGAACTCGCCCGCGTCTCAGTGACGTTCGAGGACCGCGAGTACCTGTTCGTGGCCGTCGTGCAAACCGGCACGACGTTTACGGTGCGAACGTACTCCGAACTGTACGGTTAAGCCGTCCGCCTGAACGCACCCGGCGCCCCGTCCACCCGCGCGGTGGGCGGGGCGCTTTCGTTTCTTGTTCATCGGCGGCCGGTTCCGCCGCCGTTCCGGGGCCCCGAAGGTATCCTCTCCGTTCGGGGCGAAACGTGGCAAACGCCGCGAAATCGCTTGCGTCCGCGTACGGAGACAAAACTTCATATGGCAAACAAGCGCGTTTATCTATTCCGCGAAGGCGACCGGAGCCAGCGTGATCTGCTCGGCGGCAAGGGAGCAAACCTGGCCGAAATGACCAACATCGGGTTGCCGGTTCCCCCGGGATTCACGATCACCACCGAGGTCTGCACCGAGTACTACCGCAACAATAAGCAACTTCCGGCCGAACTCTTCGCAGAGATGGACGCGGCCCTCGCCGATGTCGAAGCGGCGCAAAACAAGACGCTTGGCGACCCGAGCAATCCCCTCCTCCTCTCCGTCCGATCGGGTGCGAAGTTCTCCATGCCCGGCATGATGGACACGGTTCTGAACCTGGGCCTGAATGACGCGGTGGCCGCCGCCATGGTGGAAGCCGGTGCGGACAAGCGGTTCGTTTACGACAGCTACCGACGCCTCATCATGATGCTGTCCGACGTCGCCTTCTCCGATGGCGATCACCACATCAGCAAGCACGGTTTCGAGAAGCTGTTTTACGACCTCAAGGCAAAGCTTGGCGTGACCGACGACCTGCAAGTCACGGGCGACCAACTGCACGAGCTGTGCGAAACGTACAAGGCGCATCTGAAGGCGCACGCGGGCCGCGAGTTTCCGCAAGACGTGAAGGAGCAGCTGAAGGAAGCGGTGGAAGCCGTGTTCCGCAGCTGGAACAACGACCGCGCCATCGTGTACCGCCGCAAGGAAAAGATTGACGACGCCATCGGGACGGCGGTCAACGTTCAGGCGATGGTCTTCGGCAACATGGGCGACGACTGCGGCACCGGCGTGGCCTTTACGCGCAACGCCAGCACCGGTGAAAACGTCGTCTTCGGCGAGTACCTGATGAACGCTCAGGGCGAAGACGTCGTGGCCGGCGTCCGCACCCCGATGCCGATTTCGGAACTCGAAAAGAGCAACCCGGAGATCTACGCCGAGTTCGACCGCACCTGCAAGATCCTCGAGTCGCACTACAAGGATATGCAGGACATCGAGTTCACAATCGAACGGAACAAGCTGTACATCCTGCAGTGCCGAAGTGGCAAGCGCACCGGTACCGCCGCCGTCAAGATCGCGGTGGACATGGTGGGCGAAGGTCTCATCACCAAGGAAGAGGCTGTGACCCGCGTGGCGCCGGACCTGCTGAACCAGGTGCTGTTGCCGGTGATTGCGCCGGGCACCAAGTACAACGTCATTGCCCGCGGCCTGCCCGCCGGCCCGGGTGCCGCCACCGGAATCGCCGTGTTCGACGCGCACCGCGCGGCCGAGCTTGGCAAAGGCGGTCAGGGACAACGCGTGGTCCTCGTTCGGGCCGACACCTCGCCGGATGACCTCGCCGGCATGCTCGCGGCTCAGGGCGTGCTGACCGAGCGCGGCGGCATGACCAGCCACGCGGCATTGGTCGCCCGCGGCTTCGGGATTCCGACCGTGGCCGGCTGCGGCGAGATCAAGGTGGACGCCGAGAATCGCCAGTTCACTTACGCGGGTGGCGTCATCAAGGAAGGCGACTACATCTCGCTGAACGGCGCGATGGGCGAAGTCATCGAAGGCCAAGTTCCGGTGCAGGATGCGTCGCTTACCGGCGACTTCGGCACCTACATGGGCTGGGCGGACGAGTACCGCACGATGGGGGTTCGCACCAATGCGGACTCGCCGGAGGACACGCGCAAGGCGATCGCGTTGGGCGCCGAAGGGATCGGCCTCTGCCGCACCGAGCACATGTTCTTCGAAGAAGAGCGGCGTCCGATCGTCGTCGAGATGATCCTCGATATCGACAACGCGGAGACGCGCAAGGCGGCCCTCGGCAAACTGCTGGAGTTCCAGCGCGACGACTTCAAGGGCATCTTCGAAGCGCTCGAAGGGCGACCGGCGACGATTCGCCTCATCGACCCGCCGCTGCACGAGTTCCTGCCGTCGCTGACGGAGCTCACCCATCAGGTGAGCGCACTCCGCACGAAGATCGAACTCGGCAAGGAAGAGCTGCTTCCGGAGCTGCACGCGAAGGAAAAGATTCTGCGCGCGGCGGAAAGCATGCACGAAATCAACCCGATGCTCGGTCTGCGCGGATGCCGACTCAGCATCGTGTACCCGGAGATCGTGGAGATGCAAACCCGGGCGATCTTGGAAGGCGCCGCCGCCGTCATCAAGGCGGGCGGTCAAGCCGTGCCGGAGATCATGATTCCGCTCGTCGGACACGTGAACGAGCTGCGCGTGGTGAAGGAAAGCCTGGTCGCCACCGCGAAGCAGGTCGAGTTTGAACAAGGCGTGTCGATTCCTTACTCGTTCGGCACCATGATCGAAGTTCCGCGTGGCGCCCTGACCGCCGACGAAATCGCCACCGAAGCCGAATTCTTCAGCTTCGGCACGAACGACCTGACGCAGATGACCTTTGGCTACAGCCGCGACGACAGCGACAAGTTCCTGAAGCCGTACGTGGCCAACAAGATTCTGCCGGGCGATCCGTTCGAGGCGATCGACCGCACCGGCGTTGGGCTCCTGATGAAGATGGCGATCGAAAAGGCGAAGACGGTTCGCCCGGACATCAAACTCGGCATCTGCGGCGAGCACGGCGGCGAACCGACCTCCGTCGCGTTCTGCCACGAGATCGGTCTCAACTACGTGAGCTGCTCGCCGTTCCGCGTACCGATTGCCCGCCTGGCGGCGGCCCAAGCGGCACTCGGCAAAGGCGCTTCGGACAAGTAACCTTCCGTTTCCCCCTCTCGCCTCGAGGTGAGAGGGGGGAATTGACAGACGGCGCTCCTGAAGTGTTTGCAGCCCGAGTGCGCCGTTCCCTCAATGGAGCGACACGTTCCTCACGCTTCCATCGAACTTCAGGTGCACCGCGCGCGTACCGTGCGACGTTTCAAACGGATACCCGCCGCCGGCAAACCGCTTCTCGAGCACGGCATCACTCACGTAGTGGCGGTCGTGCGGCATCTGGCTCAGGCGACCCATCGGGATGCCGGTGAGCGTGATCGTGAAGCCAAAAAGATGGAGGACTTCGTAACTCGTCCATTCGTGAGATCGATGTGCGCCGCTGTGCGGCGCGAGTTCCGGCTTACGGGCGTAACGGTCGGCCGGACAAAAGAAGATTGCATCTTCGTTCCCGTACCGCATGAGCGAGTCGCGCCATCGCTTCGAGTCGGCCACGATGTCGACCCAAGTATTCGTCCCCGTCGCGCGTTGACTCGTCTGTTCGGTCACGACGGGCGGCAGAAAGTCGTCGTGGTCAGCGGCGTACAGCGCGACCGCCTTGCCGATCTGCCCGAGGTTGGCCGTACAACTGCTGATGGCCGCCGACGCGCGCACGCCTCCCGCCACCGCGAAAGCAATGCTGGTCACCACCACGATGATCGCGATGACAACCAGCAATTCGACCAGGGTCAAGCCGCGAGTGATGTGGCGCGTATTTGGGAGGGAAAGAATCCGTGTCGTATGCACCCGTACCGCCCGTGGCATCGGTGTCGCACCCGCTGATTCGATCATCAGCCGCGTTATCCTCTACGAACATTAAGGTGACGTTAAGTTGAGGAAAATGTTTTGTGGTCGCATTGCCGCCGACGGTCCTGAAAGGCGCCGAACACCGCGTGTTGCCCTCGGGCGAGCTGTCGGCGCGCGGTAGAAAATGTGTTCTATACTTCTACCATGAGTCTCAACATCAAGGACGAAGCGGTGCACAAACTCGCGAGCGAACTCGCCCAGCGCACGGGTAAGTCGATGACCGCGGTGGTTCGCGAAGCCCTGAGCGTGTACGACGCCCACGTCACCGAGGAGCAAGTGCAGTTGCGCCGCGCGAATGCGTTGCAACGACTCCACGGGTGTGCGGCAAGCCCAATCCCGTCCGCACCCGCCGCCGATGACTTCTTGTACGACCATGCGGGCTTACCGGCATGATCGTAGATGCTTCCGCAATCCTCGCGATTGCGCGCGCAGAACCGGAATCGGACCGACTCATCGATCTGCTCAAGACGCATGCCGGTGACGTGCTGATTTCGGCCCCAGCTTATCTTGAACTCTTCATCGTCGCCGAACAACGTTACGGGTTAAGCGTTGCCGAAACGATCGAACGTACGATTCAAGATTACCGCATGATCGTTGTCCCCTTCGATCGCGAACTTGCGGAAGTCGCCCGCGTTGCTTACCG
>JANRKI010000084.1:0-6574 GCA_033763535.1 Fimbriimonadaceae bacterium | reverse complement strand
GTAGAGCACCCGGGGGTCGCGGGTGAATTCAACCCGCTGGATGTATCCGCCGCCTCCGATGTGACTCGGAACCCATTCGGCACGGGCAGGCGGTAGGAAAAGCTCGGCGAAGATCATGACTCCGACTAGAGTATCAATGATTTGAACCATCGGTGGTTCGTTGGCAAGTTTGTTCTTGGGAGATTCACGCTACATGCTCAGGCCAGAAAGGGTCCAGGTGATGTGGGGCAGGCGTCCCGCCTGCCGAGACGTGAGTTTGAAACAGGTCTTTCGCAGGCGAGACGCCTGCGGGTGTAGGGCAGGCGTCCCGCCTGCCAAGTGCTGAGTTGGAATCGGGGCTTTCGCAGGCGAGACGCCTGCGCCACAGGACTGCTGCGCCGCTACATGCTCAGAACCAAGAGGCTTCAGATGATGTGGGGCAAGCGTCCCGCCTGCCAAGTAATGAGTTGGAAACAGGTCTTTCGCAGGCGAGACGCCTGCGCCACAGGACTGCTGCGCCGCAACATGCTCAGGACAGCAATGGTCCAGCTGATGTCCAGCAGGTATCCCGCCCGCCAAGTGCTGAGTTGGAATCAGGGCTTTCGCAGGCGAGACGCCAGTGCCACAGGACTGCCGCTCCGCTCGGTGCTCAGAACCAAGAGGCTTCAGATGATGTGGGGCAGGCGTCCCGCCTGCAGAGTGCTGAGTTGGAATCAGGACTTTCGCAAGCGAGAGTCCCCCGCCGGCCGTCAGAACTCCGCCTGGCCCGGAGTCCGGTGGAACGGAATCACATCGCGGATGTTCTTCATGCCCGTGACGTACATCAGCAGCCGCTCGAAGCCCAGCCCGAACCCGGCGTGCGGGGCCGAGCCGAACCGCCGCAGGTCCAAGTACCACCAATAAGGTTCCATCGGCAGTTCCGCCTCGCGAATGCGCGCTTCCAGAACATCCAGCCGCTCCTCGCGTTGCGAGCCGCCGATGATCTCCCCGATCCGCGGCGCAAGTACGTCCATCGCCCGCACGGTTCGGCCGTCACCGTTCTGCCGCATGTAAAACGCCTTGATCTCCTTCGGATAGTCGGTCAGTATCACCGGCCGCCCGACCTTCACCTCGGTCAGCCAGCGCTCGTGCTCGCTCTGCAGATCGATGCCCCAACCCACCGGAAACTCAAACGTTTCTCCGCTTTGTTCCAGCATCGTCACCGCCTCCGTGTAGGTCAGCCGTTCGAACGGGGAGGTCACCACGTGCTCCAGCGTCTCCAGCAGATTCGGCTCGATCCGCTGATTGAAGAAGCTGAGGTCGTCGGCCGAAAAGTCGAGCAGGTGGCCGATAACCTCCTTCAGGAACTCCTCCGCGAGGTTCATGTCACCCTCCAAATCGCAGAAGGCCATCTCCGGCTCCACCATCCAAAACTCGGCGAGGTGGCGGCTGGTCGAGGAGTTCTCCGCGCGGAAGGTCGGCCCGAAGGTGTACACGTTTGTCATGCCGAGCGCCAAAGTCTCCGCCTCGAGCTGACCGCTGACCGTGAGGTACGCCGGCTTGCCGAAGAAGTCGTCCTGCGGATTCGCGGTGTTCAGCCGGTACGCAAAATGTCCGTCGGGAGCTTCCAGCGGTGCGGTCACATCCACCGCGGTCGTCACCTGAAACATCGCGCCGGCCCCTTCCGCATCGCTGGCGGTGATGATGGGGGTCTGGATGAAGTGGAATCCGCGCTTCGCAAAGAAGCCGTGGATGGCCTGCGCCGCCTGCGCCCGAACCCGAAACACCGCGCCGAACGTGTTGCCGCGCGCCCGCAGGTGAGCGATCTCCCGCAGAAACTCGAATGACGCCCCCTTCTTCTGCAAGGGGTACGTCGTGGGATCGGCCGCGCCGAACACGGTGACGCCCGATGCTTGCAACTCCACCGCTTGGCCCGCCGCCGGAGACGCCACGATCGTGCCGACGAACTTGACGCATGCGCCGGTCGTGACCAGTTTCAGACTCTCCGCATCCAGGGTGTCGGCCGGAATCACGACCTGCAAATCCTTAAAGCACGAGCCGTCGCTGAGTTGCACAAACGACACGCCCTTGCTATCGCGGCGTGTTTTCACCCACCCGTACGCCTCCGCATCGGTGCCCGGAGCGAGGTGAAACAGGTCGCGAACGTAGGTGCGTCGATAATCCACGCCGTGTAGTTTCCCTCATCCGGAATCGGCGCGCGGTGTATCATCTGCAAAACCCACTGCCAGCGCGCGCACCTCAGGGCGGAAGTCGCGCTCTCCGGCGGCACAGGTTTTGACCTCAGGTTCGGAACCGAAATGCGCGAAACCAAATACATCTTCGTCACGGGCGGCGTCGTGAGCTCGATCGGCAAGGGGATCACGACCGCCAGTCTGGGAAGATTGCTTCGGAGTCGCGGCTACACCGTTGCGCCCGTCAAGCTCGACCCGTACATCAATGTCGACGCCGGCACCATGAACCCGTACCAGCACGGCGAAGTGTTTGTGACCGAAGACGGGGCCGAAACCGACCTCGACCTCGGCCATTACGAGCGGTTCATGGATGTCAACTGTTCGGAAGGAAGTTCCGTCACGACGGGCAAGGTGTACAGCGAGGTCATCGCGCGCGAACGTCGGGGCGACTACCTTGGCGGCACCGTGCAGGTGATTCCGCACGTGACCAACGAGATTAAGCGGCGCATGGTCGATCTCGGGGCCCAGCACGAGGCCGATGTCGTCATCGCGGAGATCGGCGGAACCGTCGGCGATATCGAATCCCTGCCGTTTCTCGAGGCGATTCGCCAGATGCGCACCGACGTCGGCGCGGAAAACGTGATGTACGTCCACGTGACGTTGGTCCCCACCATCGCGCCGTGGGGCGAAGTGAAGACCAAGCCAACCCAGCACAGCGTCGAGCGGTTGCGCGCCATCGGCATCGCGCCCGATCTCCTGGTCTGCCGGACCGAGGTTCCGTTGCCCGATGACGTACGGGAGAAAATCAGCCTGTTCTGCGGCGTGTCCCCGCAGGCGGTCATCGAGAGCCGCACCGCCGCCACCATTTACGAAATTCCGCTGATCTACGACGAGGCTGGTCTTGGCGATCAGGTCGTACGACGCCTCGGCCTGGAGGCGCGCCCCGCCGATCTGAGCGAATGGCACACGCTCGTCAAAACGCTCAAGAATCCGGTGATTCGCGTGCGCATCGCCGTCGTTGGAAAGTACACGTCGAACGGCGACGCGTACAAATCCATCGCCGAGGCACTGATCCACGCCGGCATCCCGTACGAATCACGCGTTGAGATCGAATGGATCGAAAGTGACTCCCTCGAAACCGGTCGGCCGGTCGCCGAACTGCTGTACGATGTCGATGGCATGGTCGTCGCACCGGGCTTTGGCGAGCGGGGAATCGAAGGCAAAATTGAGGCCATTCGGTACGCCCGCGAAAATGGACTCCCGTTCCTCGGTATCTGCCTCGGGCTCCAGATGGCGGTCATCGAGTTCGCACGGAACGTCTGCGGACTCGGCGGTGCGAATAGCGAGGAGGTCAACCCGAACGCGCCGTATCCCGTCATCCACCTCTTGCCCGAACAGAAGGGTGTGCAAGAGAAAGGCGCGAGCATGCGGCTCGGTTCGTTCGAATGTAACCTTTCGCACGGCACCCGCGCGTTCGAACTGTACGGAACGACCCGTATCAGCGAGCGGCATCGCCACCGGTACGAGGTCAACAACGACTTCCGCGAAAAACTTCAGGAGCACGGCATGGTGATTAGCGGCGTCTCGCCGGATTACCGGTTGGTGGAGATGATCGAACTGCCCGACCATCCGTTTTTCCTCGCCACGCAGGCTCACCCGGAGTTCAAGAGCCGCCCGAATCGACCGGCGCCGCTATTCACCGGACTCATCGGCGCCGCCGTCGAACGGCAGGCCGGGGTACTCCTCTAGCGCCGCCGGCTCCGGCGGAGTCGGCTCCGCGGGAATCCCGAGGACGGCAATCGCGTGCTCCGCAGCCCGGCGAGCGGCCCGCAGGTCCTCGGCCGGCAGCGCGGAGATGATCCGACGTCGCATCTCCTCCGGCGGAAGCGGTGGCTCCGTGCTCAACGCGCCGAGCTCGGTCAGTTTCTCGATCACGCCCGCGAGTCGCTTCATTCCGGCCGATTTTGCCAACGACTCAAACCGCTCGGGGCGGAAATCGCTCTGCTGCCAAATCGACCACAGTTGCTCCGCGCGTGCGCCCATCTCCTTCTGAATCAGGTGGTCCGGAATCGGCGCGGTCGGCCGCCCGATCTTCCACAGCTCGAGCGCTTCTCGCAGCGCGTCGGCCCGCAGCCGAACGTCCGCCGGTAACTCCGCACCGTCGGAGGCGTACGCATCCCAGTAATCCGCGCCCGCCAATCGGGCCCGGTAGAGCGCGTCCGGCTCGGTGAGCAGCCAGCCCGGGTCCACCGCCGCGATTCCGGCATACGGATCCACCGGCCTTCGTCCGACGCGCTCGGCGTACGCTTCGTAAGGTTCGCCCGCGTCCGGGGCCACCACCGCGTCCGTTACCGGCGGGACGGTCGCGCGTACGATGCGCGAGATCGGCGATAACCGCACGTGTTCGGCGGACGGGCCAAACCACTCCTGCTCGTGCGCGGTCGGCGTAAAGTAGATCACCTGCCGGTCTTGGGCGATCACTTGCAATGCCTGGCCGATCGCCTCGCCGCGCTCCGGATCGGCGGTCGCCAACAGCTCGTCCAAAATCAGCGGCGCCCGGAATCCGCCCAGGGCCGCCTCATCCACCGCCAGGGTGCCGACTCGTACCGCCAGGTACAGCTGGATCGCCGTGCCGCTACTCAGCTGCATGATCTGCTTTTCCGAGCGCTCCACCCGATCGTAAACCGTCAGCGGCTCGGCGTCGGCGCGAAGCTCGTACCGATCCCGCGTGATCCGCTTGAAGAGCCGCTCCGCCTCGATGACCGTCTTCGGCTTGTTCAGCTCGCGCACCCGCCGATTGATCAGCTCGGCGAAACGTTGCTGAATCGTTTGTCGGGCCATCGCGACCGCCAAAGAATCAAATTGCGCCTGCGCGTTGTCCACCGCGGCCCGGAGCTGTTCCAACTGCGCCGGGTCGGAGTAGCGCTTTACTTCGGTTTGCAACCTCGCGATCTCGTGGATCTCGGCGTCGCGCTTGGCCTCCAGCACCGTCTTCTCGGCGACGGACCGCTCCCACTCGGCGACCTGTTCGGCCGAAGGCGACTCGATCACGGGCAACTCGCGAAGGGTCAGTTGGCGACGACTGCTGGCAGCGGTGGCGCGGGCCGTCCGGTGGCGGTCTTGCGCGGTGCTGAACGCCGCGCGCTGCCGATCCAGCTCTCGAAGCTCATCTACCGACGCGACCCCGAGGGATGCGAGCCGGTTGTCGAGCGCCTGGGCCGACCGGACCTGCTCGCGCTCCGCGTTCGCCAAATCGCGGCGTGCGGCCAAGAACTTTTCCAGCCGGTGAAGTTCAGCGGTCGCGGAGGCGGCATCCGCTGCGGGCGGCAACCCGACGCGCGCGAGTTCGATCGCGACCGCCGCCCGAGTGTCGCGCAGGTGCAACGCGGCGGCGTTGAGTGCCGCTTCCGCGCGATCGGCGGCCACGGCACTTTCTTCCCACCGGGCCTTGGCCTGAGCGCGGGCGGCTTGCGCGAGGTCGACGAACGGCGACGCCTCGCGCGCCTCGCCCTCATGCTTGGCAAGATCGCGCCCTCGCGTATCGGCCCGCATGTCGAGCTTTCCGCGAATCGGCCGGAGCGTGTCCGCGACATTCGCCTGGACCAATCGCTCCACTTCCGCCGTCCCGATGCGCACAACATCGCCGGCTTCTCCGGACAGAACTTCCGGCTTCACGCGAGCGTCCGGAATCACCGGCAACTCGCGCAGAAGAAACCAAACCCAGGCGACGCTTGCGACCGCCGCCACCGTCACGATCGCAAACCCGGCGGCGGGGAAGAGCCAAACCCCGAGCGCGCCTACGACGCCAACGATCCCGACTCCTACCGCCGCCATCATCCGCTGCCGCCGAAACGTCTCAAGGTCGACCGTTTCACCGGGTGCGGCCAAGTACCGCCAAAGTTCCGCCAGTCGCCGCTCGGCGGTCTCGCGGCTCACGGCGTCCGCGGGCGTGGCCAGCCACGGGCGGGTGTCCTCGGCAAGCTCGCGGGCGGCCTCGGCGGTGGCCTGAAGCTTCAATCGTTCGGAAAGGAGTTCGAACACCCGGTCCCAATCCGCCGGCGTCGGCGTCTCGCCGGTCGCTTCGCCCACCAGAGCCCGCCGCCGGTTTTGGCGCTCCGCGTCTGCCTCGGCGAACCGCGTGCGGGCCTCCTCCTCCTCCCGCTCCGCCTCCCCGAACGCGAGGACTCGTTGCCGGAGCCGGTCGAACGCCACGTCATCGAAGGCCGCCGGGTCCGCGCCGGTCAAGTCCGTCTCCGACGAAGTTGATCGCGGTGCCCAGCGCGCGAGTTCCAGGCGTCGCTCGTCCACGGAGCGTTCGACCTCCGTGCGTCGCGATGCCATGCCTTCGACCTCGGACAAGGTTGCCGACGTCAGACCCTCCAGTCGTGGGTCGAACGTCTTCAACTCAGCGACGGCCTCGGCCA
>JANRKI010000083.1:0-2152 GCA_033763535.1 Fimbriimonadaceae bacterium | reverse complement strand
TTCGCGTATCGCGGTCGGTCCCCTCGATGACCCACACCGCGAGCCGCGTGCTCACCGCATCCGGACTTCGCAGTTCCCACTCGGCCCAGAGCTCTTCGGGCAGGCGCACCCGAAAGTAGCTCGGCTTCGCGACGGCGATCGCCGGCCCCCGGGCAAACTTCTTTGCCGTCAGCAGCAGGGTCAGCACGCGCACGTCCGCATCCACCCGCCGGAGCTCGCCGTCGTACCGAACCTGGCCCACCGGCGGAACCCGATCGGGCAGCGCCAGTGCGGCGAACGGTCGCGCTATCCGCTGGGCGTACTTGAGGCTCGGTCGCGGGCTGATGACCCCCTGCGGGCCGTGGAGTTCGAAATGGAGATGCGGTGCGGTCGCGTTGGTGCTGTCGCCCACGTAGCCGATGAGCTGCCCGGCCACCACGCGGTCCCCGGTGCGCAGTCCGGGTGCAAACATAAAGTCGGGGTTTCCGGCGTCGTCGTTAGTACCCGGCGTGTCTTCGTTCATATGGGTGCCGAGACAGCGGTAGCCGTTGTCACCGTAGATCCAAAAACTGAACGGCTTGATCGCGACGAACCCGTCGAACGGCGCAACCACCGGCGAGAACTTCGGCGCCAACAGGTCTTCTCCGGTGTGACGGTAGGCGCCCCGGTTCTGGTTGTAAGTGCGCTGCCAACGCACGGTACCCACCACGGGAAAAATCATCGGCACCCGTACCCAGGTGTCGGGAAGCGGCGCGGTGCCCAGCGGACTGATCGGCGGAGGCATCCGCATGCCGAAAGTTCGAAGCGGGTAAGGCTCGATCGTTACCGACGGCCGGGTCAGCACGATCGCGGCGATGGCTTCGAGCATGCTCGTCAGCGTAGCGGATGCCCGGCCCGAGAATCAATCGCGGAAATCCGCGTGGTGGTTGTGTCGTGGATCACTGTCTCACGGTCAAAATCATGCGTTCGCCTGCGGATGTCCGCGTGGCCACCGAGCACTGAAACATAGGCCGTTGATCGCTGATCGTTGCGTTCACGAGAAACGCCCGGGCCTCAGATTCCGACTTGAACCCTCGTTCACGGTACACGCCAAAAATCTGAGACTCAATCGCCAGTTTCTCCGTTCTTGAAAGATCGCGAAATGATTTTGCCACGACGTTCGATGCGCCGACTTGTGTTCGCCAAGCCGCTTCCTGTTTCTGCAATAGCGCCAACTCCTTCAGGTCTGACGCACGAATCGCTTCAAGCAAAACGGCTCCGAGTTCCGGTTCAACTCTCACCGTTTCGCGCGATTCCAGGACGACGAGCGACAGCGTAGTGGGGGGAGCATTTTCCCGAACGTGCCGAATGGGCGTCTTCGCTTTCCTTAGCCCGGGGGATGCGAACAGTGCTTCATGAGGCATTTCCAGGGGGTCGGTGTCAATCTGGAGTGTGCGGCTTCCGTCTGAAAGTGTGTACGACGTGCTGCACGATAGGTGCACCAAACCGTCCGGTGCGGGCTCTGACGGCGTCCCCACTTGACTTGGCAACAGGAAGCTATTGAATGCATCGAACTTCCCGACCGACATTAAGCGCCCGGTGCTGGTCGGCAACCACTTCTTCAGCCGGTCAAGGTTCTTGCGCCGTCGCGCGAGTTTGCCGGTCTCGCGGTCGTCGATGATCAACGCGCCATCCGGAAGCGGGATCGTCCGGAGCCCCTGCGACTCGAGTTTCTTCCTTACATCTCGGAATTGCGTTTTGTCAAGGGCAGCCAGACTCGCCTGATAACGCCGTTGGATCTGGGCATTGTCCGTGAGCAGAAACACCTCAATTCGACTATCGTCGCGGGTCGCCTGCGCTTGAAACAGGTGGCTTGTAATGAGGGCGACGATCATATTGGCGTGATCACCACATCCAGCACGAACCCTTCGTGTTTGTACTTCTGTCGATTTGAAGTTGATTCCTCGTAGCCGTGTCGCATTTCGCTGCACTGGTCCGTACCGCGAGAAAGCGGAATACGATTTTTTGCCGTCAATTTGTGGCGAGCCGGCAATGTCTCGTTAATGGACACGCTCTGGCCCGAAGTGGCGTTGTAGACCGAAGCGTAGTCCGAATGCCACGGCAAGTGGTTATCGAAGGTTAAGCCGGTGATTTGATCCCGGACGATGACGGACGTGGAAATGATCACGGGTAC
>JANRKI010000082.1:0-5781 GCA_033763535.1 Fimbriimonadaceae bacterium | reverse complement strand
GCCGCCGTGCGGCAGGCGAAATCCGACCGTTTCCTGCGGGCGATGCTCGCTTGGGCCGTCGTGGTGTTCTTGTTTTTCACTGTCAGCGGGGCCAAGCTCATTCACTACATCATGCCGATGTTCCCGCCGCTCGCCATCGTGATGGCGAGCGCTCTGCGGGACCGATCGTGGGCCCGACCGCTCGCCATCGGAACCTGTATCGCAATGACGATTCTCACCAATCTCGGGTTCCCGGCGATCGCCCAACAACTCGGCCAAACCGAGGCCCACGCGCTGATCCGAACCGTGAACGGACGCCCTGAGCCGGTCGCTTTGTACCAAATCGGCCGCCGCGAACGGGATCGGGGAACCGGCGGCACCCAACTGCGCGAGACGTCGCTGCCCTCGCTCCGGCTGTATCTCGATCGGGATGCCCGCGATGTCGAGTCTCCGGCCGAACTCGCCCGCGGCCCGATCCCGGTGCTCATTTTCACGCGGGTCGGGCGGCTTACGCAAGAAGACGCGGCCCAGTTTGCGCGCAAATCGCTCGCACTTAGGCCGCTGATGAAGCGAAACCATTTCGAAGTCTTTCAACTCGAAAAGACAGACTAACCAGATAGGCTCCGGCCAATGAAGACCGGAGAATTGATGCTCGCGGAATGATGCGGTGCGGTACTAGTCGCCTAGTCGTCCCGACCATCCACGCATAACAAGACCTCACTTTCGCAAGAAAGGTTCCGCAGAATTTAAGCGCCGCGTTCGGCCCGCTGTTTGATCGCCGCCGCGACCGATTCCACGTTCTGAACGACAATCTTATGGATCACCCCTTTCACCAAAGGTCCCAAAGTCGGCACGTTGTACACGTAGGTGATCGACTGGTCAAACCGGGTGCCGCCGCGCTCCTCGCGGAACCGCCAACTCCCCTCCAACTGGTCGTAGTCGCCCTTGACCTGCCGAAAATTCGAGGACGTGGTCGCATCGTCCCACTGCTCCTCTTGCCGCCAACGGATCTTGAGGCCGAACTTCGGCACGATGCCGAGCCAATCGCTGACGACCCGCCCGCCCTCGCGCTCCACCACCGTCACGCTCTGCACCTCCGCCATGTAGTCCGGATACCGCTCCGAATCTTTCGCGATCGCGTACACGCGATCCAGCGGAGCGTCAATCCAAATCGTGACTTCAACGGTGGGCACCTCGAAAATGTACCGGCATCGGCTGTCCGCCGTGCCATCATCAATGCCACATGCGCGCCGCCATCCTCCACGCCCCGGGTGATCTCCGGATCGAGTCGTGTGACGCGCCGCGGCCCGGTCCGGGCGAACTCCTTATCCGCGTGCGCGCCGCGACCACCTGCGGCACCGACCTCAAGGCCTGGCGACGGGGTCATCCGCAAATCCCGATGCCGGGTGCCTTCGGGCACGAGTACAGCGGCGACGTCATCGCCACGGGCGATGGTGCCCCGTTCGCCGTCGGGCAACCGGTCATGGGCGTGCACTCGGCCCCCTGCCAAGCCTGCCGGTGGTGCCGCGCCGACCAGGAGAATCTGTGCGAAAGCATCATGGCCACCAAGGTCTTGGGGGCGTACGCCGAGCAGTTGCTGATCCCCGCCCGCATCGCACGGCTCAACGTTTTCCCGAAACCCGACGGCCTTGACTACGCCGTCGCCAGCCTGCTGGAACCGTTTGCCTGCGTCGCCCAGGGAATGCTGGAACTGCAGCGAGCCGACGCATTTCGACCGGCGGGAGATGTCCGCGCGCTCGTCATCGGCCCCGGCGCGATCGGGCTGATGTTTGTCACCGCCCTGCGACGTCACGGTGTCGCGTCCGTCACCCTCGCCGGCCGAAACCCCGCCCGATTGGAGGTCGGGGCTGCCCTCGGCGCCCAAACCGTTCCTTACGCCGACCTGCTGACCGCGCCGCGCCCGGACTTTGATGTCGTCATCGAGTGCACCGGCATGCCCGAAGTCTGGGAGCAGTCGGTGCGATTCCCGCGTCGCGGCGGCACGGTCATGCTGTTCGGCGGATGCGCCAGCGGCACGACCGTCACGTTCGATACCGGTCGGTTGCATTACGATCAGATCACGCTGCTGTCACCGTTCCATTTCGGCACCCGCGCCGTTCGCTTGGCCCGCGAATGGCTCTTGCATCCCGATACCGATCTGTCGCCGCTCTTGACGCGGACCGCCTCGCTCGACGAACTCCCCGAAATCTTTGCCGAACTGAACGCAGGGATCGGCCTCAAGGCGGTGATCCAGCCGTGACCATCCCCGCCGACAACCGGCTCGCCCGGTACGTGGGCGGCGGGCGCGTCGAGATCGTCACCGAACCGACGCCCACGCTTCCGCCCGGCGGCCTCATCGTGCGCACGGAAGCTTGCGGCCTATGCAGCGGCGAACTCATGGCGTGGTACATGGACCGCAAACTGCCGCACGTCTTGGGACACGAAGTCGCGGGCATCGTGGTCGCCAGCGATTGCACCGCGTTCCCAACTGGCACGCGGGTCTTCCCGCATCACCACGCGCCGTGCCTGCGGTGCGATCACTGCGCGCGCCGGCAGTACGTTCAGTGCCCGCAATGGAAGTCCACCCGATTGCAACCCGGCGGCATGGCCGAATACTTCGCCGTTGCGGCCGAAAACCTCTCGGACTGCCACGCCGTAGACGACCTCCATCCGGCGGATGCCGCCCTGATCGAGCCGCTCGCGTGCGTCGCCAAGGCCATCCGACTCGCCCCTCCCGGTGCCGACTGCCTCGTCATCGGCCTCGGGTTCATGGGTCAACTGTTCATGCACGTGTTGCCCGGCGCAGTCGGCATCGACCTCCACCCCGACCGCGTGGAACATGCCGTTCGGAACGGACACCACGCCCGGACCGAAGCGCCCGAACCGGACGCCTTTGACACCGTCTACGTGTGCCCAGGTTCGCAAGCCGCGTTCCATGCCGCGCTGACCGCCGTCCGTCCGGGAGGCACGATTGCAATGTTTGCCCCCTTAGCTCCCGATACGGCACTGGAAATTCCTCAGTTGGCGTACTTTAAGGAGGTGAACGTCGTCCAGTGCTACTCCGCCGGCCCGCCCGATTGCGTGCAGGCCTTGCGCTGGCTCCGCGCAGGAATCGTCTCCGCCCGCAACGTCGTCACGCACCAAATCGCCCTCGATGAACTCCCGGACGCATACGTCGCGATGCGCGACATGCGCATTCTGAAGCCGATGGTGATTTTCGGCGACGCGACCGATCGCCTCTCTGACAACCGCGCCAGTAGAGGTGCAGCATGATCTACCGATCGGCCGACTTCGCCTATCCGCAGTTGGAGCGAACCACCTACAAGGATGAGCCCGGCACGTGGGTCGCCGTCTCACGACGCTTGCTCGCACCCGAAAGCCAGACCGCGTTCGAAACGCGCTATTTCGAGATTGCCCCGCACGGCTACACCTCCTACGAACGGCACGCGCACGAGCACGTGGTGGTCGTGCTCCGCGGTGCGGGCGAGGCCCAACTCGGCCAGACCTGGGCCCCGGTGAAAGAAGGCGACGTGGTGCACGTCCAACCCCATGTGCCGCACCAGTTCCGTAATCCCCACGCCGAACCATTCGGCATCCTCTGCGTCGTGAACCGAGACCGAGATCGCCCGGTCCTGCTGAACGACGATGGCACCCCGCGCCCGCCCGAAAACGAATGACCACCGCGCTCGCCCTCAGTCTCGCCATTGCGACCACCCCGCCGGCCCACCACGAGGTTCCGGTGGCGGATTGGGCGTGGCGCGACGCCGAGTACCGTGGACTGCCCACGCGTGACGACCCGAAACCCGCCACCCCGCCGGAAGAACCCCTCTACATCTCTCCGGCACGCCAAAAAGACCTCGATAGCGATCGCGAACTCGGCAGCAAGTACAGCGCGGAAACCGAACGTCAGTACAAGATTTCCGGTGACGTCGACCTGAGCAAGCGACTCGAGCGCATCTCGAAAGAACTCGTTCCGATCGCCAACCGTACGCCGGTCAAGGTGTCCTGGGGCGATCCCCTCCCCGCCCGCTTCGAATACCAGATCAAGCTCATCGAAGGCGACGATGTCAACGCGTTCTCCATCCCCGGCGGATTCATCTACGTGTTCGAAGGGCTCATGAAAACCGCCGAGAGCGACGACGAAATCGCCGGCGTACTGGCCCACGAGATCGCGCACGCCGCCCAACGTCACGTCATCGTGTTGCAGCGCCGTGCGAGCAAGTTCAACGTCCTCACCCTGCCGCTCATCATCCTCGGCATCCTCACCGCCAACCCGGCCCCGTTCATCATTGGCCAAGGTGTCGGCACCGCCCTTACCAATGGTTGGAGCGTCGAGGCCGAACAGTCCGCTGATTACGCCGCGATGCAATACATGCTGCGGTCGAAATACGACGTCACCGGCCTCCTCACCTTTATGGAGCGTCTTGCCGCGATGGAGCGCATGATGCCGGAGGACCTCGGGATCTACCGAACCCACCCGCCCGGCCGGCAACGCGCCGACGCGATCACCACTTACATGGCCGAGCGTGGCGTCCCCGTCCGCCGGAGCCGCGTCAGTATCTCCCTGCGCGTCGTCATCGAACCGGGCGAAAAGGACACCGTGCTCCTCAAAATGGGCAAGCGAAAGCTGTTCAACCTCGCCGGTAACGAGGCTCTTTCCCGCGGAGACGCCGCCGCCCAAGCCCTCAACGAGTTCTTCGACTCGTCGCCGCAGGCCTTCGAACTCGTGATGACGGCCGACGGCACCCTCACCGGCCGACGACGCCCGCTCGTCACCCTGACCGAAGAGGACGCCGCCCACCTCGGCATCGGGGTCCAAGAGTTCCGGCAGAACGCTTTGAAACAGGTGCGAAACGCGATGCTCGCCACCTCGTTCCGCATGTGGGAACGATGACCCGATCGGCCCGCGCCCGCCGAAACGCGAATCGGTACACTGCGATGTTGCGACCGCATGCTGGACAAGCTTCTCGAAATCGAGCGACGGTTCGAAGCGATTGAAGCCGACTTTCACAACCCGGCCATCGCCTCGAACCCGAAAGAAATTCAACGCCTCGGCAAACTCCGTTCGGAGCTTGAGCCCATCGTGCTGGCCACGCGCGAATACCAACGCGCCCTGCGAGACCTCGCCGACGCCGAGAGCCTCCTCTCCGATCCGGAAATGCGCGAACTCGCCCAGGCCGAACTGGAACCTCTGAAGGCCCAAATCGCCGACCTCGAAAATCGGCTCCGGCTGATGATGATTCCCAAGGACCCGCTGGACGATAAGCCGGTCATTGTAGAGATTCGGCCCGCCGCCGGCGGTGACGAGGCCGCCCTCTTCGCCAACGAACTCTTCCGTATGTACTCGCGCTGGGCCGAACGCCGCCGGTGGAAAGTCGAAGTCGTCGAACACGAAGAATCGGGACTCGGCGGGCTTGACAAAGTCGTCTTCAACGTGCAGGCCGACGGCGCCTACAGCCAACTCAAACACGAGTCGGGCGTCCACCGTGTGCAACGCGTCCCCGCCACCGAGAGCCAGGGCCGAATCCACACGAGCACCGTCACCGTGGCCGTACTGCCGGAGGCCGAGGATGTGGAAGTCGACATCGACGCGAAAGATCTCGAGATTTCCACCTTCCGATCCAGCTCGGCCGGTGGCCAGCACATGCAGAAAAACGAAACCGCCATCCGCATCGTCCACCGCCCCACTGGCCTCGTCAGCACGTGTCAGGACGAACGGAGCCAACAGCAAAACAAGCTCAAGGCGATGGCGGTGCTCAAGGCGAAGATTCTGCAAATGGAGCGCGAACGGGCGGAATCGGA